>JAWXBH010000179.1:0-19996 GCA_034439935.1 bacterium
AAAATATTTTAGATGATGAAAAAGGATTAGCAATCTCTAAAATTTCTGATCATATCAAAATTCTTTTTAAGTTAAGAGAAAAATTTAATAAGTTTGAGCTTGAACAATTGAAAATTGACGTTAATGAATACCGTTTTTTAAACCATACATGGTTAATTAGTAAAATCGATGAATTAGAGCTCGCAAATAGATTAGAATTAAAAATTAGGAATTAAGAATTACGAATTACAAAATTACAAATATTCAAATTGAAATAAATCTAAAATTAGTCAAATCCCAAATCCGAAATCCCAATTACCAAATCGTTACTTTGTCGTCTCCCCAGAGTCACTTCGCCGTATAGATTTTCAAGATAGTGAAAAGTTTGTGCGAAGGACTCTGCAGGAACGAAAATATTCAAATTGAAATAAATCTAAAATCTAAAATCGAAAATCCAAAATTTAAAAAATTCATCCCTGCCCTCATTGTAAAACTTTGCAGATGAATACTTGTAGTGATGAGGTTCATCAACTAAATTCCACTTGGGATAAACAGGATTAAAATGAATGTAATTTATTTTTTGTTCTACAACTTTCTGTGTGAACAGCGGAACGGACAATGGATTTCGTTCCCATAATTGATATTCTCTGTCCTTTGCACCTACATATAACCCTTTGTGTATTTCAGTATGATTTATTTTTAAATCTCTCAATGTCGTCTGAGATATATATTTTAAAGTATCCCTTTGAAAATCCGACTTTTCCAACAGCTCATTTGTTTTCCATACTGTATGAAAATGATTTGGCATGATAACAAAAGCAAAAATTCTCACTCGCTTTTCCTTGACTGCGAATCTGAAACTCTAAATAATTATATCTTTGTATTTATCGGGTTTCAGAATATGTTTCCATTCCAGGATTGTTGCTGTGAAGAAATAAAAGTTCTTTATCATAGATTATGAATTTAATTTTTTAATACCATGTCTAAAATAATTTTATTCATGCAATATAACAAGCTTGATTTCATTTTGAGGAAGGAAAAACATACATAGATTCGTTGTTGGTGACCAAAAATTTTTGCTTTCAAAGTTAAACATTCCTCCAGTCGGTTTTAGCAAGATTTTTGGAACACCAACAACGGCGGATTGAATTTATTTGTCATTCTGAGCGAAGCGAAGAATACATTCAACTGTTGATCCCTTTCGGTTTCGAAGTGAATGGTTTCTTCACTTCACTTCACTCCGCTGCGTTCGTTCAGAATGACAAAGGTATAAGGTGTGCCTTTCCGGCAATCATTATATAATTGAACATTGAACATTAATCATTGAACATTAATAATTGATCATTGATAATTGATCATTGATAATTGATCATTGATAATTGATCATTGATAATTGATAATTGATAACTGATAATTGTCTCTTTACAGCTAATGCTGAAACATATTCCCCATTGACCTCCACATTGATTAACTGCCATTCTGAAATTTCCTCCGGTGCTTTTTTTATCCTGAGTATTTCTGCTCGATCGTTATCGATCGAAACTGTGAAGTCAGCAAGAGGGTATGAAAGCCCTTCTCCTACAGCTTTTATGAACGCTTCCTTTCTTGTCCAGCAATTCAAAAAAGCATCACTGATGTGTTGCTCTTCCAGCTTCGTTAATGCTTCGATCTCATCTTTCGAAAAAAACCTCTTTGCTATTTCCATCGCGTCTTCGATCTTTCTTCTGTGCTCTATATCAATTCCAATCTCGTCGTTTAAAGTTACCGCGTAAACTGCACGTTCGTGAGAATGAGCTAGATTGAATTTGATCTTACTATTGGGAATGTATGGTTTGCCTTTGTCTGTGTATGCAAATATGATCTTATCGGCGGGAATGTGTATGTATTGTGAGAGAATATTTCTCAGGAAAGATCTTGCCGCAATGTATCTTCGCTTATGTTTTTCAAATTTGAATTTATCAGCTCTTTCGATCTCATCACCTGATAGAATTTTTGCAAAGTCGGTCAATTGTTCCGCGGAGATCTCAAGTGAAGTATGATAGATATGAATTTCATTTTCGCTGATATTCATTGAGCTGCCTCTAAGCTGTCAGTTTAATACAGCTTCAGTCTTTTCTTTCTGCTGCTTTGAGACTCCATTTGAAGATGACTTTCCGTTCACTTCATCATGTGTCTTTTGTAAAACGAAATTTAGCTTCTCAGCAAAAAATCTAAGCATAGGTTCTTTGACGATTGTCTTGTGATTAGTATCAGGAACAACATACGCCTCAAACCCGCCTTCAGAAAGTGCCTTCCATCCTTCTCGATATTCAGCTTTGAATGTCGCGCATTCGATCAGTGTGATCTTTCCCGGATATTTCTTTGCAACATAATTATCCTGTGCCTTGAAATGCATGAGCATTATTTCTTTATACCATCTCTTCTTCGCATCACTGAAAACATATTCGATCTTATTCTGAACTCTCCACTTAAACTTAAGAAATTTATTTGTTGAATATTTTTTCGCAACTGCCCATAGCTCTCCCGTTTTTAAATGCTGATATGAACGTGTAACAAAATGTTTAAGATCCCTTTGCTGAGGAATGTGTGCAGGAGGCAAAGCGATGAACGGAGGCCAGGTATCGAAAATTGCAAGTAGCGCAACCTTCTGTCCGAGCTTTGCAAACTGTTGCGCCATTTCAAACACAACTCTTCCGCCAAAACATCTGCCTCCGAGAAGGTAAGGACCTTCCGGCTGCAATGTCTGAATTTCCTTTACATAAAATGTAGCCATCTCTTCTACTGTATTGTGCGGCTTTGTTTTACCGTCAAGTCCCAGCGATTCAAGAACATAGAACGGCTGATCCTTCGCAATGTACTTTATCATATCCTGAAAGTGTAATGCCGTCCCGGCTCCCGGCGGCACGCAATAGAACGGAAGCTTTGATCCGCCCGGCTTTACGGCAACAAGCGATTTCCACGGAGGAGTCCAGCCCTCATCTTTTAATATTGTGGCAAGCTCTTCGATCGTCGGCGAATTAAAGAGCGTTGACAACGCAAGCTTTCTTCCTGTCAGTTTTTCAATGTATCCAAATACTCGCAAGGCAAGAAGCGAATGCCCGCCCAGCTCAAAAAAATTATCCTTCACACCGATCTGCTTTATACCCAATACTTTTTCCCAGATCTTTACAAGCTGGAGCTCAAGTGAATCCTTTGGTTCGGAATAGTTCTGACTTTCGCTGACGCGCGTTAGTTCAGGTAAAGGCAACGAACGCTGATCGATCTTACCTGAGGGGGTAAGCGGAATTTCATTTATATAGATAAACTCAGAAGGCACCATGTAATCAGGCAGCTTCAGTTTTAAGAACTTCTTTAACTCGGCAACATCAATTTCCTTTCCGTCATTGGTAACTAAATATGCTATCAGCCTCTTATCATCTTTATTTATTTCCTGCATTATGACAACAGCATTCTTCAGCAGTGAATATTCTCCAAGCACCGATTCGATCTCCCCAAGCTCAACTCTGTATCCTCTCATCTTGATCTGGTTATCGGATCTTCCGAGATACTCAATGTTACCATCGGGCAAATATTTTGCAATGTCACCCGTCTTATAAATTTTTTCATGAGTGTCGCTGCTGTGTGCTCCGAATGGATTGTCTGAAAACTTTTCATCAGTAAGCTCAGGTCTGTTAAGATATCCGTTCACTAAACATACTCCGCCAATATAGAGATCACCGGGCACGCCGACCGGCAGGGGATTCATTGAAGAATTCAAAACATACATCTGAGTATTGTAAATCGGTTTTCCGATCGGCGGAAGCTTTACCCAAACATTCACGTCATTGCTCAGTGTATAGCTCGTTACAACGTGCGCTTCGGATGGTCCGTACTGATTCGTAAATATAAAATCCTTTTCCAGCTTGCTGAAAAGATTCATGATCGCGGGAGTGTTCTGAAGCTGTTCGCCCGCCGTGTTCACTTCTTTAAGTGAAAGCTTTTCATTATTTCCGATCGAAGAATATAATTCAGCAAGCTCCTGTAGTGCGATGAACGGAAGGAACAGCCGTTGTATTTTTTTATTAATGATTAT
Organism: bacterium; assembly: GCA_034439935.1. Taxonomy (GTDB): domain Bacteria; phylum Bacteroidota; class Ignavibacteria; order Tepidaquicellales; family Tepidaquicellaceae; genus JAGPCH01. The sequence goes on from JAWXBH010000179.1 coordinate 4,052, forward strand.
CTTTACAATTTCCGGAAGATCCTGTCTTTGTTCTTCAGTCATCATCACGAGTGTCCCGCCGGAATACCAGGTTGAAAATATTTCCTGGAATGAAACATCAAAGCTAAGTGTAGTGAACTGTAATGTTCTGTATCCTCTTCCAAACTTCTGTCCTTCAAGCTGCCAGTACAAAAGATTTACAAGCGCGTCCTGTCTCATCAGCACGCCTTTCGGCTTGCCGGTGGAGCCGGACGTATAGATCACATAAGCAAGATCCCCGGGTGTAACTTTCTTTTCCGGCTGTCCGGTACTTTGTTTGCTGATCTCTTCTGCGTCCTTGTCAATTAAAATAAATTTCGTGTCTGATGCGGGAAGCCGCTGTGAAATTTGCTCAGTGGTAAGAATTACCGGTGCTTTGGTATCTTCGATCATGAATGCAATTCTCTCCGGAGGATAATTAGCGTCAAGCGGAACATACGCCGCGCCCGACTTAAGTATTCCGAGAAGCCCGATTACCATCTCAGGAGAGCGCTCAATGCAGAGACCAACCATGTCATTTGGCTTTATGCCAAGATGCTGCAGATAATTTGCAACCTGATTCGATCTTTCATTAAGCTGCTTATAAGTCATTGTCACGTTTCCAAATTCAACCGCGACCGCGTCGGGATTCTTGCTGACAGACTCTTCGATCAGTTCGTGAATACATTTATCTTTGGGAAACTCATGTTCGGTTTCATTCCATTGAAATAATATTTTATCACTTTCCTCATCCGTTAATACCGGAAGATCGGCAAGCTTCTGCAGCGGATTGGCTGCGATGTTCTCAAGTACTGTCTTGAAATTTAAAAGTATCTGCGAAATGATCTGTGCTGTGAACTTCGCGGTTTCGTAAGCAATTGTAATGGTCAACGCCTCACCCGGAGCTATCAAAACTGTCAGAGGGAAATTTGTTCTTTCAAATGCACGAAGATCATTGATTTTGATTCCGGCTACACCGTTCTCTAGTGATTTGTCAAGAGGATAGTTCTCAAATACAATTATGTTCTCAAATAATTTTGAACCGCGCTGGATTTCACTCCACTCCTGTATGTCAACCAACGAGCTGTAAGAATATTCATCTCTTTCCAAATGCTTCGCCTGAAGATCCTTAAGCCAGTCAACAATAATTTTATCCTGATTTACATTCACCCTGACCGGTAATGTGTTAATGAAAAGCCCGACCATGGACTCGATACCTTTAAGAGATGGATTACGTCCTGATATTACTCCTCCAAACATAACATCGCTTTCGCCGCGGTAGACACTCATTACATAAGCCCACGCTCCCTGAATTATAGTATTCAGAGTGATCTGATTTTTTCTTGCAAACTCCTGAAGCTTTGTTGTAAGTTCAGCCGTGAGCTTTATTGATGAATGATCAATTTCATCTTTTAAATTTTCATTGCCTGCTGAAGCGTTTTCAATGTTTGAAAAGCTTCCCGGTGAATTAAAGCCCGCTAATTCCTTTCTCCAGAAATTTTCCGCTTTAGTTTTATCCTGCTGATTAAGCCAGACTATGAATTGTTTATAAGACAAAGGTCTCGCAAGCTCATAGGTTTTATTTTCCTTAAGCGCTTCATAAATAGTGAACACTTCTTTTTGCAGAACAGGATAGCTCCAGCCGTCCATTAAAATGTGATGAAAGCTCCATACAAATTCATAAGAATCCTTACTCATTTTTATTAGCGCACATCTCATAAGCGGCGCCTGCTCCATAACAAAACCTTCAGCACGGTCAGACTTTAAAAACTTATTGAATTCAATTAGCTGTTCATCTTTACTTAAATTACTCCAGTCAAGTGTTTTCCAGGGAAGTTCTATTGATCTGTTTACAAGCTGCACCGGTTTCGAAATTCCTTTCCACTGAAAAGAAGTTCTCAAAACTCCATGCCTTGCAACAACTTCTTCCCAGGCTTTCCTGAAAGATCCTTCATCAAGTTCGCCCGAAAGATTGTAGCAGAACTGCTCAAAGTAAGAGTCCGAACCTTCGGTGTATAAAGTATGAAACAGCATACCCTGCTGCATCGGTGAAAGCTCGTAAATGTCTTCTATATTTTCTTTAGTATTTTGCTGCATGCTTAGTTTAAGTTTGAAAGTAAGTTGTCAAGCTCCTGCTGATCGAGTCCTGCCGCGGAAAAATCAGAAGGTGTAAATCCTCCCGAATCGGTTTCAGTACAATGCTGAATGATCTTTATCAAAGAATTTTTGTATGAGTTTGCAAATGTAATTATTGTTTCTTCTTTATGAAAATTTTTACTGTAACAGAATTCCATCTGTAAATTGTTGTCAATTATCATCGCGTTTATTTCCATAAGATGGCTTCTCTGTCCCTGTTTATTCTGATCAAGTATGATCGCGTCCTTGCCGAATCTCCAGTCCGAACCGGTAGCTATCGACTCGCTGAACTGTCCAAGATAATTAAAAATTATTTCCGGTATGTTAATTTTTTTAAAATCATTTCTGATCTTCTTATCACTGCAGTTATATCTGAGCATGCCAAAACCAATTCCGTTAGAAGGTATGCTTCTCAATTGTTCTTTGGTGGACTTTATTAATTCTCCCGTTTCATTCTTATCGGAAGCTTCAAGCATCACCGGGAACATGGAAGTAAACCAGCCTATTGTTCTGCTCACATCAGCATTCTCAGAAATTTCCTCGCGTCCGTGTCCCTCAAGATTGATCAGCATCCTCTTCTCACCGCTCCATTCAGCATAAGCCAGTGAAAGTGCTGCAAGCAGAATATCATTGATCTGAGTATTATATGCTTTTGGGACTTCCTTTAAAAGTGATTGTGTCAATGCGTCTTCAACATCGATCCTGACAGTCTCTGCCGACTCAATGGTATTAAGCTTTTTTTCATTTTCAATATCCGGAGGGATGTTTTTGAAATTAAAGTTCAACAGACTGAGCCAGTGATCTTTTTCATTTTTGAGATTATCCGTATCAGCGAGTTCATTTATTCTGTCGCTCCAGTCTTTGAATGAGTCAGTCTTAGCGGAGAGTTTAAATTTCTTCCCCGCATTCATACTGGTATAAACATTGTAAAGATCTTCAAGCAGGATCCTCCAGGATATACCGTCAATGCAAAGATGATGAACGATTATCAGCAAGCGGTCTTCTTTACTGTCTTTGATTTTAAAAAGAACGACTTTGATCAAGGGAGCTTTTGAAAGATCAATGGAAGTCTGATACTTTTGAATAATCCGTTGCAGCGAATCGTTGTCCGGTGCTTCTTCAGTGTAAAACGGAATGTCATCACTTACGCCTGCATTGTACTGACTATGCTTTCCGTCTTTAAGATTAAAGGTCAGTCTTAATGCGTCATGATGAGAGATCATTTCCTTAAGAGCATCCCTGAGATAAATTGAATTCAGACCTTTCGGTACTTTTAATAATACTGAATGATTATAGTGCTGTGGTTCAGGAAGATCTCTTTCGAAGAACCAGTGTTGAACGGGTGTAAGAGGAAGCTCACCTGTTACCATTCCCTGATCGGATCTCTGTTCTTTTACCAGTTCAGCTACCAATGAAAGCTCTGCAATTGTCTGATACTGAAATATTTGTTTCGGAGTAATTTTTATTCCCGACTGATTAGCTTTTGAAATTATCTGAATGCTTATGATGGAATCACCGCCGAGCTCGAAAAAATTATCATTGATACCGATCTTCTCCAGCCCCAGTATTTGCTTCCATATATCCGACAATATCTTTTCTACCGGAAGACTTGCTTCGGCAAAGTTATCTTCGCTGACAGCCGGTGCATCCGGCATGGGAAGCGATGACCTGTCTATCTTTCCGTTTGGAAGCATAGGAATTTTATCAAGGAAAACAAAGGCGTTCGGGATCATATATTCCGGCAAACTCTTTCTCAGGTGATTCTTCAATTCATTCAATGAAAGCTTACCGGGATCATCCGTGACAATATAAGCTGCAAGCTTTTGACTTCCCGGCTTATCTTCCCTCACGATCACTGCGCAATTTTTTATTGCGTCATACTGTGTAAGTTTAGATTCGATTTCTTCAAGCTCAATTCTGTAACCCCGTAATTTTACCTGCCTGTCAACTCTACCCAGATAATCAATATTACCATCACTCCTGTATTTTACAAGATCACCTGTCTTATAAAGTCTGGTATCTCCTTTTCTGAAAATATCTTTGATGAACTTTTCATCCGTGAGCTCTTTGTTATTGAGATAGCCTCTTCCAACATCAACTCCGCCGAGAAGCAGTTCGCCTGCAACTCCTGCCGGCACGGGATTCAAAAACTTATCAACAATATATGCCTGCGTATTGTACACAGGTTTGCCGATCGGAATAAAGCTGTCTTCTTTTTTACATTCATGATAAACCGAATCAATGGTTACTTCAGTCGGTCCGTAAAAGTTATAGAACTTTACATCAAGCTTCTCAAACAGTTTTTCTTTAAGTTCATAAGTCAGAGCTTCTCCTCCGCAAAAGACAGCTTTAAGAGATGTGCAGTTCTCTATCCCGTTTTCATTAAGCAGCATTCTCAGCAATGTCGGCACAAGCTGCAAAGTCGTTATATTATTTTTTATGATCGTATCGATAAGATAGGAAATATCCATGTGACCTTCCGGCTTTGCTATGACCAGCTTTCCGCCCGTAAGAAGCGACAGATAAAATTCCCAGACAGAAGCGTCAAAGCTGAAAGGAGTTTTTTGAAGTACACTGTCAGTATTATCAAATCCGAATCTCTCCGTCATCCACAGCATGTGATTTGCCAGGGATTTATGCTCTATCATTACGCCTTTGGGTGTTCCTGTGGAACCGGATGTATAGATAACGTAAGCGAGATCTTTCAATGAAACATCTACATCAAAATTACTATCATTCTCATTTGAAATTTTTTCCAATTCTGTATCAATGAATATCGTTGTAGTAATTCTCGATGGTAAATTTTCCTTTACACTTTCCTGTGAAATAATGACTCCGGCTTTTGAATCGGAGATCATGAATTCGATCCGGCTTTGAGGATAAGATGTGTCGATCGGAATATAAGCTGCTCCCGTCTTTAGCACAGCCAGAATCGCAATGATCATTTCGGGTGAACGTTCAATGCAAAGCCCAACGAATGTTCCTTTTGCCACACCCTGTTTGATGAGATAATTCGCAAGCCGGTTGGCGCGTTTGTTTAATTCATCGTAAGTTAACTTCTGATCTTCAAAGACAACTGCTGTTGCATCAGGAGTTTTAATTGTTTGCTCTTCAATAAGCTTATGAACACACTTGAAATTTTCAAAAGTAAAATCAGTTTCATTCCATTCATTCAGCATTAAGTTTTTCTCTTTTGCTGAAAGGATCTCAAGCTGAGAAATTCTTTTGCCGGGATTCGCAGCAATGTCCTCAAGCAAATTTGTAAAGTGACCGGTCATGCGTACGATCGTATCTCTCTTGAACAGATCCGTATTATATTTAAAAGCGCACGAAAAAATTCTTTTCCCTTCAACAAATTCAACAGTAAGATCAAACTGTCCTTCCTGCTGTGAAATATCGTATGCCTCCAGTGCAAGCTTGCCCCACTGCGCCTTTTCACCGGTATTTTTCGGAACGATCATTTCCTGCATTACATCATTGCTCTGAACCTTCTGAAGTCCGAAAAATGTCTGGAACACAGGTGAGCGTGACGGATCTCTCTTCTGCAGCATCTTTTCCACAAGTAAAGGGAAAGGATAGTCCTGATTTGAAATTCCATTAAGGATCTTCTTCTTAACTGTACCTATGAAATTTTTAAGCAGGGGATCATCCGAACTGTCAGTCCTTATTGAAACAGGATTAATAAAATATCCTGTTATCTTTTCAAACTCAGTCTGATTTCTTCCGGCTGTCGGAATTCCTGTGATGAGATCTTCCTGCCCGGTATACTTGTGAAGAAATATCTGGTAAGCGGATAATAGTGTTGCGAATAAAGTAGTACCTTCTGATTGCGAAAGTTTTTTTAACTTGTCGATCAGTTCACGGCTCAATGTAAAATATTCAGTTGCTCCGTTGTAAGTTTGTATTTGTGGACGCTGATGATCTTCAGGAAGAGTCAGAACAGGAAGCTCGCCCGACAATTCATTCCTCCAGTGATCGAGTTGTCGTGCTCCGTCAGTACTCTGTATAAAATCCTGCTGTGCTTTAACGTAATCGGAATAATTTTTTGTGAGCGGAGGCAGCGTGATCTGCTTTCCATCGCACTCAGCTTCATACAGTTCCTTTATCTCGTCGAACATGATCCCGATAGACCAGCCGTCGCTCACGATATGATGCATGCTGATAAGCATCACATAATTTTCATCTGAAGTTTTGAATAAGTAAACTTTAAAAAGATCATCATTCTCAAGATCGAAAGGTATCTCGTTGGTTTTCTTTATTAATGCTTTTAACTGCTGATCATTTAATTTTGACACGTCAGTAATTTCAAATGAAACATTTTTGTAGCCACTGACTTCCTGAACTGGTATGCCGTCAGCTAACTTATAATTTGTTCTTAAGGAAGGATGCCTGTTGATAAGCTTCTGAAAAGTTTTCTTTAAAGCTTCTGTATCAGGCTTTGAAATGATCCTTACTGTAAAAGCTACATTGTACGCGTAGCTTTCGGGCGAGTTCATATATAAAAAGTACAATGCCTTCTGACCGTACGAAAGTGAGTAGGTTATCTTTTCCTTGTTTGCCTTTTCGGATAATTGCTTTTTCAGTAATGCAATTTTTTCCTGCGCAGAAAGTTTAGCGGTATTTGTTTCCGTATCCAGTTTTATCTCCGGTTATTTAGTCTCATTGAGAAGTCTGTCCAGCTCTTCATCGCTCAGATCTTCAAGGTTTGCAAGAAGGTCTCTTGCTTTATCTTCATCAGTAATTTCGTGCTTTCCGTTTGTTTCGGCTGCATCCGTTCCTCGTTTCAGGATCTTGGGAAGCTGCTCTTTTAATTCGTTTGCAAGCTGTACGATATTTGTCTCTTCCATATATCTCACAAGATTGAGATCGACACCAAGCTCTATATTAACTTTGTTCTTCAGCTCTATCGCCATCAGCGAATCAAGTCCCATTGTATTAAGCGGCTGTTCAGGTTCGAAATCTTCCGGCTCAAGTCCCATGATTCTTGAGATAAGATCCTGAAAATATTTTATCAGCAGATCACCATGCTCTTCTTCTTTTGAATTCTGAAGCTGAGTTATGAAATCATCTTTACTTTTTTTAGTGCCTGACTGTGTTGTCTCCGCTGACTTAACTATGGAAGATAACAACTTTGATGTATAAGGTTTATTGTAAACAGCGGAATATTTTTCCCAGTCGATCGGCACAACTCCAACTTCATTTACATTAAGTCTAACGGCTTTATTCAGCGCGCGGATTCCTTCAGAAGGATTTATACTAAGGATACCTTCGATCTTCTCTTTTTTATCAGCTCCCTTTGCAGCCGCTGAACCTATTTCAGACCATACTCCCCAGTTAATACATTGTGCATTCAGATTTTCGGAAGCTCTGTAATGAGCCAGCGCGTCAAGGAACGCGTTCGCAGCCGAGTGGTTTACCTGACCTGCAGAACCCAGCATCGATGCGACTGATGAATACATTATGAACATTTCAAGATCAAGCTTTTTTGTGAGCTCATGCAGATACCAGGCGCCGGCAACCTTCGGATTCATTACATTTCCAAATTTTTGCCTGCTCTGATTCAGAATTATTCCGTCATCAAGCACTCCGACAGAATGTATAATTCCTTTAAGTGGAAACTTTGTCTTTGAAACATCCTTAATGATCTTTCCAAGCTCTTCTTTATTTGTGACATCTGCTTTCACAACTTTAACATCGACTCCTGCGGCTTCGATCTCATCAAGATATTTTTGTGATTCTTCAACCATACCTCTTCTTCCTGTCAGAACAAGATGCTTCGCGCCCTGATCAGCAAGCCATTTTGCGGACAATATCCCAAGCCCGCTTAATCCTCCGGTGATAAGATATGTTCCTTTTTCATCGACTGTGAAATTTTTTCTCCTGCCGAAATTCACTCTTTGCAGTCTGGCTAAATATTTTTTATTATTCCTAAAGGCGGTCTGATCTTCATCCGATTCTGAATTTATCTGAGAAAAAATATTCTTCCATTCAAAGTTTCTGTCAGTGTCGATCAGCTTACATTTTAATCCCGGATGTTCCATTGAGATGACCTTACCCATTCCCCATAGAGGTGAGTGTATCAATCCTTCTGATGTATCTGAAGCAGTTACCTTTTGTGTCTCGAAGGTAATTATCGAAAGAGTGCTGCCTTCAAACTTTGGTTCACCCGAAATGCTTTTGATGATATTCAGAATGTGAACGCAGGGTTCAATGGAATCATCTGAAATGCTTTTTGTGCGTATTGAGTTTCTGTCAGTCGCAATATAGACTATGTGAACACTATCAGACTTGAGCTCCAGCTCAGTTAATAATTTTTTATGATCTTCAGCTTCATTAAAGTTCATGCTGAATTTATTTCCGGAAATTTTCTTAAAACTGTTGTCATCATTTATTAAAGTATGATCAACATCAGATACTTTTAAATAAGCTGACAATGGCGGATCATTTTTTCCTGCATTAAATATGACAAGATGACTTCGGGACGAATTAATTTCAGTTCGCTGCTGAGCAATGATCAAAGACTGCGCGCTATGTGAATTCTTTTGGTCTGAAGGTGAAGCAACTTCCGCCTGAAAGCTTTCACTTTCTAAAAACTTCTTCCATTCCGCGTTGCCAAGCAAAGGATAATTTTTCCTTAAACTATCATCCTCAAACCTCCACCAGCCGTCTGTCAGCCCAAATGTAAGGTCGATCCAATTCTTCTTTTCTGTTACTTCATTCAATATTATTATCCCGTTTCTATTGAGAAGAGATTTAATATTCTTAACGGAGGCGCTGAGATCTTTTGTCGCGTGAACAACATTCGAAGCAATAATAATATCGTAGCTGTGAGTATCAAAATTCTGTGATGACGGGTCTTTCTCAATATCAAGAACTTTGTATTCAACATTATCAAATTCATTAAACTTCTCTTTTGCTTTAATAAAAAAGGCAGGGGATATGTCTGTGAATGTATAGCTTGCATTATTTTTTAATAGTGGAAGAATGTATGATGCAGTACTTCCTGTGCCCGCGCCAATTTCGAGGATACGGATCTTATGGTCTGAATTGCCTGTGCTGAGAATATTGACAACAGCATTTTTTATTGCCTCATTCATTACAACGAACCCGGGTGAATCTTTGTAAAGCTTTTCAGCTAATGTGAAATCACCGTTGGGAAACAGAAGCTGTATGGCGTCCTGCTTTCCGGTAAGCACATTATTGAGATGCTCACCGCAGCGGCGGAGCAGTTCAAGCTCGGCAGTTGCTGATGTGAAAGGAATGTCTTCCAATGCAACTTCAGCTTTGTGATCCTTCACAGTAAATTTCCCATCAGAAAATTTCAGGATACCATTCTCCGAAAGAATGTGCAGCAACCTGTCAAATAGTTTTCTTTGACTTTTGGCAATGTTAAATTTAACGGCAATCTCATCAGCACCAAAGCTTTCTTGTTTTTCAAAATCAAGCCCTGAATTTCTTAAAGCGGATACAATGTACGAAAGAGCAACCTTCTCAATTCTTTCGATCTCGTTTTTATATTCCTGTAAATTATTTGCTGAGATAAGATTTGGAAGAACAGTCTTTACTTCATTGTAAACTTCACTGACATCGCTGTCTAACGCAGTTTTCTCATCCGATGCTTCCCATTTGACTTCATAGAACCAATCGTTAATGTTGTTCATCGACTCAGTAAATTCTTCCCTGCTTACTTCCTTAAGTTTAAGATCTGAAATATCTGCAACGTTCTTTCCTTCTTTTGTAAATATTTTTATATCTGCCGAATGAATGTTTGAATTCGTGTTACCTTCTTTAATTTCAACAAGACTCCAGACTTCATCTCCTGCATCAGAATAAAAATTAAAGCTCTCTGCCCCGACAGGTATAAAGGCTTTGGCTTTGTCTCTAATTAAAATTGAAAGCGCGGTTTGAAAAGCAGCGTCAAGTAATACAGGATGAATTAAATATTTATCTTGTGCATTACCGGTAAGCTTAAGCCTGCTCAATGCTGAATTATCGTTTGTAAACAATTCCCTTATTGCCTGGAATTCTTTGCCGTATTCAACACCGGTTTCCTTTGAATTCTCATAAACTTTAGCAGGGGAAAATGTTTGAGTGAATTTATTTTTTAACTTATCAAGCTCCGGTGATGCTGTATCTTGCGTGGCATCGCTGATGTTTCCTGAAGAATGAAGAGTCCAGTCGGAATCAGACAGACTGAATATTCTGAATTCATAATTTCCATTTTCTTTCTTAGCCAAAATTGTCTGCACATTCCTGAAACTTCCTTCTTCAATTACCATTGCATGCCTGAAGGAAATATCAGTTACAGAAAATTTTGTTTTATCAGTTATCTCTTTGAATGCGGCAGCGGCAATTTCAATGTAAGCAGCTCCCGGTAAAACGACCTTTCCAAAGACCAGATGATCTTTGAGGTATTCCGGATTATTGCTTTCAATTCGTGAATTAAAAATAAACTCATTATCTGAAGCAGTAACGATCATCGATCCGAGCAGTGGATGGCTTTCATTATTCCGCTGTGTGAAATTAAGTCCGGACTCGTGATCTTTCTTGTTCAGATCATCGATCCAGTATCTCTGCTTCTGAAAAGGATAAGAGGGGAGGGAGATTTTTTTGTGCGCAAAGTCCTTATCAAAGCCCTTCCAGTCGACACTTACTCCGTTAACATAAAGAGCAGCAAGTCCCTGCAGCATCGTTTCCCATATTGAGAAATTATATTTAATGCTCGGTATCCAGTGTATTGTCGGATCTGAAATTGTTTCCTGTGCCATGCTTATCGAAGTAGGCTTCGGACCAAGATCAATAAAGAACTCGCATCCATAATTAACACTCGCCTTAATTCCTTCAGAGAAGCGCACTGTTGAAAGGATATGATCACACCAGTATTCTGCATTCGAGATCTTATCTGTCACAACTTCACCTGTGATATTCGACACAACAGGTATAGATGCATCTGAATATTGAACTTCATTGCAAACTTTCCTGAACTCGCTGATCATCGGATTCATCAACGGTGAATGTGAAGCTATGGAAACATTTATTTTTTTGAATTCAATTTTATCGGAATCGATCCTTGAGATTATTTTCTCAATAGAATTCTTCTCACCTGATATCACTGTCTTCAATGGACTGTTGATCGAAGCGACTGATACAGAATCCTCATAACCGGTAATATACTTCTTGACACTGTTCTCGTCGGTAAATACTGTGTACATTTCACCGTCACCCGTAAGTGTCTGCATGAGCCGTCCTCTTTCGGTAACAAGCTTCAGTCCGTCTTCGAGACTGAATACGCCCGCGAGGCAAGCCGCTACATATTCGCCGGCGCTGTGTCCCATCATTACGTCCGGCTTAATTCCCCACGACATCCAGAGTTTTGCAAGCGCATATTCAATTGCGAAGAGTGCGGGCTGAGTGTAAGTTGTTTCGTTAATCGGATTTAATTTCTCATCCTTCTCATAAAATAAAACTTCAAGCAAAGGTTTCTCAAGATGATCCCTCAAGATCTCATCACACTTGTTAATGATCGTGCGGAATAATGGCTGTGTATCGTAAAGCTCCTTGCCCATTCCGATAAATTGGGCGCCCTGTCCGGGAAATAAAAATGCTGTCTTTGGAAAATGATTTATTCTGACAGTGGAAGTAAATGTCCTTTGTGAATTTTCACCATCAAGGAATTTTTCTAACTCAGTTTTTAATTCATTCTTATCTGCACAGATAACCGCAAGCCTGTGGCTGTGCGATGCTCTGCCTTCATTTGCACTAAAACAAATATCTTCAAGCTTTAAAGTATCATCAGTCTTAATTAATTCAAGATGCTTCTTTACTGATTCATTCAGTGCATTCTCATTTTTCGCGCTTAGTGTAAAAATATTCAGTGGCTTTGTCTTTGATGCGGAATTTTTAACAGCCGGCGCGGACTGCAATATCACGTGCGCATTTGTTCCGCCGAATCCGAATGAACTTACTCCGGCATTTCTGATCTGACCTTCCCATATTATGTTTCTGTCTGCAACCTTTACCGGCTTGCCATCAATCAGTATTTCCGGATTTAATGCTTTGTAATTTAAATGTTTAGGGATCTCTTTATTATACAATGCGAGTGAGGTCTTAATGACGCCGGCAATTCCTGCCGCCGCTTCAAGATGTCCTATGTTGGTTTTGACAGAACCTATGTAGCAAATATTTTCTTCCGACCTGTCTTTTGTTAAAACTTTCGCTATTGAATTTACTTCGATCGGATCACCAAGCGGTGTGCCCGTTCCGTGAGTTTCAAGATAGCTGATCTCATTTGCTTTTACATCCGCCTCACGCAGTGCAGTTTTGATCACTTCTTCCTGCGAAGGACCATTAGGTGCCGTGAGCCCATTGCTGCGTCCGTCCTGATTTATCGCCGAACCTTTTATTACCGAATAGATCCTGTCGCCGTCTCGTACCGCATCACTTAATTTTTTAAGCACTATAATTCCGCAGCCTTCACTTCTTACATAACCGTCCGCTGATGCGTCAAATGTTTTACATCTTCCGTCGGAAGCCAGCATATCAGCTTCAGTGAATACTACATTCCAGTCCGGTGCAAGCAGAAGATTTACACCTCCTGCAAGAGCAACGTCAGACTGACCTGATCTTAAACTCTGACAAGCGGTATGAAGCGCGACAAGTGATGAAGAACATGCTGTGTCAATAGCGATACTGGGACCGCGAAAATCAAATACATACGAAAGCCGATTAGCTGCGATGCTTAAAGATGTACCCGTTCCTGTGTAAACATCGAAGAGCTCTTTTTTACCTGAAGAAAATCTTGAGTAATCATAAGTACATATCCCAATGAAAACACCGGTGTTGGTTCCGGCAAGTGTTTCGGGATTTATTCCCGCGTCTTCCATTGCTTCGTATGCGACCTCAAGTGTGAACCTTTGCTGAGGATCAATCTGAATTGCCTCTCGGGGTGATATTCCGAAAAATACAGGATCGAACTTATCCACATCATCGACAAATCCTCCGAACGTTATAGTCGAATTCTTTAAAAGCTCTTTACTCCATCTGCCCTGAGGAATTTCTCTTATTGAATCTTTTCCTGTAATTAAATTATTCCAGAACTCTGAGACATTATTGGCTTCCGGAAATCTTAATCCGATACCAACAATAGCGATCGGTTCATTTGCTGAATTTTTATGGCTTAAATTATTTTGCTTCGATTCGATCTTACTCTCACCGAAGCTTTTATCTCCTGCTAAAAAATTGCTCAGTGAGTCAATGCTCGGATAATCATACACAAGCGTCGCCGGCAATTCTTTCTCAAGCAGAGTTTCAAGATCGCCCGATAACTCGACTGCCTTAAGAGAATCCATTCCGTACGCTGCAAAAGGTTCTGTCGTATCGATCGATTCTTTTTTGATCTGCATCATTTCCGAAAGACGGTTCACGAGCCACTCGCGTAAATTATTTTCGCTTAGTATGAATTTCTTTGGTTGAATTTTATCAGCAATAACTTCAATCTTCTTATCTGTCTGAGGATCTGATATTCTTAGATCTGATAATCCTTTATTGTTCCATTGTGCAATGACCTCAAGACTGTTATTCTGAACTCCCGCAAGGCATTCCTTTCGCTGTATCTTTCCGCTGGAAGTTTTTGGAACTGTTCCCGGCTTTATCAATGTAACAGAGCTTACCTGAAGATCATGTTCTTCCGAAACAGATCTGCGGATGGCTTTGACAACTTCATCAGGATCAAAATCCTTTACAAAATTTTTCTGAACTTCCTGCACTATCGCCAGATGTTCTTCTCCGTTATCTTCCATTGAAAACGCGGCAACGCATCCAAGCCGCAAAGACGGATGACTTGCTTCGACTGTATATTCGATATCCTGCGGATAATGATTTTGCCCGCGGATAATTATAAGATCCTTATGCCGCCCTGTAATGTATAGCTCCTTATCTTTTATAAATCCAAGATCGCCCGTACGCATAAAAGGTCCTTCATTTGTATCTGCAATGTGAGCCTTAAAGGTTTCCTTCGTCGCGTCTTCACGCTGCCAGTATCCTTGCGCGATCGAAATTCCCGAAGCCCATACTTCTCCTACTACTCCGTCTATACATTCTATCAGCGTATTCGGATTTACAATTGCAATTCGTGTGTCTTCAATGGAGTGACTATGCCCGACATGAATTTTTGAATCAACATCATTCTCGTCAGCGTCAACCGCTACATTGTTCTTCTCGATCTCACTGTCGGCAAATCTTTTCATCACAGGTTCGTCGTCGAGGAAAGTTGTGGATAATATAAGTGTGCCCTCAGCAAGTCCGTATCCCGGTGAAAAATATTTTAATTCAAATCCGCATTCTTTAAAGTATTCGGCAAAACGTCTAATGGTCTCTGCGCGAACCGGCTCAGCGGCGTTCATCGCGGTTGTCCACGATGAAAGGTCTAACGTGTTCTTTTGCTCCGGAGTAATTTTATTCACGCACAATTCAAACGCGAAATTGGGAGCCGCGTTGTGCGATCCCTTATATTTGGAAATAGCGTTAAGCCATCGATATGGCTTTTGAACAAACGCCTGCGGTGTCATGAAGTAACACGGATAGCCACAGCAGAAAGGAAGCAGCATCCCATAAATAAGTCCCATGTCGTGATGGATCGGAAGCCAGGTTACCATAACACTTTTATCTGTATGAGGATGTGACTTATTTATTATGTTGACATTATGGATAAGGTTGCGGTGATTGACCATCACGCCTTTTGGAATGCCGGTCGAACCTGATGTATATTGCAGGTATGCAAGAGTTTCAGGTTTAATGTCCGGCATGATAAATCCCACCTTTTGTTCATTGGAAATATTCTCTGTGGTTATCCAATCCAGACCTTTTAAAACTTCATCCTCACCAAATTCATTTTCAAGCTCTGCTTTAATTTCCTCAGTAGCTAAAATTATCTTTGCTCCGCTGTCTTTTGCAATGGCAGAGATCCTCGAAAGCGATTTATTCTTCCCCGGGAGATGAAGCGGAACAGAGATCACTCCCGCATAAAGACATCCGAAAAATGAATCCATATAGTCAGGTCCCGATTCATAAATAAGCAAAGCACGTTCGCCTTCAAGCTTCAGCGATTGAAGTTTGGCGGCAATTGCCTTCGCGCGTATATCAAGTTCATTATAAGTAAAGCTGCCGCCTTCTCTTTCCCCGTCTTCAAGGTACATGAATCCAAGTTTATCGGGCTGATTATCCGCACGCCATCTCAAAAGCTCAACTAATGTCTTCGCTGTGTATTGAATACTTTCCATTAAATTATTTTGCTAAATATAAGGATTTCAGAGGTGTTATTAAATGCAGATTTGTGATTGGGGATGCTTAAGTAATCAGTGCCGTCCAAAATAATTTTCATCAACACTTCAAGGTTTTAAATTAATCAGCAAACAGGATAATCATTATTGTTTTTAAAAAGAACCCGCCTGTAGCTTTAACCTGGAACATCCTCTCCGTAATCTTACCCGGTTTGGAGTAAACTTATACCTGATAAGTATAAGCCTCCGTGCTGAATGTTGGGTTAGAAGTTTTGAAATAGCAGAGTAATTGTTTTCACAGAACTCAGCGGATAGTGTGTTGGCGAGTTCCGTATTTTGTCATTCCCGACCGCCTGCATATTATAATAACAAAGAGAGAAGGGGTATTCGTGCAGGCGAGTTCGGGGAGTACCCTATGGGTCATCTCCGAATTGCCACAACAAACATTTTATCGCAACCCGACTATCGAAAAACAATTGAACATTGCACATTTACAATTGCACATTTACCTGACTATGGTCAGAGATTTTCTGTG
>JAWXBH010000180.1:0-10735 GCA_034439935.1 bacterium
AAATTTTTCTACTAAGGTTAAAAACTTTATGAGTTTTATTAATCTAAATAATCTAAAATAGAAAACAGAAGCAAAAAAGATACGAGGTTCATCTGCCTGGTACAAGAAGAATTTTAACATTGAAAAATATAGCTTCACAGATTGATCACAGCCATCTCGAGATCAGTTCTCCTATAAAATAACCGATCACCGCTATTCCCATTCCGACTGCAAACATATCAAACCCGCTTCTGAAAATTCCTCTTCCCGTAAAGAAACTTCTTGCAGCTCCAACTGCAAAGTGCGCTAGCATTGAAACAGCAAACGAGATCCAGATAGCAGCAGCACCTTCAAAAAATAGAAAGGGAGCTACCGGAATAATTGCTCCGACAGCAGTTGCAACCCCTGTTATCCATGCTTCCCTGACAGGTGATGTTGTCCTTTCACTTATACCCAGCTCCTCACGAACTTTCTCTTTCAATGCAAGCTCCGGGTTTTTCATTATTTCATTTCCAAGCCGCTCAGCATCAGCTTTGCTCATTCCTTTTGCCTGATAGATGAGGGAAAGTTCTTCGGCTTCAAGCTCAGGCATTAGTCTGATCTCTTCAGCTTCCATTTTCTTCTCGTGTTCATAAACTTCTTTTTCGCTTACAGCGGCAAGGTATCCTGAAGAAGCCATTGATAAAGCATCCGCAGCCATTCCGGAAAAACCGGTTATCAAAACAATATGGTGCTGAACATCGGCTCCGATTAGACCTGCCAACAATCCGAAGTTAGCGGTTAGTCCATCATTGAAACCATAAATTATATTTCTGAGTAATCCTCCTGATTCGATCTGATGCCATGATTCACCTTCGGATTCAAGAAGCTCGGTAAGCTTTCCGGAATGTTCAGCGGAATCCTTTGCAAGCTGAAGCGCAATATCCTTTGTCTGCAATGAGCTGGTAGAATTGTATAAGCTGAGGTATGATTTTACTTCAAGTCCTTCTTCGCGAAGCATCATCTTTGACAAAAAACCCGTTCCGAATTTTTCCGCTACCCATGCATAAAGCTTCGCTTTAGTGGAAGGCGTAGGATCAACTGCTGCGATATTATTTTTCCGGAACAGTTCCAGCCATACATCTTTATGTTTGTCTTCTACGACCGAAAGTTGGTTGAACAGATCTTTTTTTATTTCATCAGTCTCCATTCTCCCTAGAATTCTGTATAGATATGCCGCATCTGTTTCATCCTGAAGATGATGGTTCCAGATGGCAAGTGTTTCTTTATCGATCATGACTTTAATGCTTTGTGAATTAGTGTTACCTTGAAGGAATAATCGTTAATATTCATAAACTTAAAATAATATAATCAAATATGATTAAGTATTCTTACATTTTTATTATAAGCGTGATCCTTATTTGTTCAGGTTGTAAAGGAGATGATCCTGTTACTCCACCTCCGGTAACCGGTGAGGTTCTTCTTGCGGAAGTATCAGGCGATTCAACAGGAACGTTGGGGTTAAGCACAGTGGTCAGAAGCATTACCGGGCAAAGTCTCGATTTTACCGGAAGGGACAGTGCAAGAATCACTTTTTATTATTCCGGAACTAACAATACAACTACGGTCCCATTTCAGATATATTATGTTGTTGACACAAACAATGTTAATATCTACTCAGCGCTCAATCTCACAATTACTCCGACAGAACAGTACGCTGACATTACTCTTCCTTCGCCCGCTGTAAATCAGTTTTGCAGATATCAGATAAGCGTATTAGCTGCAAATGGAATTTTCGGTTATTTTAAATTCAGAGATCTTAAGATTTATAAAAAATAACTTACTCCTTTTTCTTCGGGATTGGTGAGCCGTGCGGATCCTTTTCGGGATGTCCGAGCTCTTCATCTATTTCAGCGATCAGATCATCTGACAAAATATGTTCATATTTTTCAGCATCCTGATGTATATCCTCTTTGCTGACAATTTGTTTTTCTGTGACATACGTTTCCCACAAGCGATGAGACCGCACAAGTCTCGTGGCTTCTGCTACGCCCTTTGATGTAAGTCCTGTTCGTCCCTGAGAATCTTCTATTATCCCCTGACTTTTCATCTTGGTGAATGCGGAATTTATCTTACCGGTAGAGATTCCAAGCTCTGCTGATAATTTAATTGTTAAATCATTTATGTCTGAAACTGCACCGTTCTTATTCATGAACTTTATTATATCCTCCATAAGATTTACATTCGAGTTTCTTCTTCTTCTGAAATTTTTGACCACCAATCCATCCTTAGGTGAGAACAAAAATGCCAGACAAAACAAAAATACAGAAACCAGTACAATGGAAGCTCCGGATGCAAAATTGAAATGATAGGAAAGATATAATCCGATCACAGAGGAAATTACTCCGAAGATACAAGATAGCAACAACAGTTTTTTTAATTTATCGGTAAGTAAAAACGCAGTGGCAGGAGGTGTTATCAACATTGCAATAATCAATATCACACCGACAGACTGAAGCCCTGCAACAATGGACATTGATAAAAGCGTCATAAGGAAATAATGAACCATTGCTGTGGATATGCCGATTATATGAGCCATCGTAGGATCAAATGAAGTTACAAGAAGCTGCTTATAAAACAATAACACAGACAGTAAAATGAAAACTGTAATAATTGATGACATTATTATATCCGAATCAGAGACACCGAGCACATCACCAAACAAATATGAAGACAGGTCAAGATGAACCTGTTTTAATTGCGACACAAGTAATATTCCAAGCGCAAAAGCTCCTGTAAAAATTATTCCGATCGATGTGTCTTCCTTTATTTTGGAATTTCTTTCCACAAAACTTATAAGTATGGAAGTCAGAATTCCCGCACCAAGAGCGCCGAGGAAAAGTGTAAGCGGGTTTTTACCTGCTACCATAAAGCCGATAACAACACCCGGCAATACAGCGTGAGCAAGAGCATCCCCGATCAGTGAGAGTCTTCGCAGCATTATATATGTCCCGATAAGACCGCAGCTTACACCGACCATCAGCGAAGCGATCAAAGCCCGCTGAATGAATTCATATTGAAACGGTTCTGTAATATATTTTGTAAGGATATCCATTATCTTTCCATTAGCTGGTTTGCTTTTTGTAATATCGTTAATTGTCCGCCGTAAGTCTTGTGTATCAATTCCGGTTTGAAAACTTTATCAGTATTTCCGTAAGCTATTAAGGTCTGATTTATCAGAATAAGTTTATCAAAGTAGTCTTTGATTTTGCCAAGATCGTGGTGGACAATGATAATTGTTTTGCCTTCCTCCTTCAGTTCTTTTATCAGATTAAAAATTGCAACTTCGGTTTTCGCGTCAACTCCGACAAAGGGTTCGTCAAAAAAATATATATCACTCTCCTGAGCCAATGCTCTTGCAAGAAAAATCCGCTGTTGCTGTCCTCCGGAAAGATTACTGATCTGAGTATATGCATTATCTTTCATCTCTACTTTTTCCAGTGCATTTTCTACGATCGATTTGTCCCGTGGTGACGGACTTCCGAATCTGCTTATATAAGGATATCTTCCCATCATGACAACTTCAAAAACGTTTATCGGAAAGTCCCAGTCGAACTGTTCTTTCTGAGGAATGTAAGCAACTCTTTTAAGAGAGATCTTTATGTCATTACCAAAAATTTTTACTTCACCTGTATCAGCCGGAAGCAGACCTAAGATCCCTTTCATCAGAGTTGACTTGCCTGCACCGTTAGGTCCGATTATACCGACAATGTTTCCGCTTTCGATCTCAAGGTTAATGCCTTTGATAGCGGGTTTTTTATTGTAAGTTACGGTAAGGTTTTTTACTGTTATTGCATTCATAAATTATTCGGGTAATCTTAATGATATTCCTGCTGCAAGAAAATATTCAGGTGATATGTTTGAAATTCCAAATCCACTTGATAGATCAAGCTGAAGATTCTGTAAAATTAAATAAGTCAGACCAGCGTCAAGCCGGTGATCTGAAGATTCATCCTGTGTTAAAAAGCCGTATGATTCAAGAAATATTCCGATGTTATCTGAAGCGGAAAATCCTAAAGCCAAAGTGTAAATTCCGGTAGCTTGCGGAGTGTCACCATTCCATTCTCCGCCAAGATTATACGACAATGTCATTCTCTCTTTCAATGTATGACTCATCACAAATCGGAATTCAGGAGAAATATATTTCTGATGAAAGCTGCCTTCTCCTTCAAATGGAATAATGAATCCGGCAATAAAGGACATCTCAGGTAATAATTTCTTTTCTTCGAACATTTTAATTTTTGTTCCTAACATTACGGGACTAATGCCTTTGGTATTTATTGCATCCGTAGAACTCTCTTTTCTTTCCTTTAAGAGTTCTATACCAAACCTTGCCTCAACATTCTTTGAGATACCGTATCTTATGAGTACAGAAGGCATTGAATAATTTTTAAAACTAATTATTGAATCAGAATAAGTTTTTTCATAAACCAATCCTGCTTCAAATTGTACCGACCCTTTTGGAACAATAGATGAGGATTCTGTCTGATCAGGTCGGTCGGTAATGATATCATTGTCCTGAGCAACCAACTTCGCTGATGTTAATACAAAAACAAAAAGTAATAATTTTTTCAAGTTCATTTTAATTGGTAGCTTATTTTAATGCGTTTACTATCGTGTTAACATTATGAGTTACCGCTCCGATGTATGTTCCTTCGGGTGTTCCGTCGTTGCCTATGGAATCAGAAAACAGAGTGCCACCGATCTTTGCATCTGTTTCAGATGAGATCTGCTCCAGCAATTTCGGGTTAACACTTGTTTCAACAAAAACAGATTTAAGCTTTTTTGACTTTATGTAATCGATCAGGTTTTTATAATCTTCAGTTCTGATCTTTGCCTCAGTTGAAATTCCCTGAAGACCTTTTACTTCCATCCCGTAGGCTTTACCAAAATATCTGAATGCGTCATGTGAAGTAATTAAAACTCTGTGTTCTTCCGGGATTGTGTTTATCTGTGTGATGATCCAGCTATTAAGTGAATCGAGTTTTATATTGTATTCCTCAAGGTTCTTTTTATAAAAATTTTCATTAGCCGGATCAATGCTTATTAATCCGTTTGCAATATTCGCGGCATAATTTTTTATGTTGGTTACATTGAACCAGGCATGAGGGTCAGGATCGCCGAATCCTTTTTCATCGGTCATCGGTGTGACGCCTTCGGTTACAATTACTTCTCTTTTATTTCCACCTGCGCCTTTGATCATTTCCTCGATCCAGTGCTCAAGTGAAAACCCGTTTATAAAAACTATATCGCTTTTTGCTATCAGCTTCGGATCAGAAGGTTTCGGATGGTATGTATGCGGATCGACGCCGACTGCGCAGATGCTGTATGCCTCAACTTTATCTTTGCCGATATTCTTTACTATATCATTTATAATTGTAATGGTAGAAACCGCGACAATTTTACCATTTCCTGTTGTATCTGTTTCCTTCTTTCCGCATCCTGAAAAAAAGAAAGTTGACAGAATTAAAAACGTAATCAGTACTGATTTCATAAGTTAATTTTTTTTAACGAATATGCTTTTTGATAATTTTTCACTTAAAAAAATATTGCCTGCCCTGAAATGTATTTGTATGGAGTTGTCAAAATTTATTTTATCAACCACCTTAATGACATCATTAAGCTTCAGTCCGACTTTGGAAAGATATGCAAGGACCTCAGGGCTTTCATCTGAAACCTCTCTTATGCTTGCAGTATCATTTATTCTGAGCTCGGAAAGCTGAAGAGTTTTATCCCTGACTACTTTGCCGTTCTTATCAGGGATCGGGTGACCGTGGGGATCAATTTTTGGAAACTTGAGGAATTTATCAAGACGCGAGATCAATTCATCCGATGAAGCGTGCTCTAAGTTCTCCGCCTCGTTATGAACTTCTTCCCATGGATAATCAAGCTGTTGAAGTAAAAAAACTTCCCATAGTCTGTGCTTACGGATAAGGTTGAGCGCAATGCCTTCACCTTTTTTGGTAAGCTCAAATCCTTTATAGGGAGTGTTCTTTATAAAGCCGGATTTAGATAGTTTGGAGATCATGTCGCTGACCGCGGCAGGGGATATCCCGAGTCTTTCGGCAAGGCTTGAGGTTGTCACTTTTCCAAATGTCTGTTTCAGAGAATAAATATTCTTTAGGTAGTCTTCTAAGTTCCGGTTCATATTATTTAAGTTTAACTTATAATTAATTTAAGTAAGCTTAAATTAATATTCAAGAACATTTAAAAACAATTAAGCAATTTTGTTACATTTAATACATTGATTGAAATGAGTAACTTAAATTTAGAAACACCTTCTTTGAAATAATTTTAAATAAACCGAACGTAATTAACACGGAATAAGTTAGGTCATTCACAATGTCAATCTGGAGTCAAATTTTGTTTTTCACAATCGTCTTTCTTGTTCTGTTCGGTTTGCAATTTCTTGTATTCCGGACGTTCCGGAATTTCATTAAGACTAATTTCAGCGGATCTAAAATATTAAAATTCATTTCAATATATCCTTTCATTATCTTTAATCTTCCTCTTGTCTATGTTTTGCTTTTCAGAAGATCAGCCGGAGACATACCGCCACTGCTGTATGATCTGATATTTCTGCCGTTTTACATATTCCAGGGAGCAACTATCTTTATTGGTCTCTATCTTTTGATCGGAAAGATCATAAAAACTCCATTCCTTCTAGGTTATTGGATACTTAATAAGTTCAAAGCCGTAAAGCAGTCATTCAAAAATTTCTTCAGCAAGCCCAAAGTAAAGAAGTTTGATAATTCAAGAAGAATTTTCTTAAGGACATCTGCCGGTTTAGTCTCGAGTTATGCATTTATCGGTTCAACATTTGGAGTGCTTGGCAGTAATGATTTTGATGTTTCAAAAATTGACATAAAGATCGATAACCTTCCCGAGGAATTGAAGGGGACAACCATCTCGCTCTTCTGTGATGTTCATTCGGGACCCTATATGAAAGAAGATCTGATGAAGGAATATGTAAATGCAATAAACGAACTGAAGTCTGATATCATCTGCATTCCTGGAGACCTGACAAATTCTGTTCAGGCAGAGGCAATACCCTTTGCAAAAGCATTCAGAGATCTCAAAGCATCTAAGGGAATATTTGCATCACTTGGAAATCATGACTATTTCTCAAATGCTGAATATATTTCGCAGGTAATTTCAAACGAAACACCAATTCAACTCTTAAGAAATAATTCCGAGATCATTCAGATCAACGGAAAAAATCTCTGCATAATGGGTTCTGAAGATACACGTCAAAGCAATGCAGCACCTGACAGTGTTCTGATGGGATATCTCGATAAAACAGTAGAAGTTGCCAGACAAAAGCTTATTGAGAAAAATTTAAATTATGATGAAGTAACCAAGATAGCTCTGTTTCATAAACCGTATTTCCTGGAAATGATGAAGGATAAAGATCTGCAGTTGGTTTTAAGCGGACATACTCACGGCGGTCAAGTGGTTCTTGCTAATTTTGGAAATGTGAACATTTCATTTGCAGGCGCTGTCAGTAAATACATCAGCGGACTTTATCAGGCAGGAGGAACAAAGATGTATATCTCAAGAGGCATTGGCAGTGTCGGACTTCCTATCAGGATGAACTGCCCACCGGAAATTACTAAAATAACGCTGATCTAGATTAGAAATAATTACTAATTACTAATTACTAATTACTAATTACTAATTACTAATTACTAATTACGGCGCCTGCATAATATTCACCTAATGCGACCTTGTTATCCACGGGTAATTTCTGAAAATCCGGTGCAGTGGGTAATGTTCTGAAACAAGACCGACAGGGAAACTAAATTTGTGTTTAGGTACTTCGTTATTGACAGGAGGCAATGTCCTTATATATTCAATTTATGGATTTCACATCATTTTCATCCATCTTGCGGAAGTACATATAAGGCATCATAGGTCCGAGTGTATTACCGTCTTTATCCACACCCATTGTAATTGCTCTGAAAATCTCACCATCGGTCCAGCTTCCTATCCCTGTTTGCTTGTCAGAAGAAATATTCTTTGCCGGTTCAAATCCTGCCGCTTCTGCGAAATCAGCTGCGCACTTACCTTCTGTGCCGGTTGTTAACGGACTACCGAATTTACTGAAGTTTCTTTCTGAATGACAGTCGATACAGCTCGCAAAACCTGTTGCAAGATATTTACCGCGTTCTATCATTTCCGGAGTTGAAATTATTTTCATATCGGGCGCAAGGGGAACATCAGGATACCTGATTGTTATGTATGCGTATCCGACAAATAGTAAAACTATGATTACACTAAAAATAATTACTGAAATTTTTAAAAACTTTCTCATTCTTAAGTTTTTTAAAATTAATAAAATATTGTGAGTGAATTTTTTTGCGGATACTATTATCCTGATATTAAAAATAAGTCTTAGTAGATTTCTTCAGCCCGATTTTTTATTTTGTGAAAATAAAATTAATTTTTTTTATTTAAAACTTAAATTTTTTTTATGAATGAAATTTTAATTGCTTCAAACAACTCACATAAAATATCTGAAATAACGTCTTTGCTTACCTCAGTCAAAGATATCCGGATCTTAACATTCAGTGATCTCGGAAAAGACATTGAAGTGATCGAGGACGGAGCGACAATTGAAGCCAATGCATTTAAAAAAGCTAAGGAAGTTTTTGAGGCATTCAATATTCCTGCCTTATCCGATGATACGGGACTTTTTGTCGACGCGCTAAATGGCGAACCGGGAGTTTATTCAGCGAGGTATGCCGGTGAAGACGTATCCTACACTGACAATTGTAAAAAACTACTTGTTAATCTAACAGGCATTAAGGAGAATGACAGGACTGCTGAATTTCGTTCGGTCATTTGTTTTTATGTAAACAGTAATGAGTATTATTTCTTTGAAGGAAGCTGTAAAGGAATGATCATTGATGAAGAAAGGGGAGACGGAGGCTTTGGCTATGACTCTTTGTTTGTAATGAACGGAATGAACAAAACCTTTTCGGAAATAAGTGATGAAGAAAAAAATAAAATTTCACACAGGTCAGCGGCACTGAACAAATTTAAAGACTTTAGCGCTGAATATTTTTCAAAAGATCATTGATGCCGAACATTCCCGCATAGAGATCAAAATTTTCGTTACGTCCGTCTGTCCATACACCGACTAATTTGTCATCGGCTGCAATGCAGGAGTTATAATCACAAAAATAATTATTCACGGAAATCTGAGAAGGATCAAAATTCTTAGTGGAGATCTTTTCATCATGGAATGTCTTACCATTGTCACCGGAATAAGAGACGTAAGTTTCCGTCAACATATTATCCGGATCATTCCGGGAATCCTGATAAAGTATAAAAATATTATTTGATTCATCAACTGTTATTGAAGGGAGGAACTGATCACTCTTAGAGTTATCGTTATTTATTTTAATCGGAGCAGTTATCTCTTTCATATCTTTGCTGATCTTCATAAAATAAATATCTGAAACATCGGCATTACTGCCTGCAGCTGAATAGGTAATGATGAGATCATCATTCTTGGTTACAGCAGTTACCGGCTCGGTGTTTGCGCGGATGCCTTTGCCATCTCTGTTTTTCAAAATATACTTCCCGCCCGATCGGACTCCAGCATGTTCAGTACTTGCAAGGTATTCTACAGGGTTCCAGCTTTCACCTGCGTTCTCGGATTTAATAAGTGAGATCTTATTTTCATCTTTTAAATAGGTAACGAACAGATCCCCGGCTGAGTTAGTAATGACAGAGCAATAATCAACATCTGCGCTTTCAAGAGTTACCGGTTTCGTAAAGGTATCTCCCTTATCCGTGCTTTTGGAAAACATAACAAATGAATTAAGTCCTTTGATTTCCGTCCAGACCACATAAATATTATTCTTATTAGCTGATGTTTTGTCAATACACATTCTCGGACGGTCGATCTTGATCTTTTCCTTATTGTTGTAGTCAATAAAAGTAAGATCAGCTTCCCAGGTATTGCCGTTATCAGAAGATCTGGAGATAAAGATACCTTCGCGCATGTTATTTTCGAGATCGAACTGAACCGCGATGAAGTACAGATTTCCTTCTGAATCAAATCCGATCCACGGATCAGAATAAGAGGATTTTTTTATCACGCCTGATAAAGGAATTTGCTTTGGCTCCCAGTTGACAGCGCCGTCAGTTGAAATGAATATTCTGGCATGACTTTCATCAATTGAAAAATCATTTGCAGAAACCGCGTAAATATTTTTATTAAGAGGATGAACGGCGATCTTCGGCTCGGATGATCCGGCAACATTATTTATCCGGACATTCTTTACGAAACCGATCCCGGAGATATCATTTGTGCTGTAGGGTTTTGAGTAACCAAATTTTTCGTGATAGAGATAATTTTCCGGAGCGAGCTGGAGGTTTGTATTTCCAACTTCCCTACCCTTGAGCATTATAAAAATAAATGCCAGAGAGAATAGAAGAATTGAAAATATTACCGGTAATATTTTTTTTAGATTCCCTTTCAAAAACGTCCGTTTTTTTGTAGTACTACCCGAAGCATCTTACTCCGGCGCAGTTTATAAATTTATTAATCACATATCAATGCCTTTGTATCGGATACTTCTTTTGGAGTACGTCTTTTCTATTTAGTGATCAAAATAAATTGCTTTCAGAAGTTTACCTTGTGCCCCGTAGAAGATTCGAACTTCTAAAGACAGATTCGTAGTCTGTTGGTTTATCCATTAGCCTA
>JAWXBH010000181.1:0-9464 GCA_034439935.1 bacterium
ATTAACTTTTTTAAAACCCTTTTGGTTAATCTAAGTGTAAAATCAAATCTTATTGAAGTCCATTAAAATAATTATAATCGTCTTTTTTCTTTCCGCGCAGCTCCTTAATTCACAGGAAAAAATAACGGATGTTGAGAAGAAGTCCCAAAGGAATATTTCCTGGCTGATAACTCAGCTTATTCCTTCTCCAACCTGGCTCAATGATCGTGATGGATCTAACAGCTCGCTTACTTTCGCGCTGAGGTGGCAGATCACGCCGCTGAATATTTCTTTCAGTACTAACAAGTATGTCTCGCCTGTTTCATTCTTTTTTGTAAATCCAATGAGAAAATATACCGGCTCTCTTGAATTCTTTGTTCAGCCCGAACTTGCAACCGGTTCATTTGAATATTCAAAATTCAATAAGATCGGCTTTGGAGTTGGTTCCCGTATTAATATCCCGGTTAAAAATTATGGTGAACACTTATATGTCTCTCTCGGCGGCAAGTATACTTTCCGGAAAAATACCTTGGAAAATACAAACGGATACTACGGTGTGGAAGGCGGAGTTTATGCGATCTTCGGAGTTCTCGGATTACAGTTCAATTACAACTTCAATAAATTCTCTAAATATAATTTCGGTATATACTTTAAATACTGGTAAATAATTGAAACGATTTTATTCATGATCACAAAATTCAAAATAGTCTTATTAATTTTTTTCGCCTTTTCCATCTCAGGCTGCGGACTGGTAATGATCGGATTCAAAAATCTCGGCAAGACGATTTTCAACTCGCCGGAGGAATTAAAAAGTAAAGTTACTGAACCAATAAAAAAGGATGTGAAATTATCTGCTCTCTGGATAGGACACTCATCAGTTCTCCTGCAAATTTATGATAAGGTCATTTTAGTTGATCCTGTTTTCAATAATGTGATCAGTGGTGTAATGACCCGCAAACAAACTTCCGCTCTTGACATAAATACATTACCAAAACTGGATATGATTCTTGTATCACATGCCCACATGGATCATCTTAGTATATCTACCCTTTCAGACCTTGAAGAACAATTTTCGGGAGCAAGCCTTATTTTTCCCGAAGGCACCGAGGAATTTTTGCCGAATTATGACTTTGATTTTGTAAAAATGAAAACTGGTAACTCATCCAAAAAAAATTATATCGGTGAAACAAAAATTATTGATAGTGTCAGCATTACAACCGTCTATGCTTTGCACTTCGGCGGAAGATTTGGTCTCGACAGCTATCTGTGGAATATGCCCGGCTGTACCGGATACATTATTAAGTATAAGGATGTAACGGTGTTCTATGCGGGTGATACTGCCTATGATGAATTTGCATACAAAGAGATCGGAAAAAAATTTGACATCGATCTTGCGATTCTTCCTATCGGACCATGCAAGGATTGTGAGGAAGTTTTTAATTATAATCATATAGCATCTTACGGTGCTCTTCTGGTCTTCGATGATCTTAAGGCAAAGTTGATGCTGCCCGTTCATTACGGGGCGCTTGAATACAGGAATGATCCTGATTATCCGCTTACAGTTTTACAGGAGCTTATTGAAAAAAATTATGAAGATGGTTCCCATTCTTCAGGAGGTAAAATTTATAAAGATAAGATCATTATTCTTGATGAAGGAGAGCAGCATGTTTTTGAATTTCTAAAATAGAATTCTTAAAGTATCTCAAATCTTATTTTAAAAGAATCATTTTTCTTATCTGTGAAAGTTCTTTTGAAGAAGACTCAATGTTTATAGAAAGTTTATAAAAATAAGTCCCGCTTGAAAAATTACTACCATCAAAAATCACTTCATAAATTCCCTCCGGCTTGCTTTCCCTTACTAAAGTGCTTATTTTTTTACCCGAGATGTCAAAAACTTCTAACCTGACGTCTTGTAAATGTCCTCTAAGGTCTTGAGGAACATTATATTTTATCTTCGTTACCGGATTGAAAGGGTTGGGAAAATTCTGAAACAAAATATAATTATTCGGAATCACAGAACTGTTTTGATTAATTCCTACAGGTGTCCTGTTTCCAATAAACATATCATCAATATTACACCAAAGTGCTTCCTGCACAGGAAGGTAATATCTGAATGCAATATAAATTGTCTGTCCGGAAAATTGTGACAGATTAAATTTATGTTCAGTCCATTCATTATTATTTGTATCAAGATTGCTGATGAGTGTCGTTAGTTTTGTCTGAGCATATTGCGGAGATTGGGCAGTGCAGATCCAGATCTGAACTGAATCCACATAATATGAAATTCCTTTAACATTACCTAATAAAGCCCGGAATATCAAACTATCGCCTGTCAGAATTCTCAGACTGTCTGTCCAAGTCCAGTCATCACTTACATAACTTCCTCCTTTTCCGGAAAACCATGAGATGTGCAAAGACTTCTTTCCGCTGAAAGCCCGCGGTCGGTTTACCGTAGTGTCTCCGCCAAGGATCTGATTTGTATCTCTTACTGCCCAGCTTTTTCCAATACCAAAAAAATTACTGTCAGCATCAAATTTTTTCCAGCCGGAAGGAAGGCTGTCCGGCGATGTTAAGGTTATATTTTCAAAATCCGATTGAAATAAAATTCTTTGTGAAAAAGAATTGTTCGAAAATAATATCATTGACATGACAAATATAATGAATAGTATTCTCAATTTTATATTTTGTAATTTCAAATCGTGATTATTTTATTAGCGTCATCTTTTTTGTGTCCTCAAAATTATCACCCTTCAATTTGTAAAAATAAATTCCGCTTGACAAATTTGATCTTCCTGACACATCAAATGAAACAGAATATTGTCCTGCGCTTTTGAAGCCTTCTGCTAATACCTGAACAACTTTACCTGAAATATCATATACCTTTAATGAAACATGTGAATCATTTTTCAGGATATAGGTTATTTTTGTTGATGGGTTAAATGGGTTAGGAAAATTTTGACTTAAAGTGTAATTCTTATTTTTCTGCTTTCCATTTTGAGATGACTGCGGAATGATCAATGGCAGAGTATTAAACTGGCTAAGCAAAACATTTAATAGCTCCTGGTCAGTTGCTGCAAAAAGTTGTTTGAGTACAGAAGCATAAATTTGTCTGTAGTCATATTGGTGTATTAAATTGCCGTTGCTAAGATTCAATAAGTCAGGGTTATTTCCATAAACACCTTCATTTACAAGATCGCCAAATATTAACATAGGTGCTGCAGTTCCGTGATCAGTACCCGAACTGCCATTCTCATTTACTCTTCTTCCAAATTCTGATATAGTCATTCCGACAACTCTGTTTGTAATATTGTTTAATTCAAGATCAAGCATGAATGCAGCAATTGAAGAGTTTAAATCATTTAATAAATTCTGATGATTTGTTAACTGATTTGAATGTGTATCAAAGCCGCTCATTGTCACAACATACAATCTTGTCTGAAGCCCGCCATCAATCAATTGCGCTACTATCTTTAACTGTTCAGCTAGTTTGCTATTAGGATATGTCGCAAGATTTTGTCCGTTGTCAGCAGCTTGTTTTACGCGTGATGCATATTGCAATGAATCTGCAGAGACCTTTCTTGCGAAATTAAGCTCATCTCCTGCAAGAGTTTTTACTTTTTCATATCCGCTGTATGCGGAGCCTTGAACCAATTGGTAAAATTGATTTGGATCCTGAAATGTTAAAGCCATATTACCAACCTGTGATATCAAAGAAAGGTCGGCATTAGCTCCGATTTGTATAGACATAGGATCGGGTGGATTCTGACCCGGATAATTTGGGTATTCTTCATGCAAATATCTACCAAGCCATCCCGTTGTAAGTATCTGATTTGAATCTGAAGCTGTATGCCAAATATCAGTCGCTCTGAAATGAGAAAGGTTCGGATTTGGATATCCGACATTTTGTATAACAGCAAGTTTTCCATCCAAATAAAAATTTCTGAATTCACTGAGCGAAGGGTGAAGTCCCATGGTTGAGTCCGGTAATGTTAATACGGATGTCGACGGAATTCCTAGCGTCGGTCTTTTTGTATAATACAAACTGTCCTGATAAGGAATTATTGTATTGAGTCCGTCATTTCCTCCAAGCAATTGTACTAAGACTAATACTTTATCAGTTTCTATAAAAGGATTAAATAGTTTTGCATTAATTGAATTCAATCCGAATGCATTCATTGGAAATGAATTAAAAGTCAATGCAACACCTGCACTACCTACTGCAACTGTTTTTATGAAGTCTCTTCTTTTCATTAATAATCTCCTTTATAA
Source organism: bacterium (assembly GCA_034439935.1). Lineage (GTDB taxonomy): Bacteria > Bacteroidota > Ignavibacteria > Tepidaquicellales > Tepidaquicellaceae > JAGPCH01. The sequence continues at coordinate 4,249 of JAWXBH010000181.1, forward strand.
AATTAATTAAGCTGATATTCAGCCATATAGACCAGCGCTTTTAAAAACTTTTTTATTCTTGCCGGTGCCTGTGGATCATTTATACTCCAGTCATAAACTTCAGAACCGTCAAGCAAAGTAAGAAGTAATTGACCTCGTTGTTTTGGTGTGAGTCGAAGACGTGTTAAATGCTCGCAAATATCATCTACCAGGCGAATCGCATTATTGGGCAATGGAAAGGTAAGTGCAAACGAGATAGGATCTACAGAAAACCCGGTCTGAGTCAGATCTTTTTTAATTCCGGTTATTATGCTTTCACAAAAAGATGTTCGTGTTGGTGAAGAATTAGTATTAAGCCAGTTTCGATATCCTGTCCATCCCTGCACATTTGGCGGATCAAGCAAAAGTTGTCCCGCATTATCACATTCTGCTGCAATATAATTTAACTTAGTTTCAAGATTTGGATTATTGATTGCAATATTCATTTGCTTAACAGCTCCAAGCATTGTCTCTAAAGGCGACTTTATAAGTGAGCTGATAATATTTTCCGAAAAGAAAAGCTGACTTTTGAAAAGTGTAACCAAAACAGGTGCAAGTTCATAATTGTTATCTCTAAGAAGATCTGCCATTTCATTTATCACCGGCATAGCATATGTCATATCTTCTTTTTGATTAATAAAAGTTCTGTAAAGCTTTTTGCAAAATGTAACTGCTGTTTCCGGCTTGCTGAAGATAATATCAGAAACATCCTCATCGTCAAAATTTCCTGTCTGTCCCAAATATGTTTTAATTCCGTTATCATGTCTGCTAGCTACGAATTGTGAAACAAGTCCGTTTATTGTCCAGCCGGTCAATGCCCGGGCTCCTTCCTGCACATCAAGCTCGGTGTAATTGCCAATGCCAATAGTAAACAATTCCAGAAGTTCTCTCGAATAATTCTCATTAGGACTGCCCACTCTGTTGAGTCTTCCATCAAGATAATACAGCATTGCCGGATCACGTGTAACCGATTTTGCTAAACTCCTGAAATTACCATAAGCATTATTTCTGAAAAGAGAATTCTGTATATACATGTGCTGTGGTATCTTAACTACATTTGCTTCGGAAGTAAAATGATTATGCCAGAATAAAACCATTTTTTCACGAAATGAAACGGGTTCATCGATCATTAACTTCAGCCACCATCTTCTTAATTCATTAGTCCGCGTTCTGTTAAGCTGACCGTTGCTGTAATCAGGTGGATCCGTTACCCATGTTCCGGGCGGTGACGGCTGCGCTAAATTCTGGAACAATAAATCAACAGCGGCAGACGGGGAAAGTGTCAGCACCATATTGACATCTGAAACTTTCGCTCCGAAAGTTGTTCTGCTTAAAAGATGTGTGACTAATTTTTTGCTCCAGGGACGGGAATTACTCGGTATGTAGGGGGTTAATAAACCTGTATCGGATTTCATAACTTTGGTAGCTTAAAGTTAAAAATATTTTTTTGATTGCCTGAACTGACCTTGTTCGTCAACTCATCAATGTATTAATGTTAACTGAATCGGAAAGAGTATAATAAAATCATTTTTGATATTTATAAATTTACTATTCTATGATAGTTTTATATTTTTTTGGACAATTGAGTTTGCCGGATAGTTTAACTTACATTATTTTATTTAATATTTCAATATCAGGTCTTAAAAATAATTAAATACCCAGTTCAGGAACTGATCACCCTGATACCGCTGTGAAAAGAAAACCTGAAGACCATTTCGCATCAGCATTCGGTAAATATCTGCGGTAGATCTGTTAACCACTTTGCTATAATCAGTGTCGGGAAACATCGCAATGATTGTTCCAAGTTCGTAATCCGTTACAAGAGAGTCTCTGTTCCTTGAAGTTTTCTTACTGACTACCTTTATCGAATCGCCCAATGCTTTCGATCTGACCGTATCAGAAATTAAGGAAGTATCCCTTTTGAAAATACTGCCTCCTCTGTAAACTATCAGATCCTTATCCGCTTTATTATCAATGATCCTGAGATCAAGATTATAAACTCCGCCTTCAAATGGTGAACTTCCGTATTTTTTGGAATAATTTAAAATGGCAAATGGCTTAATCACAACTATGTTCCTGACCTCGTTATTCTCTATCAGGTCTTCAATATTTCTATCTGAAAAAATTCTTGTAAATGATGTGTAAACCACTGAATCACTTTCAATGGAACGTATGTCTATAGCGGAAAAATATCTATCGTATTCAAAATTTTCATAATCAATGCTGTCTATAATGGAAGGACTTGCGGAGCCCCACGTGAGCGTGACTGTCTGTGGATTCAGACCGAAATTAGTATTATCTATATTAAAATTTTTCAATGCAAGAAGTCTGTCAAAACTTATTATCTCCGGATTTTCATCTGTCTTTATAATATTTTTTGAGAAGAGTGAAATGGATGAATCATTGACATTTGATTCCCTGTTCTCCAGATAGAATAATTTATAATCTCCGACCTCTTCATTTTTATAACTTAATTTTTTAAGCTTGTCTGTGTAACTGTCACTCTTGACAACGGCGAGCTTGACATTGTTTTTCTCCAGAAAGTTTTTAAGCTCAAGTATGTTAAGCTCTTCTGCGGTGGGCTGTCGTTTTCCTTTCCTGTTCTTTTTCTCGATGGATTTTATTGTGGGAAAATCACCAAGTATGAATTTAGATGGATCATTTGACAACGCCTGAACCGCAAAGACATCATAATATCCTTGCACCTCTTCAAAGTAGATCTTCCCATTGCCCGGAACATAGTTTTTCTTCGTAAGCTCTTTCAAAAGATTTCCGACTTCAAATGTATCTTCACGAAACGGCTGCGGATAATAAAAGCTCCAAATAATATTAATTATCAAAATTGCCGGTAAAATTAATATCACCAAAACTTTTCTGAATTCAAAAACCTGCTTGATCGCAAAGGGTATGAAAAGCATTGCGTTAATTACAATGTATCTTGAGATAATGTTCGTTCCCCCTGTTCCGAGTATCCCCTGAAGCATTAAAACTATCAGCTCGAGCAAATTAAATAGTAAGAAATATTTTATTGGTGTCAGAGCTTGCTCCCTTATCGCCTCAAATGAAGTTTTGATCGCAAGGAAGGTTGTCAGAGGAGCTATGAAAAAAATGAATGTCGGATATTGTACAAGCCGCTGCATAAAACCTGCCGTGTTGAATTCCTTGAATATTTTTGTTGTCTCTTCTGCAAAGAAGAACATGTTCTGATGATCAAAATAATTCTGCAGCAGCCACCAGATGATTGTTGAAAAGGAGATTAGTGATATTAAAAAATTACGGATGATGTTCCTGTTTATCTTTCTTTCAATTAAAATCTCCGAAAGTACAAGCAGAACAAATACTCCGCTGAAGAGCCAACCTTCATACCTGAATCCATTTGATAATGCGAAGCTGATAGCCGAGAATACAAGATATTTACTCTTTCCTCCGCTGAGCTTCCATTTGATGAAATAGTATATGCCCGCAATTATAAAAAAGAAAAATACCGATTCAGGAAGTCCCGAAATGCTAAGCCAGACCTGAAAAGGAAAGAGACAGAATACAAGTGAGGAAACAAATGCAATACGCTTGTCAAAGCATAATATTATAGATTTGTAAAAGTAGATTAGTGTGAGTGCGGAAAAAATAAAATTCACGACAGTCGCCGCAACGAACAGGTCCTTTACGAAGATCATCACAAAGCCATTTATCCAGAAGTGCGGTGTGAGCCAGACACCGGAATCGATAACGGGACGTTGAAGCCATTCAAATGATTTGACCGTCCGGCAGTAATCGTCTGCAGAAAGCCACCGGTAACCCGAAGCTAAAACAATTACCTGAAACAATATTTTTACCGCCAGTAAAAAAATTATCTGAATTGTCTGACCCGATATGAAACTTATCCTCAGCCTGTTGAGAAGCTGAAAAGTTTTATGAAGTGAAGCGGTTTGTGTTATTTCCAAAAAAGAAAATTAATTTTTATGAAGCTTGATACGGAACGTAGTGCCTTTTCCGGTATTTGATTCAACAAGCAAAAGTTTGCCTTTATGATAATCTTCGATGATCCGCTTTGAAAGACTCAGACCAAGCCCCCAGCCTCGTATCTTCGTAGAATATCCGGGTCTGAATACATCCTTCTTGAACTTTGTATCAATGCCTTTCCCGTTGTCAGTTACGTCTATAAACAATTCCTCGTTTGAATTTGTGATGTTAAAAATAATTTTTCCGTGAGATTTCTCCATAGCATCAATGGCATTCTTTAATAAATTTTCGATAACCCATTCAAAAAGATCCTTGTTGATATTTGCCTCGGAATCTCCATCGGATATTATGTCGATGATTACCTTTTTAGAGATCTTTCCGTCTGCGCTGACAAGTGAAGGTATTCTCTTTTCAAAATATTCCGATACTTTTTCGATAACAGTAGATACATTTTCTTTTTCAAGCTTAGGCTGAGAACCGATCTTGGAGAATCGTCCCGCTATCTTATTCAGCTTATCAATGTCATTGTTAATTTCATTTGTGATCTCAATGAGATCCTCTGTCTGCGGCTCAATGTTCTTCATCATTTCCACCCATCCCAGCAGCGAGCTCAAAGGTGTTCCAAGCTGATGTGCTGTCTCACGGGAAAGTCCGACCCAGATGTTGCTCTGCTCATTTTTCTTTATGTATGAAAAGCCGATGTATCCGAGAAATACGAAGATTCCCGCTATCAAAAATTCAAAAAATGGAAGCATCTTCAGTTCAGTCACAAGTCCCGATTGACCGTAGTGAACATAATTAAGGATGACAGAATCTTTATATGAAACAATTATCGGAGCATTGATCTCATCCATCTCCCTTGCCTTTTCAAGAAGGATCTCTTTTCTTTTACTATCGGGGAGCGTTGAATCATAATCAACGTTCTTAGTCAGAATGATCTCTTTTTTTTCCCTGTCGGTAGCTATTATCGGAAAGTCTATCTGAGGAATTATCTGGTCAAATATAAAGCCGTATTCGCCGGAAGAGTTTTCATCATTGGCGAGATATTCCATGGACTTAGCGTAAAGCCCTGCTATGTCTCTTTCCCGCTTCTGAATTTTCTGTGCAAGTGTCTGAGTATAAAGCAAAACGCCCAGGACGATCAAAACACCGCAGACTATCAGCGCTATTTTTATATTTAATGAGCCAAATTTGTTCATTAAGCTATGAAGTTCGAATTAATATATTGTATATATATG
>JAWXBH010000182.1:0-34012 GCA_034439935.1 bacterium
ATACAGTAGAAATGATGAAGAGGTCTGGAAAGTTTTTAAGGAACCCTTACTTAAGAAAAATTTAACAGATAAGTTGACTTCACATAAAATAGTTACAAATGATTATGAACATGAATTTGAACATTGTTGGAAGAATGATATCTGGCACATAAATGAGCCAATATCTTTGGATTTAAAAGAAGGATCCACAATTCTAGAAAAAGCAAACACCTGGCTGGGAAGGGCAACAAGTCTTTCGGAAGTAAAAGATTTTAAATTATATTTGCTATTAGGAAAACCTCAAAATAAAAGCTTAAATAAATATTTTGAAAAGGCAGAAAACATAATGAATAAAATGCCCTGCAAACATGAATTTATAAGAGAGGATGAAGCTGAATCGTTTGCGGAAGAGTTAGCTAAAAAAATTAAAATCCATCAATAATGAAAGTTCAAGCGTAGGGCTAAAAGGTTATGGAATTAAATTACTTCCATAAAATAAAAAACCCCGATCACTCGGGGCAAAGGCAAAATGCCTTCCACCTCCAGAAAACTGGATTGATACAAGTTAGAAATTTCTATTACACAAAACTATCTTATTTTTTGTAAAGCTTTGTTGCTCCATTATATAAATCATTAGAAACTAACTAATTGCCAACACCAGTAAACACCGTAACACGTGACATCCCATTTTTAGATAAAATTTATTCCAATTATATATTACTTTAATTTCAGGTTTACTAATTTACAAACAGATTTACAATAAATATCGAGGAGACATTCAAATGATAAGTGTGAAAGCAATTTATGATGGGAAAAATATCAAATTGTTAGAGAAAGTTGAAAAGGCAAAACCCGGGAAAGTTATAGTTACTTTCCTGGATGAAGAGGATTCAGAAGTAAATACGGATGAAATTCTATACGTTGCCGAAAAAGGAGGAGCATTCGATTTTCTTAATGATCCTGCCGAAGATGTTTACTCGGATAAAGATCTAAAGGTTAAGTACAAATGAAGCAGGGAACTATAGTGCTGACACCATTTCCATTTACTGATCTTTCGACAACAAAGAGAAGGCCTGCAATTGTAATATCAAAAGATAATGAACAAACCGGGGATGTCGTAGTCGCATACATTTCTTCAAAAATCTCTATTCAGTTAACAGAAACTGATTATCTTCTTGAATCTTCAGATAAAGATTTTAAGCACACCGGACTTTCTAAAGATTCAATTCTTAAATTGAATAAATTAGTAACGATAGATAAAAGACTTATTACCGGCGAGTTAGGAATTGTCTCCGATGAAATGTTAAATGAGATTTTAAAACGGCTTAAGGGAGTATTTGGAATTTAATATCATCAATTAATTATTAGTTCAACAAATGCCCACACCTGTAAACACCGGAACTCGCGATATCCCATTAAGACTTGCTGAAAAGATTACAGAAACAGTAAATGCCGAATGGAATTCAGGAAATTTTATAGAAAATGTTTCTCCTGTTACACAGGATTTACTAAAATTCTGGTTTGCGGATTCATTTTGTGAAAACAGGAATATTAATTTTCATGAAGGGCAGAAACAAGCAATTCTGAATGCAATATATCTTCATGAAATATTAAAGATAGAAAACGTATTTGAAATTTATGAGAAAATAGATTCACATTTACTTCAGCAAATGCATCTGCCTACTTTAAAAAAAGCAAAGTATAACTTTCCGAAATATGGGATTAAGATGGCAACCGGTACAGGAAAAACGTGGGTAATGAATGCACTTATGATTTGGCAATTTCTGAATGCAAGAAATGATGAATCAAGGAGCGGAAGATACAGTAAGAATTTTTTGCTGGTTGCACCGGGACTGATAGTTTATGAAAGATTACTGGATGCATTTTTGGGAAAAGAGAATGAAGACGGTTCAAGAGATTTTGATAAGTCTGATTTTAAGAGATATGATTCTTTGTTCATTCCGCAATCATATAAAGAAGAAGTTTTTGGATTTATTCAATCCTGTGTAGTTAAAAAAGAAGAAATAGGAAGCAAAGTTACCGGAGACGGATTGATATCAATTACTAACTGGCATTTATTAGCCGGTCTTGAGGAAGAAACCGTCGAAGCATTATCTCCACTAGAAAACCCATCACAATCTCTAAAAAAAATCTTTCCAATATCTCCGGGAACTTCAGCCGGTCATTCACTGGAACAGCTCGATAAAAAATATTTAAGTGGAAATGAAATTGAATTTCTAGCTGAACTCGAAGACTTAGTTGTAATAAATGATGAAGCACATCATATTCATGAAAACAAAAATTATGGCGAGATCACTGAAGTCGAATGGCAGAAGAGTCTGAACAAGATCGCACAAAAGAAGGGAAAGAAGTTTATTCAAATAGATTTCTCTGCAACTCCTTATGATGTAACCGGAAGCGGACAGACAAGAACAAAACATTACTTCCCCCATACGATTGTAGATTTTGATTTAAGGAGTGCTATTCACAAAGGACTCGTAAAAACCATAGCATTAGATAAAAGAAAAGAGATTACAGATCTACCATTAGATTTCAAGGCGGAACGTGATGGAGATAATGTAGTTGGACTTTCTGAAGGACAAAAAGTAATGCTGAGAGCTGGAATAAAGAAATTAAAAATACTTGAAGAAGAATTCGTAAATTTAACTAAAGACAACGAGGGAGTTTCAAGTAAGCATCCGAAGATGCTGGTAATTTGTGAAGATACAAAGGTATCTCCATTTGTAGCTGAATTCTTGGTGTATGAAGGGATGACAGAAGATGAAGTATTTGTAATTGATTCCGGAAGAAAGAAAGAATTATCTGAAAAAGAGTGGACAGTTGTAAAACAAAAATTATTTAATGTAGATCAGCATCCAAATCCAAAAGTAATAATCTCTGTATTAATGCTAAGAGAAGGATTCGATGTGAATAATATATGTGTGATTGTACCATTGCGTTCGTCCGAAGCACCGATATTACTGGAACAGGTGATAGGAAGGGGATTAAGATTAATGTGGAGAGAACCGGAGTACAATGAAATCAGGCAGGAAAACTTAATAAAACTATTGGCAAGAAAAGAAGCTCCGACCTATTATATTGATATATTAAGTATAATCGAGCATCCTGCTTTTACAAGATTTTATGAAGACCTTACTCAGATTCCAATATTCGAAGAGGAAGAAGAATTTGGTGGAGGAGTTACAGGAGATATAATAAGAGTTGGATTGAAAAACAATTTCAAAGATTATGATTTCTTTATTCCGTTTATATTAAAGGATAAGGAAGAAATACTAGAACCGATTCATTTAAATACTGATAAGCTGGAAAGTTATAAACTTTACAAGCTTGAAGTTTTAAAGAATATGATAACACGCGAAGAGATGTTTTATTCGGAAGAACTTACAGTAAAAACAAGATTTGGAGATTATCTGGTCAAAGGTGATCTTTTAAATACAAAAAGCTACAATGAATTTTTAGCCAAGTTGGTACAAACAGTTTCCTCGATCATAGTAAAGACCGGGCAAAGAAGTAAAAAAGAATACCCGGTTATGCAGATCAGTAATGTTGAATTGTTGAAAGCGATAGATAAATATATTAGAACTAGATTATTCGGAGAGGATTTTGACCCGTTTGTAGACTACAACTGGAAAATTCTTCTTACAAGAACGGGACTTCTTGAACATATTGTAAAAGAATTCAGCAAAGTAATTTTCAAAATGCAGAATAGTATAAATATAAGCGAAGCTATAGTTTTTAAAAAATATTTTTCAGATATAGATGAATTGAAAATGAGGGAAAAATATTGTTTAGATATTGTAAAAACCATTTATCAAAGACAATCCTATCCTTCAAATAAAGGTTTATTTGAAAAAGATTTTATGGAGTTTTGTGATAATGATTCAGAAGTTGAAGCACTGATAAAAGTAAATGAAAACTATCATACATTTGCGAGCATACTTTATATAAGAACTGACGGTATCATTGCAAGTTATTATCCGGATTTTTTAGTGAGAACAAAAGATTTCATTTACATTATTGAAACCAAAGCGGAAAGGGATCTATCAAATCCTAATGTAAAACAAAAACGACTGGCTACTATTGATTTTGCTAAGAGAATCAACGAACTGGACCCGGCAGAAAGAGAGAACAGGGAATGGTATTATTTAATAATAGATGATAATATATTTAAAACAAAGAAATCAAAAGGCGGAAGTGCTAAAGATATATTCGAATACACCAAAATTTCTAAAAGTAAGATTGAAGGAAAATTGTTTGAAAATTAATTGATCCTTTTACAATATATCTCGGTAACACGTTGTTCAAAAAATCGTGAATCCGTAATATCCGTAGAGACGTTGCATGCGATGTTATTACCCGAAGGGATTACCGGTGAATGTATTTTCAGATTGCTTGTTCATGCCGTTCACAAAGTCTATTGCTGCTACTCTTTTCTTTCCTTCAAGCTGAAGCTCAAGGATCTGAAGTAACTTATCATTGGTGCAAACAAATATTTTTTTTTGATCAATGATTATTTTGCCGGGAGATGATGCCGCTTCAATTCCGGTTAACATACTTCTGTAGACCTTAACTGATTTTTTATTGAGATATGTGAATGCGCCTGGGTAAGGTGACAGACCTCTGATGAAATCATGAATTTTCACCGAGCCGCTGTTCCAGTTAATGAGGCAATCTTCCTTAAATATCTTTGGAGCAGTTGAAGAAAGGGAATTGTCCTGTCTTACTTCAATGACATTACCCGATTCAATCAGCTTAACCGTTTTCAACACAGTCTCCGCTCCTAATTCAGAAAGCTTATCATGGATTGTTCCCGAATCATCATCAGGATCAATTGTGATCTTCTCCTGCAGTATAATATTTCCGGTATCAACTTTGGGCTTAAGGAAGAATGTTGTAACTCCCGTCTCGGCATCGCCATTGATGATCGCCCAATTTATGGGAGCCGCGCCGCGGTACTTTGGGAGCAATGAACCGTGAAGATTGAATGAACCGAGCTTTGGAATTGTAAAAACTTCTTTCGGCAGAATGCGGAACGCGACTACGATAATGAGATCAGGCGAGAGAGCTTTGAGGGAGTCGATGAATGAAGGATCTTTTAAGCTTTCGGGCTGGAGAATGTTAAGGTCATATTGAAGTGCAAACTTTTTTATGTCAGACTGCTCAACCTTCTGACCTCTACCCTGCTTCTTATCGGGAACAGTTACAACAACCGCGATGTCGTATTCATTATTAACAAGTATTCTAAGCGAAGGCACCGCGAATTGCGGAGTACCCATAAATACAATTTTCAAATATCAATTATCAATGTTCATAAAATAATCTTATATGTTTATATAATTTTGCAAATTTGTAAAATTGTAAAATTGTTAAGAGTACCGGCTTCATACCGGCACATTAATAATTGATCATTGATCATTGATAATTGATAATTGATAATTGATCATCGGGTACTCCGTAACAATTTTCCCTTTCTTTATCTTTGCAAGCAGCTTCTTAATTTCCTTTTTCCTTTCTTCGGAGAGGTAATCAATAAACAGTCTGCCGTTAAGGTGGTCGATCTCGTGCTGCACGACGCGCGCAATAAAACCTTTTAATTCAACATTTACTTCATTGAGATCAAAGTCATTATATCTCAGATGGACTTCCTTAGGACGAAGAATATTTTCTCTAAGTTCGGGGATACTGAGACAGCCCTCTTCCATTTCAATTTCACCGTGTGTGCCGACGATCTCAGGATTAATGAGCACAAGCGGCTTTACCTTTTTATGTTCTTCCATTTCTGAAATGTCAATGACGGCAAGTGAGATCCCGTGATTGATCTGGGGTGCGGCAAGCCCTATTCCATAAGCCCGGTCCATTGTATAGAACATATTCTGCACAAGGTTTATGATCGAAGCGTCAACTTTAGATATGTGCTTTGTCTTCTTTTTAAGAATATCCATACCGTATGTTGTGATTGGAAATTGTTTTGGCAAGCTGCTTTATTAATTTAAAATTAATACTGTTTGCAAATATACTCATCCTGATTTATTCTATAAAGTAACTTTAATGTTTTAATTATGAATATTATTTTATTTTTAAATTTAAAATAAGTTTGGAAAAAGAATTCATCACGATATTTGATAAGTATTGGAAAGATTTTCTTAACTTTTTACCGTCCTTAGTTTTTGCTGCATTAATATTATTTTTGGCATTTTACATCGGCAATAAAATTTCAAAGCTTGCTGCCCGCAGAATTCTCTTCCGTCTTGATGACCGCCTTCTTGCTAACTTCATTTCAAGAATTAGTCAATGGATAATTGTCCTTATAGGATTTATTGTTTCAATGGAAATACTGGGACTTGCACAGATCGCAGGAGGTCTCATTGCAGGTGCAGGAGTTTCTGCTATTATTATCGGATTCGCGTTCAGGGATATTGGTGAGAACTTCCTTTCGGGAATGATACTTGCTTTCAACCGTCCGTTTAAAATTGGTGATGTCATTGTAAGCGAAGGCATTACAGGAACAATAATCTCTCTGGATCTGCGAACTACAACTATAAAAACGTTTGAGGGATATGATGTTTTCATCCCTAATTCTGTGATAGTTAACAACCCTTTGATAAACTATAACAGGGAAGGTAACAGGAGATTCGATTTCACAGTCGGCATTGATTATGAAGCAGATGTTGAGAAGGCGCGCAGCCTTATAATGGGAGTGTTCGCGAAAGTTGATGAGATACTGAAAGATCCCTCGCCTTTTGTCATCGTGAGCGAGCTTACTTCGAATTCAACCAACCTAAAGATATTTTACTGGGTGAATGCGCTGACAACAAACAGAAATCTTCTTCAGGTCAAGAGTGAAGTGATAGAGCTTACGGTGAAAGCGTTTAAGGAAGGCAACGTCAATATTCCTTACGATTCGCTGCAGCTCCAGTTCGGAAAAGGTTTTCCGGAGATCCCGGTGAAAATACTTAATGAGAATTCAAAATAAAATTATACTAATAATTAAATCTTTCATTTTTAAATTTTAACAGGAGATTAAAGTTATATGGCATCATTTAAACCGGAGAATATAAGGAACATTTCATTAGTTGGTCACGGAGGAAGTGGCAAGACCACTTTTGCGGAAGGAATTCTTTACGCCTCGGGCGTAGTGAACAGGTTTGGTAAAGTTGACGAAGGCAATACCGTCAGTGATTATCATAAGGATGAAGTTGAAAAACGTCTTTCTATTAATTCAGCACTGATGAATACCGTATGGAAAGGTTCTGACGGAGAGGATAGAAAGATCAATATCATTGATACTCCCGGCTTTATGGATTTTGTCGGTGAAGTAAAGTCAGCGCTTCGTGTTACCGATACTGCAATTGTTCTTGTTGACGCGTTTAAAGGTGTTGAAGTTGGAACTGAAGCATGCTTTATGATGACGAATGAAAATGAGAACAATGTCATATTTCTTATCAATCGTCTTGACGCTGAAAATGCGGATTATGAAAAAACAGTCTCCTTAATAAAGGAAAGCTTCGGAGCAAGGGTAGCGGTTGTTCAATTTCCAGTTAATCAGGGGACAGGGTTTGACTCGGTGATCGATGTGATCAGAATGAAATGGCTTAAGTTCAAGGACGACGGAAAAGGCGAATATACAGAAGAGGAAATTCCTCCTGTATTAATGAATAAGGCAATGGAGTATCATAAGAAGTTTGTTGAAACTATTGCTGAAGAAGATGAAGAGCTGATGGAAAAATTCTTTGAGGAAGGTGAGAATCTTACCGATGAAGAAATTGATTTCGGTCTTAAAAAAGGAATGCGTGAAAAGAAACTGTTTCCTGTATTCTGTATCGCAGCGGCTAAGAACATCGGAACAAGGGACGTGCTTGATTTCATTTCAAACTATACCGAATCACCAATGGACAAGCCCGCTGAAGTAGGCACGCGACCTCACAGTGATGATCCCGTAGAGATAATTCCCAACGCCAATGCCGACCCAACGATATTCATTTTCAAAACAGTTTCAGAAAAGAACATAGGTGAGCTTTCTTTCTTCAGAGTTTATTCCGGCAAGGTTCATCCCGGACTCGATATGATAAACGAAGCCAACGGAAAGACAGAAAGACTTTCGCAGATATATTCCATGAACGGTAAGGACAGAAAGGAAATGTCTGAAGCTGTCTGCGGTGATATCGGAGCGGTCGTAAAGCTGAAGGATTCGCATACCAATAATACACTAAGTTCGAAAACTTTTCCGGTTGTGCTTGCTGAAATAAATTTTCCTAAGCCAAATATGACGCTTGCGATCCACGCGAAGAATAAAGGTGACGATGATAAGATCGCGACAGCATTGCATTCACTGCACGAAGAGGATCCGACATTCATAGTTCAGTTCAATCCTGAAACAGGTCAGACGATTATCAGCGGGCAGGGTGAAATTCATATGGCGACAATACTTAACAGGATGAAGAGTAAATATAACTTTGAAGTTGAGACTTCAAGTCCGAGAATCCCTTACAGAGAAACCATAAGGTCAAAAGCCAATGATGTGGAATTTAAGCATAAGAAACAGTCGGGCGGCAGGGGACAGTTTGGGCACGTACACATTAAGATTGAGCCGCAGGAAAGAGGGAAGGGATTTGAATTTGTAAATGCGATCGTAGGCGGCGTTGTGCCGGGAAGATTCATACCGGCTGTAGAAAAGGGACTTATCGAAACGATCAATACAGGAGTTCTGATTGGTTGCAAGGTGATCGATGTGAAGGTGACATTATTCGACGGATCATATCACAATGTTGATTCAGACGAGATCTCATTTAAGATCGCGGCTTCGCAGGCATTCAAGAAAGGATTCAAGGATGCCAATCCAGTAATACTCGAACCAATATATGATGTCGAGATAGTTTTCCCGGATGAATACATGGGCGCTGTATCAGGAGATATTTCATCAAGACGCGGAAGGATAATGGGAATGGATGTATTCGGTAAGCTGCAGAAGATTACTTGCCAGATACCCTTGTCTGAGATGAGTGATTACTCAACAAAGCTTCGTTCAATGACTCAGGGCAGGGGATATTATGACAGGAAATTCTCTCATTATGAGGATGTTCCGAAGGATGTGGAAGCTAAGATCATCGGCGACTATGAAAAAGCGCGGGCAGAATAGTTATTGAGTTATTGAGTTATTGAGTCTTTGAGTTATTGAGATTCAGCTGTTTTAATTTGTAAAATATTATACGATTATGCCGAACATAAAATTTATTTTTGCAATCTTAATTACTGTACTAATTCTTACCGGCTGCTCTCTGGTTGATAAGATAAAACAGAAGATCTCCTCTAAGCAAAGCGAGAAGACCGAGCAGTGGGAAGAAACAACGGACGGTTCTTCATCTGAAGATATGGATTTTTATAATAAGTATATCGCCGTTCTGAATAAGACACAGGAAGCAGGGGAGAATATTTACAAAGATTATATGAGCTCTGTACCTGAGCCGAAGTCCATTACAAAAAACTCTCTGATAATTCCCGTCAGTCTTCAGATCAATGTCGGCAGTCTCGAACGCACGATCAAGGAATACAAAAGATCTTATTTTGACGGCGGCGAACTTTCGAAGCTTAAGGCATCAGATGATATGCAAAACACAGTAGAGTCCGGCTTTAAAAAGCTTATTGTTTCAATGGAAGATCTGCATACTATCTCCGCGAAAGTTTCAGACTACTATTCAAAAAGAGAATATGAAAATGATCTCTCAAAAGCTCAGCCTTATGATGATGAGATCAAAGCTTCATATAAAAATTTTAAGTCAGATATCGATATGCTATCACAGTCTCTTAAAAAATATAAGCCGAAGCGTGATATCCGTGATCCTGCATCGGTCTCAGATGTCAATGAACGTGCTTCTGTGATAATGCTGAATGTTTACGGAAATATTCTCGACGGTGCTGAGGAATTTTATGATGCTTACAGGGGGATCGAATTCAAGAGCGATCTTCGTGAAGCGGAATCAAGCTTCGTCAAGTTTGAAAAAGTATTCAATCAGAATAAGGATGATGTTCAGAAAGGGGAGTTTACAGAACGGACAAAGTTCATGAAATATTCGTTTGAAGATTATTTTACTAAGTCAGCGGATAACTTTATTCAGGCGGGGAAGAAATTTTTCGCCGAAGCGCCTCAGGCAAAGAATGATAATGCCTTCCGTTTATTATACAACGATGTCATAAATGATTACAACAGAATGATAGACTCTTATAACTCAAGTATCGGCAGCATAAATATGATTAAACAGTTTTAACAGGTTCATTGTTATCTTCAATCGAAAACATACGGGTTTCGGACTTCCTGCCGCGAAGCTTTATGGAGCCCAGTGATACTGCTTTGTAGATGCTGTTTAATTGAAGAATCTTTAAAACATCATCCGAAGCAAGAAATTTCTTTCCGTATTTATTGCACTCCGCTTCGATCCTTGCTGTGGTGTTTACTGTGTCACCGTGATAAACGATGTCTTTTTTAATGTCACCAATCTCACCTGCTATTACCGCTCCCGCATGCAGCCCAGCCTTGAACTCCGGAAAGACGTCATAGTTTCTTAAAAAATGATTTTTGCTTTCATTGATTTTTTCCTGAATTAAAAAAAAACATCTTATGCAGTTCAGATCACTCTTGCCGTCATTTATGCTCCAGGTGAGCACTACCTCATCACCGACATATTGGTAAATTTTTCCTTTGCACTCAAGTATGGCGTCAGTCATTTCATGAAAGAAGTCATTTAGGAATTCATGATTTCTTTTCACTCCCAGCTTTTCAGCAATGGTCGTGGAAGAATTCAGATCAAGGAACATGAAGATCAGCTCTTCCTCAACCGGCGGCTGATACTTTCCACTGATATAATTCAGCAGGACATTCTGTCCGAGAAATCGATTGATCTGTCTTACAAAATTTACAAAAAAGCTAAGGACGATACTGTAAATAAGTAGCTCGGTGAACTCCGGGCTCTTTATGTAAGAAATCAGATCTTCGTGGCTGAATACATAATAGTAACTGAGGTTGCCTTCAAATCCTACGCGGCTGGCAGCTACCGTAATTATGATCAGTGTGCACAGCGCCAGATAAAATAAAGTTCTGACTGCAAGCAGCGTCACAAAGCGCGCTCGTCTCATCTTTCTTTCAAAAAAATAGATCTCAGATGCTGATATAGCAAATCCGAAAAGCAGTCCTATAGTGAATTCATTGATCACCGGTGCAAAATTAAAACCGTGCTCCATTAGTGCATTTATCACCGCGCCCAAAGAGATGAATGCAGTTATGATCAGCATGGTTTTTAAATTTCGTCTATTTTGTCTTGATACAGTCATCTGCTCTTCTGGTACTTGTAATTTATTTTTCAATGCTGAAAATCTCTGTCTCCTGCGCTTTACCGCGCAGCATAAAACTGCCCATTGGTACAACACTTAACTCAGCCGGAAGAATGATCTTTTTTAATACATCCTCCGAAGCGAGAAATTTTTTTCCGAGCTCATTGCATTGCGATTGAAGCCGCGCGGCGGTGTTGAGAACATCCCCGTGAAAAACTATTTCTCTTTTAGAATCTCCGATCTCTCCGGTGACAACATTTCCGCAATGAAGACCTGCCTTGAATCCCGGCACGACCCCGAACTTACTTTTGTATTTTTCAGAAAGAGAGTTTATCTTATTTCGTATCTCAAAAAAACAGTTGATGCAGTTGGCGCAGTCGAAGCCGTCATTACCTTTCCAGCTTATCACAACTTCATCTCCCACGTATTGATAAATTTCGCCTTTGGATCTTACTATCTCTTCATCGATGTCAAAAAAATAATTATTGATGAACCTGTGATACTCAATAGGCGACAGCTTTTCGGCGATAGTTGTCGATGATGAAAGATCAAGGAACATAAAAACCCGTTCTTCTTCCTTCGGGCTGTGATACTTGCCGGTAAGATATTTTCGCAGAACATTTTTGCCAAGCAGCGAATTTATCTGTCTGAAAAATATTATCAGGAAACTCACGATGATCGCGAAGAGAAGTATTTTTTTAAAATCTCCTTCTGTAATGAAGTATCTGAAATCTTCAGAGCTCAGCGTGGTAAGAATGCCTGCTTCGTTAACAATGCTTTCATGTACGACCCAGACGATGATCACTGAAATTGAAATTGCTACAACATAGCAAACCGTTCTGATCATCAATGCCGTGGAGAATTTTAATTTCTTAAATTTATTCTGAAAAATAAAATTCTCAAGTATGCTGATGATGAATGTGATCATGAATCCCGCTGTGAGACCTTTCAGGATCCTTACCCATTCAAAGCCGAAGGCAATTGCAGCGAAAAGTGATCCTACGATGATACCTATCACAGAGGTAAGAACGACTGACCGGATACGCTGTGAATGCTTGACAGATCTGCTCATTTCCTGTATTTGATTGAAGTCATAAGAATAAAGCCGTGCCGAAGAAATATTTATAACCTTCATCAGACTTTGCAACGGTAAGCCCGACATTGAACATCCGGTTTAGATAAGTGATCCATACAGAGCCACCGTATGAACTGTGCCAGCGCTTCGATGTTTCACCTTCCACAAATACTTTTCCCGCACCTCCGAATAATGATACACCAAGCATTCCCGGAATAAGCAGATTTACTCTGGCAATTCTTAACCTGATTTCACTTTGTCCGAGCAATACTTCATCTCCTGCAAATCTTTCTCTTGAAAATCCCTTGAGTGAATTTATTCCCCCGAGAAACATTGATTCGTAGAACGGATATGTTCCCCATACTTTTCCTCCTGCGCCTCTTACTGCAAACGTTAATCCTTTCACAGTGTCTGTGGAAACGTATGCTCTTATGTCAAAACCTGCTTTGCTGAATGCAGTATTGTTTTTAAAAATTGCCGGAGTTACCGATCCGCCTAACTGAGCAAATATTCCTTTATATGGTTCGGATCTGTTATCTCTCGAATCATATCCGATCACAGAGCTTACACCAAGATACTTCTGACTTCCCAAACCTCGTGTCATCGGATTTTGTCCGAGAAAAGTATTTTCATCATAGCTTACATCTGAATATTTGTAAAACGGTGATAGGGAGAATCTGACCTTTCCGGAAATAGGAATTTCAAATGAAGGACTGATCAAAACTAATTCCTGACCTACTTTATAAAAATCCTTAACATCCAGACTGTCAATAAGCTGTGTCTCGTTTCCTGTTCCGTAAAATCTGGTTATATCTAATTCTGTTTTCTCAACGTTAAGTAAAATTCTCACTCCCTTAATGATGGAATAAAAATCACCAGTGTATTTTATGCTGTAGCTCTTTGCTCCGAAAGCGTAGCTGCCGATGAGTGACATCCTGTAAACGTACGGCTTCGAGCGAAAACCATATTTGTAGAGTATCGGTCCGCCGCCGAGTATGATGCCGTCGTCACTGTTATATCCGAAGCCCGGTCCGAATCTCCAGTCATATCCTCTGTCTTCAACAAGAGGTTCGAATCTCTCCTTTGCATCACTTGTAGAACGGGTGTCTTTGTAAATATCCGGCTGATAAGTTTTATCACCGTTAATTTTAATTTTTTCCTTTCCATAAATTGCTTTAATACTTATACCGCTGTTATCAGCCCCGCTGACATTAATGATATCCTTTCCTTTATTAAGATATAACCTGATCTCTTTTGTATCCTTTGAATCAAATGTTCTTTCAAAGAATGGATTCTTTTTCTTCGAGCCGGTATCTTTATCTTTTTCAAATAATTGTATTTCGATTCTATCTCCGGAGATATTATTTATTTCAATAATTTCATCCTTATCACTGCCATAGATATCCACTGTCTCATTTATTAAATCATAGAGTTCATCGGAGGCATCTTTGAGCTTATCCCTTCTTGACCTGATCAGTTCTGTCAAATGATCTCCTTCCATCCTGTACCATTCTTCAGGCATTCTCTTTACTGCATTTGTTATTGCTTCATCTGTTATTTTATTCTGAATGAATGCGGTAAGCGAATCGTAAATTTTTTTCTCAACTCCCGGTAAAAATCTTCTGTCAACATATCTTCCGTTAAAGGAAAGATCATATATCTTCGGATAGTCTTTTTTGTATCCTTCGATCTGAGTTATTGATTCGCCCGCAATAAAAGGAAGAAGCCCGTCATAAAGACTGAATGCCTGATCCCTGTCACGCGGTATCGGCTTGTAAACTGTCTTACCTCCGTTCTTATAGCCAGCCCAAAGCCACTGATCAGAATGTCTGTCCCAGTCACCGATCATCAGGTCCATTAATCTCGCCTTAAGAAATTCGGTGCGGTCAACCTGATTGTCATTATTCTTTTCCAGTTTTTCATAAAGCTTAAATGAGTTGACGATCTTATCTGATTCACCGAATCCTTTTTCTCCGTCGCTTCCGTCATCAGGATTTTCTTCAAACGTTCCGAGTACATTACCAAAATCTTTTCTGTATTCACCGAGACTTTCATCGTCAGGTAAGATCACGACTATAGGTTCGGCGTTCAGTATTCCGACTTCATTCAGCATTGGCGCGACGATGAGTGCAGAGAGAGGATGTGAAGTGCTGATCTGATCTTTGAAGGCGTCTGCAAATATTGATTCCTGCAGATCGGGCGGAAGAATTCTTCTCGGATCTTTATCAATAGACCGGAACTTGTAGGTCTTGCCGTCATTTCCTTTAAAGCGAAGGGACTTTGTCTGGAGCCCGCCGCCCCGCTTGTAAGGCGTTAACCCCTTTGCGAATTTTTTCATATCCAGAACGCCTGCTTCAAATGGAGTCGTCCAGAGCTTACGCCAGTGCTCACCAAGGAAGATCTCAGAGAAACCGCTTATGTTATAATCCTTGCCGGCGGTAACCTTTATTTTTTTTGAAAAATAATCCCCTGTATTATTTTCTGTTGATGAGTCTGATTGTGCACAGGATTCATTTGTTAATACAAATCCTCCTGCAAGAATGATGATTAAAAGATATCTTATCGGCATGGAAGCGGCATCAATAATTTTCATGAACATATATTTCAAATTTGATTTTATTTCTTAATTTATTAATTAAAAGCTGTTGCAGTGAGTCAATGAATTTATTTTCTATTTGTCACTTTAAAGTAAATCCGGTTGTAAAATAATATCTCGTAACTTCAGGTGAGAATGCGGCATCAAAATTTAGTACCAGCACATTGAGAACATTAAGCCATACTCCACCGCCATACGAGGAATGCCATTTCGATGACCGCTCATTTTTTACAAATGCTCTTCCGATATCTGATATTACGGAAAGCCCAAGCTTTGCAGGAATGAACAGGTTTATCGTTGCAATGCTCAATCTTAATTCTGACTGACCGAAAATTACTGCATCTCCCGAGAATCTGTCCCGTGGATATCCTCTTAAATTTTTCAATCCGCCTATTGATGCGGCGTAATAGAACGGATACTTGCCTGTCACTGCTTCTGCTCCGGCTTTAAGTACTAACGTAAGATTATTGAAAGTCCGGTAGTTTATTATATCCATTTTAATTTTTCCAAAGGCATTTTTATTATTAAAAACCTTCGGAAAATATGTCGAAGTAAAATTTGTGCTCCATCCCTTTTGCGGATTGATCGTTGCCCGAACATTATTATAAGTAAACCCTGCTCCGATGCCAAGTGTTGTAAGCTTGCCTGTTCCGTAAACATTATTGATTCCTGCAAACTGTTCGTTATTGATCTTTACATCTGAAGATCTCAGAACCGAATTAAAATTTATGCTGAAATTCTTATATGAGCTCACAGATATTATTGGTTCAAATGAATAATCTTTTTGGTTGGTCTTATAAAAATTTCTTTCAGCAAGTTCCTCATCGCGAGCTGTTTCATTTCCGAATCCGTAGAACCTGTTAAAATCAAGCTCACTCGCTTTAACAAAAAGCTGAACTCTTGATCTGTGTATAAGCTTATGAAAGTCTCCGTAAAATCTTATGTCGTAGTCTTTTGCTGCTGTTGCATAAGCTCCGGTAAGTTCAGCAAAGTATTTAAAAGGTTCAGCCCGGAATCCGTGCTGCAAATAATTTGGACCGCCCCCGAGTATGAATCCGTCATCGGTATTATAATCTACGATAGGTGTAAATGCATAGAATCCAAGCCGGTCTTCAAGGGATGGCTCGTACTTATCAATCGGGTTAAGTGGAATTGAAATTTTGTCATTATTAAAATATACTTTTGCGGAAGATAGTTTTGTTTCCTTATCGCTGTCATAAAATTTAATCCTCTGATCCGAATTATTGATTATTTCATCTTTTCCGTTGCCGCCAATTATTCTGAGCAAAATATTATTATCGGAATTTCCCGTAACCGTTACATTATCATTACCGTCAAGCAGGTTAAGCCGAATCTCACTTGTATGATCAGAGTTAAATTTTCTTTGGTAAATTCTTTCACCTTTTTCAATTCCGTTTGATTTGTTCTTTTTGTAGAGTCCTACCTCAAGCTCCTTGTCATTAAGTATATCGATCTCGGTAAATTCTTTTTTATTACTTCCGTAAACATCGACAACACCGGCGTTCAGTTCATAAAAATCCCGTGCGGCTTCATTTAGCTGAGCTCTTCTTTTTTTAAGCAAAGAGAAAAGTTCATCACCTGCCTTTAAAAAAAAGCCATCAGGCATTTTTAGTACAGCATTTCTTAAAACTTCATCCGTAAGTTTGTTTGTCAAAAATTTTGCAACAGAATCATAGACCGGCTTTTCAAGTTCATTTAGAAATTTTCTGTCAAGATGTCTTCCAGTCCATGTGAGTTCAGTGATCTGCGGCAGGTCTTCCGAAAATCCTACTAATGAATGTGCAAAAAAACCTGATGCCCACGGAAAAAGACCATCATACTTTCCGAATGCGTAATCCCTGTCGCGGGGAATGGGCTTCCATACCCTCATACCGTTTGTCTTGTATCCAGCCCATTGCCACTGTTCGGCATGCCTGTCCCTGTCTCCGAGAAAAATATCCATCAGCCGCGCTTTAAGAAATTCCGGACCGTCAACTTTCTCGTCATTGTCCTCTTCTGTCTTTTTAAAAATTTCAAAACCGTTCACAACTTTTTCTGCTCCTTCAAAATTATTAACTCCCTTTTTTCCTCCCCGCGGATTTATCTCGATGATCCCGGGTTTGCCTCCGAAGTCTTTCCTGAATTTTCCAAGCTCATTGACATCAGGCATATATATCAGCTTCGGCTCAGGCACTAATATTCCTGTTTCTTTCATCAGCGGATAAACAACAAGAGCCGCTCCCGGCATTCCAATACTGATCTGATCCTGTATCACATCAGCATATATTGATTCCTGCAGCTCCTTCGGTAAACTGTTAACAGGATTTTTATCCAGTAGACGGAATTTATATTCATTCCCGTCATTGCCTTTCAGCCGTAATGATTTGGTTTGAAGTCCTCCTCCTTTTTTCAATGGTGTCAGACCGCCGCCGAATTCATTGATGTCTATCACTTCAACAGGAATTTCAGTGATCCATAAACTTCTCCAATGCTCACCAAAAAGAAATTTATGTAGTGAGCCGGCTTTATATTGAATTCCCGGAATAATGTTTTCTTTTTGCTGTAAGGTATTAGCACTGTCTTGCGCTTTTATAAACTCTGAACTGACTGTTACGAAAATTATGATAAAAGGAAGTAACTGTTTGTATAGACCTGTCATATTTTAATTTCGGAGGAATTCTGACAAATTTTTTATCTGTTATTTTTTGTATGGGTAAACAACTATGGATCCGTTACCCGATTTTCCTTCATTGCTTATGTATAAATTATTGTCCTTATCAAATGCGATCCCTTCCGGCTGGCTGTGAACAGGAGCCGGCAGCTTTTGTCTGCCGAGAATCTTTCCGTTCTTATCAATCTCGGCAATCTCATTGCCGTTTGCAGTTATAATAAAGTATGTACCTATTTTTATATTTTTCTGAATTCCTGAAGGATTAAAATTCTTCCTTATTTCCTGAAGCGGAAGAATGATCCGCGGACTCTCATCCATCTTCATATTGTCCAGTGAAAATGAATATATTGCCTTGTCTCCCTCAAGCTCTTTGCCTGCATCTCCTTTCAATGCGATCAGCAGTGAATTTGTTTCCGGGTCATAGGACATGCCCTCTGTATCACTGCTCTTGCGGAGATCATTCTTGTAAACCTTATACTCAACACTCTCACCGTTACTTCCTTCGCCGAATTCATAAATGTTGCCATTGCTCTCCAGCATATAAAATTTATCTTTTACAAAAACCAAGTCTTCGAAATCCTTTTTTATGGGAGGACTACCCAGAGAAAATGTTTTTATTATAGTACCGGATTTGTAATCGATCTGAAAAATTATACCGCTCTCATCCTGCTGCGCAAACATCTTTCCATCCGGCGTCATTGTTATGCCCGAAATTTCAAGCAGCTCTTTTGGAAGTTTAATTATCAAAGGATTTTTTGATGCCAGATCATAATGCGATAATTCCGAATTACTATCTGTTACGACCGGCTTGTCATTTGATCTCTTATCATCAGCTCCGTTAACTTTTCTGGATTTATTTTCCGAACATGCCAGGAAGAATACTAATGTGAAGATCAATAAGGATATTTGAAGTGATTTCATATTCAGTTTCAATAATATTTAAATTTTAAAAATAATTTAATAGAGTAAAATTTATTTATCGGCTTACTATAATTCATTGCCGTCCAAAATAATTTTCATCTACACTTAAAGGTTTTAAATTAATCATGCAAACAGGATAATCATTATTGTTTTTAAAAAGAACCCGCCTGTGATAGATTGCCGATAAGAAATTCAGAGCAATGGCGACAAGCAGGAATTCCCGAGTCAAGCACCGCTGCAAGGTCCACAAGTAAATCTTCAAAGGTTGATAATATTTCTAATTCGTGATCATTAGTGAAATTCGTGGCAAGCTTTCTCTTTATTTTGGACAGATGTGACTATAATTACATTCACAATTTTCAACATTGGAATAAAAACTAAACTTTAATCTCTTTGATAAATCCGTTAATTTTGTAAAACCAAACTTAACTAAATGAAAAAATTATTCCCCCTCCTAATCCTTGTAATTATTGTGTTAACATTAAAAACAGTTTTTGCACAAACCATCACTGAAACAGAATTATTCAGGCTTGAATATAAAGGTAATGCTGATGTCTTCAGCTTTGTTAAAGACAAAGCGACTGGAACCCAGTGTTACGTTTATAGGGTAGAGGATGAAAATAAATCTTTTATTATCTCCAACAATTCATTATCCGAAAAGTATGATTACATAGTTTATGACAGGATAATTTTTGACAGCAAAGGCAGCTATTACGTGTCAGCAGGAAATTACGGACAGGACTACGGAAGCGATAATTATTTTCTTATCGTGAACGGTGTCACCGTTAAGAACTATGACTTCATTGATTCTTATACTAGCTATATTAATAAGAACAGTGAATACGTTTTTATTTTTAAAGAGAAGGGTTTTTTCCATATCGGCTACTACAGCGCTGATAATCCTTTCCGGCAATCTGGACCTTATGATAATATTAAAGCTGCTTACAAATATGTAACCTACAAAAATGATGGAGAGGAAGAGAACAGAAATTTTAATGATGATTATTATTACAATGAGAACGGTGAAAGAGTTTTCATAGCGACTGTGAATGATAAGGCAAAGATTATTTTTGAATCAGGCGAGATAGCTACAAATTACAGTGATATCAATGAAGCAAGCTTAATGAAAAATAATAACGGGGAGCTGAGCTATATTGCAAAGCTTGGTGGTAAATTTTATGAAAGAGTCGGTAATGAGTTTGTAGTTTCCGGAACACAGGAATATGATAAGTTTGAAATGGTAAGTGTTCCATTACAGTTTAATGCAATGAATGAGCCGGTCTATTCAGCAGGGGACTCCGTTTCCGAAAGTAAGTATGACTACTTCCTTGTCCTGGGAAATAAGAAATTACCTGCTTATCTTACATCGGACAGATCAAAAAGAGCTCCGCAGTTTGGCTACGGACTTACTGAAATAAAGCTTGTCGGGGATAACGGAATATCTTATTTCGGTTCGAGCGAAGAAATAATTCCTGCTGTAAAAACGAAACCCGATGAAGAGGCTTATGATCAGTATTATTCCAATACCTTTTTTGTGAAAGACGGAATGGCTTATGAACTTGGATACAACACTCATCCTGTTAAATATAATGATAAAGGCGACATGCTTTATTCAGGCATAGCGGATCTGAAAAAGAAAGAATCTCTTCTGATGATGAACTATGGTGAAAGCCGTGTCATTCTCAGCAGAAAAAAATTTGACGATGTTTATGATTATGGTTTTGCACCGAACAAAGAAATCTATTATGTCGGGCAAAATTACGGAGACTTTGAAAAAAATATTCCCAACGAATCATTTCTTTATCTTGGTGATAAGCTTCTTGGAAAATATGAATATGTAAGCTACCAGGGTGATGGTAAAAATTCTGGTGTGCTCAAGTTTGATGCAATGGGCAATTATGCTTTCGTTGCAGAAGAGAAGATTGACTCTATGACATATTCCAGCAATGTGTTTGTTAACGGAAAACGTCTTCCTTTTCCGGGATCTGAGATCAGCGAAACTTCCACGTTCAGCTTCATTTCATGGCTGATGTATTCTAAGAATAATGTTCTCTTCTATATTGGTGATGTTTACTACGATCCCGTTACTTATATTTCCAAAAAGGAAGTATATGCGGGAAATAAATCATTAGGGAAAATTTACAATGTTATTAATAATTTTATTTACGATCCTGTGAAGAATGAAATTACATTTACTGCCTCGAATGAGAAAAAGATTTACTCGGTGTCGGTTCAATTCTAAAAATTAATTCTTGATCAGCTTCCGGTTTATTTACCGCCGGAAGCTATCGGAAATTTCTCTTACTTCCAGTCGACGAATTCAATCTCTTTTCCGTCACTTTCCAATACAACCGCTGCTTCCAGATCTGTTCTGTAAATAGTTGTGCCGGTATTTTTCAGGCGGTTTAAAATTATGGAGGAAGGATGATTAAATTTGTTGAACATCCCACAGGATATCACTGCATAAGCGGGCTTGTTTTTTATGATGAACGGTATAGAGGTCGATGTGATGCTTCCGTGATGTGAGACTTTCAACACGTCTGTTTTTAAAAAATCGGAATAATTTTCTGCCAAAAATTTTTCGCCTTCCTCCTCAATGTCTCCTCCAAAGAAAATTTCCAGCTCCCTGTATTTTAATATGAATGCGACTGAACCATTGTTTAAATTATTATCAACTGTATAACCGCTCTCATTGACGAATTTACCGGTTGGAAAGAGAAAGTACATTCGTAAGTTTTCCATATCGTCAATAAGGTCACCTGCCCGAATGACCTTCTCAGGAATTCCCTTTATCTGAACAATGCTGTCCATCTTGTCTGTCAAAGGTGAAACGATTTTCTGTCCGCTTGTGATCAATGTCCCGACAGTGAAATTTTCAAGAAGATAATTTACTCCTCCGGTATGATCATTATGCAGATGAGTCAGAATGATCATATCGATCGCTGTAATTCCATTTGACCTGAGGAACGGAGCAATTGTCCTTTCACCGCTGTCAAAGCTGTATGACATCCTTCCGCAATCGACGAGTATTACCCTGTTATCAGGAGTTTGTATTACGGCGCAATCTCCCTGTCCAACATCAATAAATGTTACCCTGAGTTTGTTTTCTGTATCAATATTAAATACATGAATGCAAAGTACAGTTAGCATACCGATAATTGCTCTCGAAAAAATCTGATCTTTATTCCTTATTGTCAGTAAAATTATGACGACAGCATAGTACCCGCTCATGCTCAGAAAATTTATTTTGGCAATGTTTACATAAGAATATTCAAGTGAAGCGCTCCATTTGATAAAGCCGATCTGAAATGCAAGCAGAATATTGTTTACTTCCGAAATTACTGATGAAATGTATTCCGAGAATGCCGCTGTAATGATTTGAAAGAATCCCAGGGCAAGTGACAGATTTGCAAGCGGTACTGCTACAATATTGGCTACGATGGAAATCACTGACAGCTTTCCAAAGTATGCGATCGTTATCGGAACTGTTCCTATCTGCGCTGAAAGAGAAGTAAATAACAATACCGTGACCGCAAGTGTAATTTTTTTTCCGCGGGAATTCCAATCTCTCAGCTTGGTGAGAATGTGCTCATCGAATTTAGTGAAAATTATAACCATTGATATCGTCGCTGAAAACGAAAGTATAAATCCCGGATCGAACAACTGCTTCGAATCATATATCAGAATAAGAAGTGACGCTGCGCCGATCGAATTGAAGAAATTCACTCTCCTCTCAATACAGAATGCAGTTAAAACAAGTATTCCCATAATGCTTGCCCTTACAATCGATGCAGTGCTGCCTGTGTAGAAGCAGTAAAAAATTAAAAAGATTACGATTATAATCGTTCTTGGTATCAGATTGATGCGAAGCAGGGAGAGCAATAATGTCAGTGAAATTATTATATATGCTACGTTAAGACCGGATACTGCGATGAGATGCATAACTCCCGCGTCAACAAAAGCGGTTTTCATTTCCTGTGAAATGTCCGACCGCTCCCCGGTCACAAGTCCTTTGAGGAAAGAAGCTTCGTCACCTGTCTGATACTTATCTATGTTTGAAAGAGAAAAAAGTTTTGCCGGTATGATAATATGCTGATAAAAGAAATTTAAATTTTCCGAAGAAATAACTTCAGCGTTTTCATAGCCGGTGACATAAAAAATTTTATAGACATTGTGCAGCTCTAAATATTTTTTATAATCAAACTCACCGGGATTTCTGACGCTGCCTGGATCCGACAGCTTTCCCTTTAGAATGATCCTGTCACCTGCGTTCAGTCTCGGCGGCATTACTTTTTCCTTAGTAAACATATTCTTACGCACTTCAGCGATAACATCACCGGATACCTGAATTGTGTCACTTCCTTTTATAAGAATTTCTGCGCAGAGCATAAATCGTATTCTTGCCGGGTCCTGATCAGGAATATCAGAAATCACTCCGATCAGTTTTGAATTATTTTTACTTTGTGTGCTTTGAATGTTCTTTATGGAGTTATCCGGAGTAATAAAAAAATCAATGTTCGATTTTAACATTCCAAAGAGAAATATTAACAGGCAAATCAGAAGGAATTTTGTCAGATCAAAGTAAGTCTTATTTTTAATGATGAGGATACAAATGCTGATTATGACAAGTACTGATATTGTTGCAAGCAGGTTAACATAGATCGCCGAACCTGTGATGATGCCTGCTGTGAGGATCAAAGCAAATTTAAGAGCCGGAACACATTCCCATCTAACCATTAATATCTCCAACAAATAATTAATTCAAATTATGCAGTGAAGTTTTAATTGTCAAAGTTAATTATTAAAGTTTGTGAATTTCAGCTAAGACGAAAGAGATAGCTTTAATAAGAAGTTCAATTTCTCTAATTTGTAGAATTCAAACTATTTTCTGACATGCGTCATTTTTTTTCTGAAGAAAAGCTACAAAACTATTTTCTTGCTCTGCTCATTTTTGGTATACTCCCCTTCATAATACTTACTTTTTTCAGTCATCCGTCTGCTGATGATTTTTTTTTCTCTGAAAAACCAAAGTCTTGGGGCTTTTGGGAAAGCCAGTACCAATGGTACAAGTACTGGACCGGCAAGTATTTCTCAACTTTTGTGATGAGTGTCACGCCGCTGTACTTTAAATCGATCACAGGTTATAGATTTGAGCTCTTAATTATAATGCTTGGATTTTTTACAGCCGCCTATTTTTTCTTTTCAACTCTTGCTCCGTCCGGCTTAACAGTAAAGCAAAAACTTCTGATGACGTTGTCATTTGTATTTATTTATTTATACGGAATGCCCACGATATCACAGGGTTTTTACTGGCTGACAGGTTCAGCGGTTTATACTGTTGCAATGACTCTTGTTTTACTATTCTTTATATATTATTTCCGGATGAGTAAATCAGAAAATAAAAATAATGTTATGTCCATGATGATCCTGTGCTTAATAGTAGTCGCTACCGCCGGCTGCAGTGAAATTTCTATGATTTTTTTAAACATTGTATTAATTTCGATTTGCCTGATCAGCCTGTTTTCAAAAAAAAAATTTGACAGACGTTTGATTATTCTGCTTGTTGTTTCGGTAATATGCTCTTACATAGTTATTTCATCAGGAGGGAATGAACATCGAAGTGCATTATTTCCTGCCCGTCACAATTTATTTTTCTCGCTGTATCATACCGTAGAGGTTCTTGTCAGATCAATATTTGTCTGGACTGCACTGACGCCGCTCATAGCGATGACAATTCTGCTCGTTCCATTAATAATTAAGTTTACCGCAATTGAAAACAGGTCAAAGTTAGTTTTTATAAATCCTCTGTATTCGGTTCTGATAACCTGCGCTGCATTATATGTTTTAATTTTCGTAAGCGTCTGGAGCACCGGAAAATCTCCTTACGACAGGACCCTGAATTTTTCCTATCTGATTTTCTTGCTGGGATATTTTTACAGCTCATTATGTCTCATATCTTATTTGAAGACCAGATTCCAATTTGATTTTAAAAAAATCCCAAGGCTGGTCTATATAGCTGCGTTCATTTTTTGTATTGCGATTTTCATCAGAAAGAATTCTATAAAGTATGCCTGGACTGATTTGGCTTCAGGAAAAGCCGGTAGCTTTAATGAAGAAGTAAATCAAAGATATGATCTTATTAAAAGCAGCAATTCCGATAGCATTAATGTAGCTGCCATCGTCACAGCTCCGAGAACTCTTTTCTATACTGACATATTGACAGACGGGGAATCTGATCTTAATAAATGGTATGCAAATTACTTCGGTAAGAAATTTATTGCCATAAAAAAATAATGCTTAATTGATATAATTAAATTTACAGAAATGAATGCTGTTGAAATAATAAAGCTCAAGAGAAACAATACACTGCTTGGTAAGAATCAGATAGATTTTTTTATTAAAGGTTATCTTAGCGGTGCAGTAACTGACTATCAGATGTCTGCATTCCTTATGGCGGTGTATTTTAACGGAATGAATGACGAGGAAACTTTTCATCTTACTGAAGTCATGTTGAACAGCGGACTCCGGGTTGAGCTTGATTATCTTAATATTCCTAAAGTTGATAAGCATTCCACCGGTGGCGTTGGAGATAAAACATCACTTATTATTGCGCCGCTGGTCGCGTCATGTGATATTGCTGTTCCTATGATTTCAGGAAGAGGTCTTGGTCATACCGGCGGTACACTCGATAAGCTGGAGTCGATCCCCGCCTTCAATGTTCACTATTCAATCCAGGATTTCAAAAGAATAATCGCGGAGACAAATGTAGTTATGATAGGGCAGACGGCAGAGCTTGCGCCGGCTGATAAAAGGATTTACGCGCTGCGTGATGTTACCGCTACAGTTGAGTCCATTCCATTAATTACGTCAAGCATTATGAGCAAGAAACTTGCCGAAGGTGCTGACGCGTTTGTTTTTGATGTAAAGATAGGCAATGGTGCAAATCTTCCTGATCATGATAAATCTCTTGAGCTTGCAAAAAAATTAATTTCAGTTTCAAAACAGTTCGGCAAGAAAGCCATTGCCATTCTAACCGATATGGAACAACCATTAGGCAGGAATATCGGTAACTGGCTTGAAGTGGAAGAATGCATCGAGCTGATGTGCGGTGGAATTGTCCCTGACCTTTACAAACTTAATAATGTTCTGGCAGGAGCAATGATATATCTTGGCGGCAAAGCATCCAGTATTGACGAAGGTGAAATAATTGCTAAGGATAAATTGATGAACAGGGATGCATACAATAAATTTCTGGAGATGGTACAGATTCAGAATGGAGATGTTGAATATGTAAAGGACTGGGCAAATCTCAAGCGGGATAGATTTAAAAAGGAAGTTACCGCAAATGAAGATGGCTTTGTGTCTGCACTAACTGCAGTTGACTTCGGATTCGCTGCAATTGAGCTTGGCTGCGGAAGAAAGAAAGTTGATGATAAGATCGATTATCTTGCAGGTATCATTTTGAAGAAAAAGATTGGTGACGAAGTTAAGAAGGGCGATACCGTGTGTGAGTTGTATGCGCACAATGAACATAAACTTAATGCCGGTGAAAAAAGACTTATAGGCGCGGTTAAAATTTCAAAAAACAAACCGTCGCAAAAGAACATAATTCTTGACATACTTTATTAAAATGAGAGCATATATTAAAAATGCATTTTTAATTTTAATCTTGTCGGCAATTGCTATTTCAGCTTTTAATTGCGATGACATAAGAACTGAGAAACCATTAGTAAAGAATAGCGGAGAGAATAAGCAAACCTATTCTGATGAATATCTGACAGTGAGCAAGGTCATTGACGGAGATACTTTCCGAATGTCAAACGGTGAGAAAGTAAGACTGATTGGGATCGATACTCCGGAAAAGTATGACTCAGACAAGCTTGACAGAGAGTCTTCAAAAACAGGCAGAGATAAACAAACGATTAAGAAACTTGGTGAAGCGGCCTCAGATTATGTTACGAAGCTTGTTGAAGGAAAGAAAGTCCGGCTTGAGAAAGATCCGGGTTATGATAACGTGGATAAGTATAACCGGCTTTTGAGATATGTTTATTTTGAAGACGGAACATTAGTGAACGCAAAAATTCTGGAGGACGGTTATGCAAATGTTTTTTATGATAAATCAATTTCAAAAATTAATGAATTTAAAAAACTGGAATCTGATGCCCGAAAAAATAAGAAAGGTCTCTGGGGTGAAGTTGACGGAACAACACAATTTTAGATCTGTAATAATTCCGGTATACTAATTCTTAATGCTCAACATTTTTTCCTTTAAAAGGGGAGTGATCCTGTACCTGTCATCACCAAACTCATCGAACATGGATCTTAAAATATTATATACCAGCTCAATTCCAATTTTTTCACTCCAGCCGATTGGACCATGAGGATAATTTGTACCCAGCTTCATGGCAGTGTCAATGTCTTCGCGGTTTGAAGTGCCTTCCTGCAGAACAAGATATGCTTCATTGATAATCATTGTGATTATTCTCATTGAGATCATTCCCGGTCTGTCTGTAACTTCATGAACTTCCTTTTCAAGCTTCTCAAAAAGCTCCTTCACTTTAGCAAAATTTTCCTCTGAAGTGAAATCGGTTTTTGTGATCTCAATTCCTTTTGCTTCAGAAAAGGTGGGATACAAAGCAGCTCCTGCAAGACGTTGAGGAAAACCCGAATTCGCTCCCTGCTCAAGGGCAGTGATACAAAGCGAGGATGAAATTACAATGCCCTTAGAATTTTTTTCATCGATAAAATTAAGAATATTAAATTTAATTTCTTTATTGAAATTTGTAAGTTCAAAAATAAAATCAACAGAAGGATCAAGCTCATCTGTAATTTCATACTTCTTTTTCAGCAATTCGGAGAGCTCAGCCATAAGAGGTTCATTGTCCCCGATAATAAAAACTTTTTGCATTAAAATGAATTGGGTAAAATTTTAAAAAAAGATTTAAAAATATTTCTTGACAGCATTTACGGGAAATATAAAAA
Source organism: bacterium (assembly GCA_034439935.1). Classification (GTDB taxonomy): domain Bacteria; phylum Bacteroidota; class Ignavibacteria; order Tepidaquicellales; family Tepidaquicellaceae; genus JAGPCH01. The sequence goes on from JAWXBH010000182.1 coordinate 27,568, forward strand.
TAAGCATTCTTCAAAGGATCCTGTCTGGACATTGCATGACTTTAATGAAGCAAAGGATATTGAAGTTGCAGGACTGATCACTTCATGCTATTCTTACGGACAAGTTGATCAGATCAACGTTTTTATCAGGAGATTCCTTAAGAATATTGATTTTAAAGTTCACGAATTTACTTCTAATTTCTCGCAACAAAAAGATAAAAAATTTCTTAAAGGGCTTTTTTACAGGTTTAATTCAGAAGATGATCTTGCATTGTTACTTTCAAATATCAGTCTGGCACTGAATGATAACGGATCACTTCAAAACTTATTTTTAAAAAATTATTCGCCAAAAGATCCGAATATTATTGCTGCGCTATCAGCATTTGCAAAAAAATTAAACGGGGAAAGTAACACTGGGTCATCATTCCGATATCTCATTCCACTTCCGGAAAAAAACTCCACCTGTAAAAGACTTAATCTATATCTCAGATGGATGGTAAGAAAAGACAATATCGATACTGGCATCTGGACATCAGTTGATAAGTCTAAATTGTTGATGCCCGTTGATACACACATATACCGCATTTCAAGGAATTTAGGTCTGGCTGAAAGAAAATCATGTGATATGAAATTCGCAATTGAGCTTACCGAAGTTCTAAGATCATTTGATAAAAATGACCCGGTAAAGTACGATTTTGCATTGTGTCACATAGGTATTGATAAGGCAATGTATTAATTTCAGAATGTGAAAATATTTTTGCAATTAATATTAGATCAATAATGACTAAATTGTTTTTATTAAATAAATTGTAGTATAAATGGAAGTATTGTCAGATTTTTTCAGTAAGCTTGGAAATCTTGAAGAGCTGATAAGATGGGGCGGATTGACCGTACTTATAATTATCGTTTTTGCTGAGACCGGTTTACTTATAGGATTTTTTCTGCCGGGAGATTCACTGCTTATAACAGCAGGATTACTCGCTGCTCAGGGTTACATGGATATCACGGTTTTGAATGTTGCTTTGATAATTGCCGCTATAGTAGGTGATCAGGTAGGTTACCTTTTTGGGAAAAAGACAGGACCACGGATATTCAGCAGGGAAAAATCCAGATTCTTTGCTAAAGATCATCTTATAAAGGCAAACGAGTTTTACGAAAAATATGGTGGAAGAGCGATCATCTATGCCCGCTTTATTCCATTTGCGAGAACATTTGCTCCGATAGTTGCCGGAGTTGCAAATATGAGCTACAAAAAATTTATCTTTTATAATGTAATCGGAGGGATACTATGGGTAACTTCAATGACATTGCTTGGATATTTCTTTGGAAATATTCCTTTTATAAAAAAGAACTTTGAGTTTGTCATAATAGGAGTGATAATTCTTTCCCTGCTTCCTATAATAATTGCTTTTGTGAAACAGAGGAAAGAAAAAAAACTTAATTCGGAAAAGTCTGCATAAGCTTTATTTATCAGAAACGACCCCTGTATCTTGCATCTCAGGGGTTTTTTTGAATTCAAGATTCTCCTTCAGAAAAAAGTACAATCCAATCAAAATAATACTTAGTGTTCCCATCAAATGATTAACGGTTGCAAAGCCGAAAGCCGTTTCTTTATCTACCCCGTAAATATTCACCAAAGTCGCAGTACAGAATAGATGAAATATTCCTGCCGAATTTGCCGGGAGGGGAATCATTGTCGCAAACGTCGTCATTGTCAGAACAAGATTAGCATCAAAGAATGAAATATTAATATTGAATGCAAGAAGGGTAAGGTAGATTGAAAATATGTAAGAACCCCAAAGCAGCGCTGAAAGAATAAATATCTGCAGATAATACTTAGGATATTTGATAAACAGAAAACCATTTATCATGGAAATGAATATGTTCTGAATTTTCAGATGATACTTTTCCGGCAAAAGCTTTTTAGAAATTCTTTCGAAGATTATCTCTGATTTTTCAAGATTGAAAATTATGATAACGATCAGAGTAACAAATGCAAGTGTTGCAATTGCAACATACAATGAAATAGTCTCAAGATTATATTGTGAAAATGCTTCCGATAATTTCTGTTTAAAAAAAAACATACAGATTCCAAAGGAGATTAAAAGGGTAAGGACATCAAAGATCCTTTCAGCGAGTATTGTTCCGAATGCTGCGGCTCTTGAAATTTTTTCCCTGTTCGCAAGAAGTACAGGTCTGTAAACCTCACCTGATCTGGGAATAATGCTGTTCATCATGTATCCTATCATCATTGAAGAAAAGAGTATACCCATCCCAATATCTTTTTTAAGAGGATTCAAAAGATACCTCCAGCGCAGAGCTCTTATATAACTTCCGATAAGTATTCCGACTATAGTTCCTAAGATCGCATAATAATAATTTGCGGTTTTAAGAACGATAAACAATTCCCCGAAATTATTTCCTCTGAAAGCGAGATACAGAAAAAAGAAGGTAAGAGAAAATAGAAAAATTATCTTAAGATATTTTTTAACCTTTGGATTCAATAAAGTAATAAAAAAAGTTAAGCAAAAAGAAAAGTAATGCTTAACTTTGTATTAAAATAAATTAATTTTAATTTACCTGAGATCTATGACTTCAACTCCTGCAGGGGGAGAAAAATTGAATTTAGAAGAACTTAATCCTGCATCAAGTGAGATATCTTTAAGCATGTAAGTGTTTGTCGATTCAGTTGTTACAATGTTGATCTTTCTGATAAGATCTTCATTCTTATCGATCCATATCTTTGCTGATTTGACAGATCCTCCGCTTCTTGGAGTCAGTTTGATAACATAACAATCCACACCACCAACATTTTCATCGCCATCAAGATCGGAATAAAAATTCTCGGGATAGCTAAACAAGAACTTATTAGGAGAAAATGAACTTCCGTCATCTTTATAATTATCGATTACGACCTGCTTTCTTTTCGGAGAATAAGACCATGATGTCTGACCATCGGTAATTATTATCTGGCTTCCGGCTTCAATTCTGTACTGATTGCCTTTCTTAATGTATATGACACCGGATGATGAATTAGCTTTTCCGCCTGAACCTTTAAGTGTCTGAGTAAAGCTTGCTTTTGCGTCTGTAATATTGTCGTACTTGGACTGAACTTTTTTTATGATCTCCTGTGCATCCTGAGCATAAGAGGCTGAGCACACAAACAGGAATAATATCAAAAGTATATTCTTGGATTTTTTCATAATGATTTAATTATTTTAATAAAATACCAAAATTCAACATCGTTTTCAATTTAAATTATTGTAGCTTCAAATAAAAATACAGATCCGGTAAAAATAGAACGTGTAATGACTCCATTTGCACAAAAAAAATATAATATGATGGCATTAAAATATTGTAATTAAAAATTTAAACTTGTAACTTTCTGTCAATTCCCTAACAATTACAAAATTATTATACCAACATTAATTAATCTCAATCGTAGAAAAATTAAACTATTTTATAAACAAAACAAAAGTAAAGAATGAAAATATTCAAAAATCTGACAAGGATACACAGTGTCATTATTGCTTTGCTTGTTTGCACCAGCGGAGTTCTCGGATATTTGTTTTATGATTCGCATAGAACAAACATTCAGAACCGTGAACTTATAGCAGACACAAAGATAGAAAACAAAGATCTTTCGCAGGACCTTGATATCGTAATGGATAAATACGATAAATTAAGAACCGAAGTTAATGTCTTAAAAAGTAAAGTAGCAAAGGTTTCATACAAGAAGCATTATCCAAAAAAGAAAAAGCTCTACTCTGCAGGTAAAAGCAGCAAGAACAAACACAAATATATAAAGAGCAGGGTAAATTATAAAAAATTGTATTTTCAGCTAAAGAAAGAATGCAGAGTCAATTCGAAGCATTATAAGCGAAGATAAAATTGTACAGCATATTTTATATCAAAGAACCGCCGGATGTATCTGACGGATCTTTTGTTATTAAAGTTGTTTAGCGGCAGCAGGTGTTTTTAATCTTTCTATATGTACGTCTATCCATGACATAAGTCTCATCCTTATCATAAAAATCTTCTCAGTCGGTATATCAGATAATTGTTTAAGTTTGAATTTCAGCTCTTTCAGCATTACTGAGGAAATCTTATCAGAATTTGAATTAGAAATTTGTTTAACGGTTTGTTCAGACTCTGATTGAGGATATTAAATCCAAAGACGAGGAGATCGAAGAATTAAAAAGCACTTTATCAAAAAAATATCTTGAAGCGCGTTATGTAAGCAGGGAAAAAGAATTGCTCTTAAGCATGCTTGAAAAAAGAGCGATCGGACTTCATGCTAAACATCCCGAAAAGCTGAATGAATACGGGATCACCAAAAAATGGTGAGAGCTTTTCATCACAAATAATTTTCACCCTACTTCTCTTTCAATTCTCCGGAAGTTGCAACAAGCATCACAACAAATTATTTTAATTAAATTTTTTAAAAAAACCAATAAAACATTATGAAAAAAACTATCGTCTTTCTTTTTGTACTTTGTCTGTTAGTGATTTCCGGGAAAAGTTTTTCCCAGGTTGATACAAGCTGGATAAAAAAATATTCGGGTGCGCAAAACATGGATCAGCCAAGAGCTATAATACTTGACGCATCAAATAATGTTTATGTTACCGGAAAGAGTCTCAGCGCTTCAAATGGCAATGACATTGTTACTATCAAATATAATTCATCAGGCGTAGCGCAATGGACAGCAGTTTACAACGGTTCCGGAAATTCCACTGACGAAGGTACTTCGATCATTCTTGACGGAACGTCCAATCTCTATGTAACAGGTGTTACTACAAGGAGTCCTTTCACCGGTCTTGATTATATTACCTTAAAATATAATGTAACTACGGGCGCAGTAACCTGGGCTTCAGTTTATAACGGTGCCGGAAATATGGATGACTATGCGACAAGACTGACTGTAAAGAACAACAGTGTGTATGTTACAGGAAAAGGTTTTTACAGAGATGCAACAAATTCAGATTTTGTCACAATTAAATATAATGGAACCACAGGAGATTCAACATGGGTAAGAGCTTATAACGGAAGCGGTAATGCCAATGATTCTGCAACATTCGTTAGAGTCAGTGCCGATACAAGCATTTTTGTTACAGGAAAAAGTTTCGGGACAGGTAATAATGACATCGCAACTGTCAAGTACAATGCAACCGGAACACAAAACTGGGCGAAGAGAGTTAACGGAACAGCCAACGGTGAGGATTTTGGTGTTAGCCTTTCTTTCAATACTACTACTTCTGCTCCTGATATTTATGTTGCGGGAGTTTCCCAATCGACAGGCACGGGTGCAGATGCAATTTTAATCAAGTATTCAAACGCGGGTGTGGAAACGTGGCTTAGAAGGTACAATGGCAGTGCAAACGGAGATGATAACACAAATGCTTTATTATACAAAAATGATAATGAAATTTATCTTACCGGCAAAGCTCAGAATACAGGTTCAGGAGCCGATATTGTAATGTTAAAATTTGATAATGCCGGCGTCGCTCTTGATACTGTTTTGTTTAATGGCAGTGCAAACGGTAATGATGAAGGTTTCGCGATTACAAGTGATGCATCCGGTTATCTTTATCTCGCTGGTCGATCAGCCGAAACAGGTACCGGAAATGATGGTATTGTAATAAAATATACAATCACCGGTATTATTGAATGGTCGTATAAATACAACAGCTCAGGCAGCGGATCGGATGCCTTTGCGGGTGTTGTCGTCGACGCTTCAACAAGCAGGAATGTATATATTACAGGAACTGCACTGGGAGGGGCTTCGGGTACAAACTATGTAACAATTAAACTTGTCCAGGACAGAGTGCTTGATCTTAATGTGTGGATACAAGGATTTTACAAGCCGGCAACAAACTCAATGGTGCGTGACACTGTCAGAGTTAAACTTTATAATTCATCCGCCACAACAATTATTGATTCCGGGAAAATATATCTTGATACATTAGGCAAAGGAAGGTTGTATTTTAAAACCGCTGTCAATGCAACAGGATACTACGTCGTAATAAAGCACAGGAATCTTATTGAGACCTGGGGAGCTTCAACAAGTATATTTACTAATCTTTACCTGACATACGACTTTACAAATGCGGTAACAAAAGCATACGGGAGCAATCTGAAACAGGTTGATGCTTCTCCGGTTGAATTTGCCGCATACAATGGTGACTCCAATCAGGATGGGTCAGTTGATGCCGCCGATCTGGTTGATATTTTTAATGATGGGAATAATTTTGTATCGGGTTATGTAAAAACTGACTTAAACGGAGATGACTTTGTTGACGTAGTCGATCTCGTAATTGGTTTCAATAATGCAAATGATTTTGTAAGTCTCGTAAGACCATAATTTTATTTTCTCTCCTTGATCAAAAAACCCGGCAGAACGTTAGATGTTCTGACGGGTTTTTTATTAAATCAAATGTATTTAAACTAATTTAAACTATGGAGTTA
>JAWXBH010000183.1:0-9768 GCA_034439935.1 bacterium
CTGTTATCCCATCCTTTCTTGCCGGAATAAATTGACCGTCCCGCTCCGAAAATACTCTTTACAAAAGAAGTGAATATAAAAACAAAAATGAAACCGAATATAACGATTATGAAGACAGGGATCCCAAGGCAAAGTCCTCCATCTTTGTCAACTGAATTTTTGTCAGCAGCATATTCACCTTTGATCGCTGAAATAATTGCATCTACACCCTTATCAATTCCTTCATAATAATTATTCTTCTTAAATTCGGGAGTAATGATATTCCTGATAATGCTGGAGCTGGTTGCATCGGTCAAAACTCCTTCAAGACCATATCCTACTTCAAGCCTGATCTTACGATCATCCTTAACTATAAGCAGGAGAACTCCATTGTTCCTATCCTTCTTACCGATCTTATTTTTTTCCGCCAATTCGATAGAAAGATCTTCCAGTGACTCACCATCAAGACTTGATATCATATAAACTATTATCTGGTTAGTGGTGGCTTTGTCTTCTGCCTGAAGCTTATTAATGAGATTTACTACTTGCGGAGGAGTGAGTGTGCCTGTTTCATCAAAGACATATTGTTTTATTTGGGTCGGACTTTCGGAAAGAGGTTTCTTGCTTCCGGATTGAGAATATAAAAAGGGAAGGGAAAAGAATAACGATATTAAAATTACAAATATAAAATTTATTTTGAAACGGTTGCCGGTCATCATTTATTATAAAATAAAAAAAGCGATCAGAAAAAATTCAGACCGCTTTACTTAAAATAGAAACTATATTTTATCCGCCTGCATTTTTTACAATTTCCTTATCCGGATCTTCCATTTTCAGAAAGCTGTATCTTTTTTCAATTGCAGCCTTGTTGATTTCGTCCAGCATATCGACCATTGTATTATATTTCATCTTCCTGTCAAACTTAAGAAGAATGATCAGTTTAGGATTTGCTCTATACAGATCTTCAATTTTGTCTTTCATGCCATCGAAAGTTACTTTTTCGGGAGGTGCCTCAGTACCATCCGAAAGACCTTTGGAAAAGTAAACATTCGCCGCTTCTGAAACTCTGACATAAACAACATCACCCATATCGACCTTTACTTTATCAGTCTCATCTCCCTTTGGAAGATTGATCTGCATTATTTGCGGAGTATTTAAAGTTGTTGTAAGAATAAAGAATGTAAGAAGAAGCATAATGACATCCACCATCGGTGTCATGTCAATTCTTACGCCGATCTTTTTTCCTTTTTTATATTTTTTCTGCTTACGAAGTCCCGAGCCGCTTTCCGGGGCATCAAATCCGCCACCAGCCATAATAAAATTCCTTTTAGATTAAAATTATAAATTTGTTAATCGGGCGTGTCCGACTTAACGTCAGTCACAAGCGCAAACCTGGTATTTTTGGATGATTTGAAAATATCCATAAGGTCTTCAACTACACCATAGTCAGTTTGCGTATCACCTTTTAGAACTATCCTGAAATCTGATTTCCCTCCGGTCGAATTCTTCAGAGCTAACCGGAGATCCGTCAATGCTTTTTCAAACTGCGCCCTATTCATCGGAATAACTTTTCGTTTAAACTCTTTGCCATTCACTTTGCCGCCTGTTGTTTCGTATTCGCTTTTGGAAGTACTATCAGGGTGAAATAAACCAACAGCAAATTGATCTCCAAATACAGTTTCCCTGACATTATAATTATCAACATCAAGGAAAACATCTCCCGCTTTTGTCAGGGTTAATGTCATTATATCTTTTTCGGGTAATTTGGTTGTGTCGGTTACAACTGATTCGGGAAGCTTGATTTCAATGGCTTCGGTGGATTCCGCTTTGAAGGTTGCAACGAGCATGAAAAATGTCAGCAACAACATAATCACGTCTACAAGAGGAGTCATGTCAATATTCACACCGGGCTTCTTTATTGATCTAGCTTTTTTCATGTTATTAATATCGAAATTTAAAAATCGTTTTTACTAAGCTGTCTTTTTTGATCCTTTGATTGAAAGTATCTGAAGCATGTTGTAGGTTGCTTCATCGATCATGTAAGTGATGTTACCAACTTTTGTAACGAAGTAGTTATAAGAAATCGTTCCTACAATAGCTCCGAAAAGACCGCCTGCCGTATTTATAAGTGCCTCGGAAATACCGGCTGAAAGCTCTGCCGCATTAGGTGTTCCGGCTGTTGCCAATGCCTGGAATGCGCGGATCATACCGATTACCGTTCCGAAAAGTCCTATAAGTACTGAAACCGATGCGATGGTAGAAATAACAACAAGATTCCTTTCAAGAAGTGGAACTTCAAGCATCATTGCTTCTTCTATTGCTGACTGAACTTCCTGCAGCTTCTGCTCTTTCTCAAGCTTACTATCGCCTGAAAGCATCTGGTAGCGTTCGAGTCCCTGCCGGATTATATTGGCAATTGAGCCCCGCTGCTTATCGCACTCTGCGATCGCTTCGTCGATATTTCCATCCAGAAGCGAAGTCTGAACTTTTTTAAGAAACGGCTCGATAGGACCTCTTCCTTTTGCTTTTGAGAGCGAAAGTTGTCTTTCGATTGTAAATGTTATTACCATAATACTTAGTGTCATAAGTATTACAACGACCGGACCGCCCAAATAGATAGCTCCCAGAATATTTGCCGGTGTATTCTTTTCCGGTGTTTTGAAATTACCCGGATTTCCGAACACTCCGTAGAAAATGACCGCAGATACTACCAATGCTATTACGATGACTACAGTCATAAAGACAGATTGTTTCATTAATTTTTAACCTCCATTAACCCTGATAGAGTTATATTTTTAATTTTATGATAAATGTTTTTTAATAATTCAGTCAAAGCTCTTGATTGCTTCTTCCTGTGTAGGATAGGAATCAAATATTAAAGCTAATTTCGTAATTACAAATAAATTTTCGAGATTTTTATTCAACTGGCAAAGTTTAATTTTACCTTCGCGCTTTGAATAATTTGCGTGTGCAGCTATTAGAACTCCGAGGGCTGTGCTGTTGAGATAAAGAACATCACCTAGATCTACTATAAGTTTCTTATTCTCGAGGTCCGAATATTTTTTTATGGTATCCCTTAATTCGTCTGTCTCATCTCCTCCTACAAAATTTCCTTTCGGCGCAAGAATAACAATGCCTTTGTCTGATAATTCGTTAACTTTTATTGATGCCATGTTTTGAAATTTTGATTAACAAAATATGCGTTTAAATTTAAAATTGCAACTATATAAAAATGTATTTCATCTTGCCGTGCTGATTTAAAATTTTATTTCAATGCTTCAAGTATACCTTTGTTGATCTCTTCGATCTCACCCATTCCCATTATATCAATTACAGTAGCTGAATCTTTGTAGTAATTCTTTACCGGTTCGGTCGAGTCATAGTATACCTTCAGTCTGTTTACAATGGTTTCTTTAGTATCATCGCTTCTTCCTCTTTTTAAAAGACGGTTCACAATTTCATTCTCATCAGCTTTAAGGTTGATCACTCTGATGTTAGTCAAGTTAAGTTCTTTAAAAATCTGAGTCAATGCTTTCGCCTGCTCTAATGTTCTCGGAAAACCGTCAAGAATGAATCCATCCTTTTTTATATTTTTCAAAGTATCCTTTACTATACCATTCATAATTTCATCCGGCACAAGATTACCCTTGTCCATTATCTCCTTCGCTTTCTTTCCGAGATCTGTGCCGTCATTGGCAGCCTTTCTTAAAATTTCACCCGTAGAGATGTGTTCAAGATTTAGCTTCTTTGCAATTAATTCTGCCTGTGTTCCTTTACCTACGCCCGGCGGTCCGAAAATTATAAGCTGATGCATTAAGTGGTTTTAGATTTTTAATTTAAATTTTGACCGGAACACCTTCTACTTATTATTAACTGCCAACTGTCCGCATGCGGCATTTATATCGACACCACTGCTTGAACGTACGTTTACAACAACTTTTTCTGTTTTAAGTCTGGCAATAAAATCATTTAATTTTTCATTTGAAAGTAAATTTTTAATATCTTTTTTATCATTAAATATATCAAGAGGTTTTTTTAACTCAAATCCGATCGGATGAAAGGGAATAATGTTGAGATTAGACGGAACCATCTTTGTAATTTTTCCTAAGCGTTTTACATCACTATCAGTATCATTCAAACCTTCAAAAAAAATGTATTCGTAAGTAATTTTGTTTCGTGTTTTCTGATAGAAGTAGCTTATCTCTTCATACAGTCCGGACAATTTATTTTTTACGGATGTAGGGATGATAGCTTCGCGAATTCCATTGTCTGTGGAATGCAACGATAGTGCAAGCTTGACATTGCGTATTGAATTATTTTCCGGAAGTGAAATATCGTCAGCGAACTTTTTAATTTTACCTATGAAGCCAACTGTCGACACGGTAATTCTTCTTGAAGAAAGTCCCAGACCTTTGCTGTGTGTAAGGATCTTCAGTGACGCGAGCATGTTGTCATAATTCAAAAACGGCTCACCCATTCCCATGAAAACAATATTCGTAGGCGCTATGCCCGTTTGCTTTATGACCTCATAAACCTGTAAAATGATCTGGCTGACATCAAGATTTTTTCTGAAACCCATTTTGCCGGTAGCGCAAAATTCACATCCGACATTGCATCCGACCTGAGTCGAAACACAAATGGTATTTCTTTCATTTTCAGAAATTAAGACCGACTCAATGAGATAATTTTCAGATGAATCGCTGATGCTGAAAAGAAATTTCTTCGTATTAAAACTTTTGGAATTGGTTACAAGGATAGTCTTCAATGCGGGAATAAAAAAAAATTCGGAGATTTTCCGTTTCAATTCTGCAGGTATCCCTCTGATATTATTTATTGAAGAAACATTGTATTTATGAATGGATGAAAAGATCTGCTCGGCTCTGTAACGCTTTTCGTCAAGAAGTCCTATCTGCTTTTCTAATTCATTGAACGTAATACTTAATAAATTTTTCTTACTCATTATAATTCAAAAATACATTCTTATAGATTCTAACTTTCACAAAATTTTTTTAAAAGCCGGTTAATGTTTGAAAATCGGATTTGATGTAACAACTTAGAGAAATAATGATAAAGATTCAAAGCGTTTTTGTTTATTGATATTGAACTCAAATAGATGTAATTTTTGCACGATGAAAATTACATATTTCCTCTCTAACCCTCTCGCTCGTTAATGAATCCTGTTAATATTTATAATAAAACCAAGACCGAAGATATAGCTTTGATTGAAGATGCACTTGCAGGCGGACAGCCGTCTTATGAAAAGCTGATGAAAAAATACTATCAGCTCATCTACAATCTCATTTACAGGATGATCTCAAAGAAAGAGGATGTTGAAGACCTTACGCAGGAAGCATTCATAAAAGCTTTTAATTCTCTCCATAACTTTGACAAACAGTTCGCTTTCTCAACCTGGCTTTTTAAAATCGCGACCAATAACGCGATCGATTATCTGCGAAAAAAGAAACTGTTAACATTTTCAATTGATAAAGATATCGAGACCGATGACAGCGATTATAAATTTGAAATTCCGGACAGCGAAAACAAGCCTGACCGTCACATCATTGATTCACAGATGAAAAAGATCCTTGATGAAGCAATTGAATCCCTGCCTCAAAAGTACAGGGAAGTAATCGAGCTTCGGCATAAACAGGAAATGGAGTATGAAGAAATTGCAAAAAAGCTTTCACTTCCTCTTGGGACAGTGAAGGCACATATCTTCAGAGGCAGAGAGCTTTTGAATAAGTTTCTGAAAGATAAGATAAAACATTATTGATCTGGAATCAGATGATTTTAGGTTTTAGATCTGATTTTAGAATCTTAGAAAATTTTCAGGATATGACATTTATGATTTCTTTGGTAATATATTTATACATTAAACATTAACCATAGTACAGATGAGAGAAGAGACGCCATTGATGATGCAATACCGGAAGATAAAAGACAAGTATCCGGATACCATTTTACTGTTCAGAATGGGAGATTTTTTTGAAACGTTTGAAGATGATGCTGTTACAGCTTCAAAAGTATTGGGCATAACACTAACCAAACGCTCTAACGGAGCCGCTTCAGATGTTCCTCTTGCCGGTTTTCCCCACCATGCACTTGATAATTATCTCCCGAAATTAGTAAAAGCCGGACACAGGGTTGCAGTATGCGAGCAGATGGAAGACCCTAAATTTTCGAAAGGAATTGTAAAACGTGACGTTGTGGAAGTTGTCACTCCCGGAGCAACCTTTTCAGAAAAGCTTCTTGATCATAAATCAAATAACTTTCTTGCCGCCATATACATAAAGGATAATGTATGCGGTTTTTCCTTTTGTGATGTTTCAACAGGGGAGTATGCAACTTCCGAACTTCATATCAATAGTCTCGCCAGCCAAATTGACATTATAAATCCATCTGAAATATTAATTTCAAAAAGAGAAAAAGAAAAAGTATTCAAAGCATTAAGCTATGATCCGGATGCTACCTTTTCCGAACAGAGAAATAAATTTGTATTTACAAAAGTAGATGACTGGGTTTTTAATATTGATTACGCGAAGGAAGTTCTGACAAATCATTTCGGTACACATTCGCTGAAAGGTTTTGGTATTGAGGGATTAAGCGAAGGTATAATAGCCGCCGGCTGTATCATGAATTATCTCAACGAGACTCAAAAGAATAATCTTCCGCATATAAAAAAAATCTACAATTATGATTATACTGATTACATAATTCTTGATCCTTCAACAAAGAGAAATCTGGAGATCACTTCTTCAATATCAGAAGGCGGAAGGGAAGGAACGCTTATATCTATTCTTGACCGCACCGAAACTGCGATGGGCGGACGTTTGCTGAAGAGATGGGTATCACGTCCGCTTAAGAAAAAAGAAATGATTGACAGGCGGCTTAATGCTGTAAAGGATTTTTTTGATAATAAAAATGAACGCAAGAAAATCTCCGATGATCTGAAGTCAATTGCTGATCTCGAACGTCTCATTTCAAAAATATCAACGGGGCGCTCGGTTGCGAGAGATCTTGTTCAATTGAAAATTTCACTGAAAAAAATAATTGACATAAAAAATAAGCTCGTTAAATTTCCATCTCCAGCTGTCAAGACCATCGGAGACAATCTCATCGAGCAGAATGAATTAATTTTAAAAATAGAAAAGTGTGTGAATGAAAATTTCATCAGCGGCATCGATCCTTATGGCGTGATCAATAAAGGATACAGCGATGAGCTCGATGAGATCAAGGATATTCTCATTAATGGAAAAACCTGGATAGAAAATTTTCAAAGTAAGGAAAGAGCAAGAACAGGTATAAACTCCCTTAAAGTTGATTTCAATAAAGTCTTCGGCTACTACATCATTATCACACGATCCAATCTTGATAAAACACCACCGGATTATGTCCGCAAGCAGACTCTTGTTAATGCAGAAAGATTCATTACAGATGAACTGAAAGTTTACGAAGAAAAAATTCTGAATGCTGAAGAAAAGATCAACGACATTGAAAGAAATATTTTCAATGAGCTGAGAATGTTCATCCTGAATTTTACTGATGATGTGCAAAAGAATGCATCATTGATTGCAACTCTCGACGCACTGGTTAGCTTCGCGGAAGTTTCCGAAGTTTACAAATATTCTTTGCCTGAAATTAACGAAACAGATAAGCTTGAGATCACCGACGGCAGGCATCCCGTAATTGAAAGACTGCTTGCTGCCGGGGAAAAATATATTTCCAATGATACTCATATTGATACTACAGAAAATCAGATCCTCATTATAACAGGCCCTAATATGAGCGGTAAATCAAGCTATCTCCGGCAGACAGGGCTGATCGTTCTTCTTGCGCAGATAGGATGCTTCGTGCCGGCAAGGAGCGCAAGGATCGGGATCGTGGATAAAATTTTTACAAGAGTCGGAGCTTCAGATAATATCGCCAAAGGTGAAAGTACTTTTTTGGTGGAGATGCATGAGGCGGCGAACATTCTGAATAATGCTACTGCTAAAAGTCTGATACTGCTCGATGAGATAGGAAGAGGTACCAGCACTTATGACGGTATTTCCATTGCATGGGCAATGACCGAATATCTGCATGAAAACCCGAATGTGAGAGCAAAGACATTGTTCGCGACACATTATCATGAGTTAAATTCGCTTGCTGATCTGTATGCGAGGATAAAAAATTACCGGGTGGAAGTGAGAGAGTTCAATGATAAGGTTATATTTTTGAGAAAGATCACCGAAGGAACGGCAGATCACAGTTACGGAATACAGGTAGCGCAGATGGCGGGACTTCCGGATTCGGTGACAAAGCGTGCGAAGGAGATTCTTCATTCACTTGAAGATAAGGAGTATAAGAGGAAACATAAGGATGAATTTCAGATAAGCATGTTTGAGTCGACGGTGACGGAGTTCCGGGATGAGACGCTGAGGAAGATGATGCAGGAGGTGGATATAGATAATATTACGCCTCTTGAGGCGATCAATATACTGAAGAAGGTGAAGGATGAACTGAAGTAGTGGTTTGTAACTATGTGAACTATGTTTCTATGTGGTGTAAACATGAAGGAGGATAATGATGACAAAGAAATATCTGGATGAATTAACATACGAAGTAGTTGGCGGCGCTATCGAAGTTCACAAGTCGCTCGGACCGGGATTATTAAAAGGCATTTATAATGACTGCCTTCATTACGAATTAACATTGAGGAAAATAAATTTCGTCAGCAAAGTAAACATTCCGGTTATTTTCAAAGAAAAAACTTTTAATGTAAATCTCAGCTGTGATTTTTTAATCGAGAATTGCATAGTGCTTGAGGTAAGATCTGTAGATTCCCTATTGCCGGTTCATCAGGCAAAATTATTTACATTTATGAAACTATTGAAATTTCCAAAGGGGATCTTAATCAACTTCAACTGTGTAAACATTTTCAAGAACGGACAAAAAACTTACGTGAATGAAATTTTCCGTAATTTACCTAACGAATAAAATTATTCCACCACATAGAACCATAGTTCACATAGTCTCAAAAAAGCATTTTAATATTTCCCCATAAATTCTATTTTTAAAAAAAATTTCTTATGATACTTGCATTCCTGAAAAAATCTCTGGTCCCAATGAGCCTTATCGGCTCTGCCGGAGCCTTTATCGGAGATGTTTTAAAACCCTTCGCAGACTTTGGGCTTATTTTTTTACTTGTCTCACTTGCCGGCGCCATAATTTTGGGCATCATCTTATTTTATTTTAAAAAGAAAGAAGGTAAGATTATTCACAAGGAAAAATGGGTTGCAGGTTTTATCTTCTTCCTCATCTTTGCCGTAATGTGGGGAGTTTACATTCCAATATCCAAAGCAGGACCTGCTCAGGGCTATCTTGCGGATAACGTAGATGCAATTTCAAGATTACAAAGAGACGTATTGAAAATCGGAGATGACGTCACCGAAATAAAAGGAGATGTTAAGAAAATTGATTCAAAGCTTGATAACATTACTGCGAAGATCACACAGGTTGATCTTAACGGCGTAATCATAAGTGATCTTAGGACTCCGCATGACTGGTACAGCAATGCCGTGCTTTACAAATTAAAAGGAATGAATGAAGATGCGATCAGACACCGGAGGGAATAAGAATTTCGGAATGCAGACTTCACAGCGTCAACCTAAAACTGACTTTCAGATGAAACTTTCCAAAGGCGAACATACAATAGAAGTTAAGTATCTTGTAAAGTCGGGTGAAGAAAGTAAAGTCTTTCAATATAAGTTGAAAGCTGAATAAACTATTTCACATTATATTGCCAGTATA
>JAWXBH010000184.1:0-13121 GCA_034439935.1 bacterium
TAGTATTATGTCCTTAGGATATTTGTTATTCCCCCCGAAAAAAAAATCACAAAGAACTTCTTTTTGAAAAATTACACCTTTCTAATTAATATTCTAATTAGTAACCGGAGAAATTTCTTCTCCGGCTTGAATTAAATAATCTTGTTGTTCAATTTGTCAATTATAAAAATTAACTAACTAACACAATTAACTGATCAGCTATTTTAGTAAGATCATCCTCTTTGTATCTGAAAAATTTTCTGTCTGAAGCTTGTAGAAGTAAACCCCGCTGTTATGACCGCTACCGGTAAATTCAACTTCATACCGTCCGGGATTCAAATTTTCATTTACCAAAGTTTCAACTTCAATTCCTAAAGCATTATATATTTTCAATGTTACAAAGCCCGCATTTGAAATTCCAAATCCAAGTTTTGTAGTTGGATTGAATGGGTTTGGATAATTTTGCTTAAGCTCAAATCCCTCCGGCATTATACTTGTCAGATTACTTATGGTCACGGGAGTAGCGACGATGGCGGTGTAAGCTTCTGTATTAAAGCCGCCGGACCTTTCATCACACCATACAGGAATGATATTGTTCCTGTAGTAATCTATTCCTATATAATCACCGAACCGCACGGCGCTGTTTGGCTGATTAGTCGGAAAGTTCTGAGTGCTTAATCTGAAATTGTCAAAAGAAAGTCCTCCGTCTGTTGAATGTGCAAGATACGCGTCTATGATAGTCGGGCTTGCTGAATTTCTTGAATCATAATATACTATCGCGATATTACCCGAATCATTTACTTCTATCCACGGCCAGCACTGCAGCTTTCCATTGCCTGATACATCATCATTGATCCTCAAAGGAGCAGACCAGTTTACTCCTCTGTTTGTTGAACGGCTTAAGAAAACATCCGGATCTCCGTTTCTTGCGTCACACCACGTCACGTAAAGATTTCCGTCATTGACTCCGCCTGAAATATCAGTGGCAATGGACGGGAAAGTAACTCCGCTTGTAGTAATTGGAATATCGGGCGTTATGCCCTGTGAGATCATTACATCAGTACCGAAGGTCTGTCCGCCGTCTGTTGATTTATCAAATGCAATTATATCGTTTGTAAAATCACCCGTTAACCAGCAGATATTTATGTCGCCGTTAGAGCTCACTGCAACATCACTTCCCTGTCCCACGTTTTCAGGTTCATTGAACTGCACGCCCGTTGTCCAGTTGACTCCGCCGTTGGTTGATTTCGTAAGTAAGTTTGCAATATCATTACTGAATGTAGTCCAGCTCATATAAAGTGTATTATAACGGGGGCTGGAAGGATTCAGATCACAGGTAATATATTCCTTATCTTCTGAACCGGTTTGCGACGCAATGAACGCCATCGGAAAGGTAGCTCCTCCGTCAGTTGATTTATAAACTCCCAGCGTTCCGTTACCGTTGGTATTTGTTAATGCAATCACTGCAATATAAAAATTTCCAAGCCCGTCAACTGCGACTGCCGGATCACTGTTCCTGATGAGCCCGCCGGGAAGAAGTGTGGAATCAAGCAATAGGCTTGCAGACCACGTCTGACCTGCATCAGTGGAATAGCTGTAGCCCACTTTCCTGTTTGCGGGACTTACACCTTTTCTGAAATCCCTCCAAGCAGCGACAACACGGTTTGGATCGGTTCGGCTTATCTTAATTGATGTTTCATTCTGAGGCGAGCTGTCGCGTGAAATATTATAATTGACAAACACTGAAGAGGAATATTCCGGAGTATAATTCATGAATGATCTGAACTCAGTTTTATTTTCTTCCGCTTCTTCTTCATGCGGCTTTGAAAATCTTTCCGGTTTTTTGTCACTCATTGTAAAATTCAAAAACAAAAATGCCGATGCTATTAAAAATAAAAACTTCACCTTCATAATTCTGTGAATTAAGTTTTTAAAAAAATCATTTTTTTAATTTGATCAAAGGCGCGGAGCCCTTGTTCTTATATACTATTTCATATTGTTTGGACAAAGATTTGAATAACGCTGTAAGTGAGTAATATCCGTATGTTCGCGAGTCAAAGCTCGGATCAAGGCGTCTCAACTGTATGCCTATTCCGCTGAGATGCGCCATGTCATCATCCTGAACGGACATTTCAAATGCTTTTTCAATTAAAGTTATATCAAGAGGTTTTTTTGTAATTTTGTTTTTGATCTCTGTGACCACTTTCACTTCCGGCTTCTTTTCGTGCTTTGGCTCTTCAATCTTAACTTCACTCTCTACCGGAGCTTTTTCTACTGCGGCTTTTTTACTTACCGGCTTTGTCCTTGTCCTTGGTTTTGCTTTCGGCTTGACGGTGACGGTTTCATCGGGCTTAAGATTTTCCGTGTATATAAATATCTCACATGCTTTTTGAAATGCTTCAGGTGTATTAGCTCTGCCGATTCCCATCACAAAAACTCCTTCTTCTCTGATCCTGTTTGCAATGCCGGCATAGTCACTGTCACTTGATACAAGACAAAAAGCATTTACAAGCTTTTTGTGAAGAATGTCCATCGCATCGATGATCATAGCGCTGTCTGTTGAATTTTTTCCTTTGGTATAAGCGAACTGCTGCATTGGTCTTATCGCGTGCCTGTTAATTTGTTCCTTCCAGCCCTTCATGTTGCTGATGGTCCAGTCTCCGTAAATTCTTCTTACAGTTACCTTACCATATCTTCCTGCTTCGGCAATTATGTTTGAAAGCAGATCGGGCTGTGTATTATCGCCGTCAATGAGGAGGGCAATATGGTATGTGGAATTTTCATTCATGGTATGCTTTTAATTTTCAATAGTGAAACCTGAACCTAAAATTATTGCTGAATTCTTTTACCTGTTACCTTATCGATCATGAACGCTACAAACCCTATTACAAGACCGAACAATATTCCGGCAAAAGGTCCTGAGAACAGAATGACATACTGAGGTTCAAGCGCTATAGGGATCTGTTTAAATCCGTCTATGAAATCGGGATTGTTTGAAAGGTAGGTATTGAACATCACACCCTGAATTATTGAAGAAAATATTCCGTCAAACAAACCGACAACAACACCTTTGGTAAATATCTGTCTGTCAGCAACTTTTGCTATCACTGCGCCGGATATAACTGCAATAATAAGCCATAGAAGCCATTCGAAATTTTTTGCAATGCCAAACACTGAAACAAAACCCATTAAAATTCCAAATAAGGTAAGCGACCAGATTTTCCAGTTCATAAAGTAATTTTAGTTAATAAATTATTTGTTAAGATTTGAAAATATATTTTTAAAACCTATGTTATTTTTTTTACCTTCACCTACTTTATGCTTTTCAGCGAGTCAAGCTTGTTCTTAGCATTAGGATCATCGGGGTTAACAGTCAATACTCTGTTCAGATATTCCTTTGCTTTGTTAATATCATTCTTTTTAAGATAGTATGCCGCAAGTCCGTTCATCGCGTTTACATTTTTTCTGTCCTTCGTCAGCGCGTCGAGAAAATGTTTCTCTTCTTTAGTTTCATCTTTCAATTCACTATAGCACATTGCTATGTTATTCAGATATCCTGAGATCACACTTGGATCTTTATTAAGGCTTATCAGCTCTTCCAGATCTTTTATTGCACCTTCAAAATTCTTTTCCTGATAAAGCTTGTATGAACTGTTTTGAAGAGTAGTAATTTTGTTCTTTACGACATCATTCATATTAAAATCTTCCTGCATAATATTGCCTTCCACCGTTTCACCTGATTTGATCCTTTCAAGTAAATTTTTTGAATCCTTATAATCCGGATAGACCGTCTGAAGCTTCTCCAGCATTTGGATTGCTTCATCCTTTTTTCCCTCCATATTATAAATGGTTGCAAGCTGAAAGTATCCGTCGGGAGCCAGTGAGTCAACATAAATTCCACGCTTTATCCTCATCTCAGCCGAATCAAGCTTTCCGTTTAGCAGATACACAAGCCCGAGATTATGATGAGCAAGTACATTGTTATCACGCAGTTCAATTGCCCTTTTATAAAGTTTCGCTGCATCTTCATACTTCTTGCCATTAGCGTAAATGTTAGCTTCATTCACAAGTATCACAGAACCTTCGATACCTTTTGCCGACATATACAATGTATTGTTGCTCTTCCAGTCCTCGTTCCTCACATAGGTCAGATAAGATAAAAGCATGATGATCACCACTACGCCGATCGCGAGAATGGAGAAATCACGTTTGGAGCTGCCTACCAACGCGAGATGACATATCAGTAATGACAATGCAAATGACGGAAGATAAAGAAAACGTTCAGCCATAAGGTTCATCGTAGGAATTATGTTCATTACCGGCAGCAGAGAGACAAAGAAAAACAAAATGCAAAATGCTACAACGCTGTCTTTTTTGTAGAAGAACACCGTAAGATACAGCATGACAAAAAGGAACAGGATTGAAAGAAGGACAGGAGTCTCTATAATGGTTTTCGCGTCTGGTATTACACCGTTATAGTGGTACAGCAATGAGAACGGCGCCAACAGCAATCTGAAATAAACAGGTATTGTCTTCAGCATTGTTCCTAATACAACTACATAGTCCTTCCCGATGAAGTAAAGATAATTTTCTCTTTCGGGAATTCCGGATAATATCATATATCTTAGCACCAAATAACCCAGAGTAACTGCAATGAATAAAATATAAGTTAGCGCGTTTTGTTTAAGATAATCCATCTTTTTTTTCCTGTAGACAAAGTCATAAAGCAAAATTATCACAGGCATTGTCACTATCATTTCCTTTGTGAGCAGTCCTGCAGCATAAAACAGAATGGACAGTGTCAGGTACAGATAGTTTTTTTCAGTGATGGTATGAAGTAAATTATCCTTCTTACTAAACTCCGTTTCTCTTGTAAAAAGTAAATAAAATAAAAATGAGGCAAAGAAAAACATTGTAACCATCGAGTCAGTTCGTCCGCTTATCCAGGTAACCGCTTCGGTATGTATGGGATGAACAGCAAATATCAAAGTCGAGAACATCGATATTAAATTTCTGAATTTATATCTCCAGAATAATACTATGAATATCTTATATAAAAGCAGACAGGAAATTACATGTATCAGTACGTTGGTAAGATGAAAGCCGTAGGGGTTCATTCCCCATATATAAAAATCAGTAGCATAGGAAGTCGAGACGACTGGTCTGTAATACCTCCCTATTACTTTGTGAAAGCCCTCATCTGCGGTGAAGAATTTAGGTATGTTTGAAAGATCCTGAATGGAAGCATTCGTCTGGATCACACTCTCATCATCAAATACAAATTCATTTGAAAGGGAATTGTAATATACCAAGAATGCAACTGCAGCGATGATCAGATAGCTGTAAATATGTTTCACTATAAAGCTTTATTCGGTTTTGTGAAAATAATTATAATAAACTTATAAAGCAGTTTACAAAGTTGAAAGTTTGTAAAGTTGAAAGTTTGGTAAGTATGGTAAGTATGGTATGGTGAGTGACGATACTTAAGACCAGTTCACAGATTTGCCGATTGAAATAAAGATCAGTCTGACAAATACAAATGCGATGAGAATAAATATTGTGTACATAAAGACTGTTTGAATTCCCAGAACGCCGACATCCGCAAACCAGTAAGGATAATCTCCGGTAATTCCACCGCGAATAACGCTATAAACAATATACGTTAACGGGTACACCAGAAATTTTAAAGCGTCCGTCCATTTTAATGAATTCTTCGGAACGAATATTATCCAGTAAAATAAAAACAGCAGCGGCATTACATCATGAAGAAGCTCATCGGCTACCAGTCCTATTCCCTGCGGATTCCACTGATGTCTCAGCATCGCGCTCTATATTATGCCGACGATCAGTATGTAGACTGCTAAAGCTGTTTTCACCAAAGGTCTTGAAAAGAATATTCCCGGCGCTGAGACCGGCTTTAACCAAAGGAAAGAAAGACATAATGTTACCAGTAGATTTGTAAGGATGGTAAAGTAACTCAGGTATTTTATGGCTGCCTCCAAAAATGAACTTCCTTCCTGCATTAATACGGTGATGCTGACGTAGAACTGAAGGAGCAATGCAGTCAACCCAATGATCGTCCCGGTAATTATGTATGCTCTCTCGGCTTTTGTCAAATTGAAAGGTTTATACAGTTGAAAGTTTGTAAAGTTTACAAACTTTACAAACTTTCAACTTTTAAACGTATTCTATATTTTAGAGAAATAATTATTCCTCTATTTCCAAACAATTAAATTTTCCCCCATGAAAAAAATATTTACCATTCTTGTAATACTAATATATTTCAATATCTCTTATTCACAAACCGGGAATTCACCTTATCCTGTCATATTCATTCACGGACTTAACTCTGATGATCATACCTGGGACGCAACTCTTACAAAGCTTGCAACCGCATGGAGCATGAGTGCTAATCATACTTTCAGCGCTGTCATTAATGCCAGAGGCGGAGATACAACCAATTATACTCAGGATGTTGTTGTTCCTCTGATCGATGCAGGCGGTAATATCGTTAACAATATCACTGCTTCTAATATTTACGCTTTAAATTTCGGGAATTTCTGGAACAGGAATTCCGCCGATCCGAGAATCATTCTTTACAACAATGCAACCCCCGGAGCAAGCCAGTCACCAAGCAATCAATCGTCAATATTCAAGCAGGTCTATGTGCTGAGAATGCTGATCGATACTGTCCTGCGCGTAACCGGCGCGTCGAAGGTAATTCTTGCAGGACATTCCATGGGAGGGCTCGCAATACGCGAATATCTTCAGAGAAGGGAAAACGGGGTTCATAAGTGGTGGGTCAATCCTGCTGATATATTGCTCGGACACAGGGTTGCCAAAGTCGTTACCATCGGTACTCCGCATCTCGGTACGAATCTTTCCTCGAACGCTATCTTTGGAATTGATGACAACAGTGAAGCAATGAGAGATCTTAAATTTTCCTATCCCTCCGGTGCGGCTACTTATTTATTTGGAAATACCGAAGCTGTTGTTCCTTCATCCTATTATAATAAAGATGTAAACTGCAACGGTTTCATCACCGATACATTAACCGGGCTTTCATCAGGAACGACCGACAATTCAATTCAGCCATTACCACAGAATATTTTATATACATGGATCACTTCTAATTATCTCGGGCTTGGCACAGATGGAGCTGTACCGCTCAACAGACAGTCGCTTTACAGCGGCAGCACTTTTATTCCCGCAGGACTTGCAGACAGCATTATGACAAATAAGAATCACGTTCAGGAAACAAGCGACACAAGATCATTGATAAGAGGACTGGATGAACCCGACAATAAGAACTTCGCGTTTGATGTAGGCTTCAATAAACTTTATTCAGGATTTATTACTCTGCAGCCAAATACTGTCACATCCGATTCCGATTATTATAAGATTCAAACAACATCTGGCGGGAAAGTTACAGTTACGCTAAAGTATCTAAGCTCGGGCGTAACAATCATTACGCTCCTTTCCTCAGTTGGTGTTTTGGTTTCAAAAGCTATATCAGCCGCTGATGACAGCATTTCAATTGTTGTTCCGCTTGCGGATAATTATTACATAAGAATTTCAGGCAGCAGCAGTCTTAATCCTAATCAGAACTATTACAGCTTCACGACGAAGTTCGTACCATCGGCGGATCTTGATCTGAAATCAGGTATTGAGGGAATGTGGAATGGTGTGACACAGGTTCGTGATACGTTAAGGGTTTATCTCAGAAATAATTTTTCGCCTTTTAACAAAACAGATTCTGCTACTGTGTATCCGGATAATTCCGGCACCGGGCTTTACAGTTTTCTGAATGCCGTATCAGGCAATTACTACATCCAGCAGACTCACCGCAACGCGCTTGAAACGTGGAGCAGCTCTCCGGTAAGCTTTACGAACGGTGCTGTTTCGGTCTATGATTTTACTGACTCGGTTCAAAAAGCATTCGGGAATAATCAGATTTATAATTCAGGAAGATGGTGTGCTTACAGCGGTGATGTCAATAATGAAGGCAGCATTGATGTGACCGATCTTGTCCTGATAAATAACGACGCGCTTAATTTTGAGGGAGGTTACATCAATACAGATCTTACGGGTGATAATATTACTGATGTAAGTGATGTAATCATTGCTTACAATAACTCTAACAATTTTGTCAGCGTCATAAGACCGTAAGAATGAATTTATTTTAGTACTTTCCCGTCAGTGCAAAAATTCTTTGTGCTTAGCGTCTTGGAGGTGATGAGCTGTCCAAATAATATTTTACTTAAAGCAGACCAATTCGTAACAATGAATTTTTAATTCGTGATAATTCGTGAAATTCGTGGCAAGTCTTTTTAATATATTGGACAGAGGTGTAGTTATTTGAGTAAGATCATTTTTTTAGCATTGCTGAAAGTTTCCGTTTCCAGTTTATAAAAATAAATTCCGCTTGGGAGATCACTGCCATCAAAAGCTACATTATATCTTCCGGCAGATTTGATCTCATTTACTAACACAGCGACTTCTTTTCCCAAGGCATCATAAACTTTCAAAGAAACTAATCCCGGATGTGAGATCCCAAATCCCACATTTGTTTCAGGATTGAAGGGATTGGGATAGTTCTGTTCAAGCTCAAATTTTTCAGGAATTGTCTGACTATTATCTCGAACTTCTGTAAGGAAATCAAGCTTTATAACAAACAGACCGTTGGTAACATCCGAGCCCACTATTTTTCCTGAAGGGAATTTATATACTCCCCAGCATCCGTTATAGGTGTTCGAATTGTCCTGCGGTCTTGTATCATACCAGGCGATCTCTACCGGAACAGCAGGGTCAGAAATGTTGATGATCCTTATTCCAGCAGTATAATGAGCTGCAATTGCAAGCGTATCATAAATTTCAATATTATGAATGCCCGAAGTCACTATATCTGTCGGCTGCCAGTTCGTGATGTAAGTTATATTCTGCAGATCTTTTACATCCCAGAATTCAAGCTTGCCCGGATCAGTGTTTTCATAAGTAAGCAGCATATATTTCCTGTCATCTGTAAGCGCGATGTTATGCGGCGATGACTGAAGCGTATTGAAATTTCTTATTTCCTGAACATTATCCTTATCTGTGGAATTGATGACCGAAACTTTCTGATTAAGAATATTCGTCGCCCAGATCGTATCATCAATGACTCTGCAGTCGTGTACATACCGGGATGTATTATTACCTCTTCTTACCGGATTCAGCGGATCAGTAACATCAAGAATCTGGACACCGCCGTTTGCGCATGCGTTGCCCCCGCTTAAATAAAGGTATGGACCTGATTGTGAAATGGCGTGAGTGTAAGTGTATCCGCTGTAATTCCAAGTCGCGACAAGACTGACGGAATCGGGAAGATACTGCAGATCAATTATCTGAAGCTTGCTGTTTATAGCTTCGGAAACCACATACGCGTAATGCGAATAAGTTTTGATCTCTCTCCAGTTGCTGACAAGCCCAGGAACAAAATCAATCTCAACAATATTTGAGGAATCGGTTATGTCAACGAACGAAGTGCCGTTAACACAGCCGAGTAATGCATACTCTCTTTGATTGTCATCCACATAACCCCAGATACCTGAGTATCCCGGATAATTATTCAGGTTAGCCAGAAGATATGTTCTCTGATTGGGAAGCTGTGAGTAACAAATGTTAACTGCCGCGGTAAGGATTAAAATAAAAAGTATTTTCGGGGTCATGATTTAAAAAATATCCAAAATAATTTTCAAAATCTATTTCTTAAAAGGTCAAAGGGGAAAGCCGGATCATTAGATCCGCATTAAAAAAGATCCTGTTCCGGAGAGAAACAGGATCAATATAATGTCATAATTGCAAAATTAAAATTGAAGCTATTTTAATAAAATCATCTTCTTAGTATCAACAAAACTCTCTGTCTTTATTGTATAATAATAAATTCCCGAAGAATGCTGACCTGCGTTGAAATCGACTTTGTATTTTCCACCGGCTAATTTTTCATTATTGACTAAAACTGCGACTTCATTACCGAGTATGTCATAAACTTTCAATGTGACAGTTTCCAATACCGGAATTGAAAATGTAATGTTCGTTACAGGATTGAAAGGATTAGGATAGTTCTGGCTTAGCTCATAACCTTCAACAACATTTGAAATATTGTAAACGCCCACATCACCGACCTGCACTGAAAAGGTTTCCTGATCAAATTCCGCCGGATTGTTAGTATTATACATCTTTACGACTGAAGTACCCAAGCCCTGACCTTCACAGGTAAAATCTATGTAGAACAATGTATCTATCTGATGCGGAGCAAGTGTATAAGGCGCATCGGAAGTAAGTGAAATTGTATCAACAAAAGAGGCGTAGCATAAGTCATAGCACATTTGTGTATACCAGTTAAGCGGCTGATTATTAACGATCCTTGCAAATCTGAAGTTGATAGGGTTTGCAGTATTATTGTGTACTATTCCCTGATGTTTTACTATCTGGATAGAATCGGGGATAAACGGTAAAGAAACATGATTGGAGCCGAGAGGTGTAAACGTAAAGCTCTGAGCTTTGACATCTCCTGAACCTGTCATACAGATCAATACGAGGACAAAAATGTAAAAGAATTTTTTCATAACTGTGAAATGTTTTTATATTAATTTAATAAACCCTGTAGTTTGTTGAAATACTGTTTTGCAATTACATAGTCCGGTGAAATTTCATTTGCAAGCGCATATTCATCAAGAGCTTCAAACCAAAGTCCCTTGCTTTCAAGAACCCTGCCCATATTAAGATGCGCAAAATGTGGTGTTTCATATTTTTTGGCTTTTAACGCCAGCTCAAGCCATGTCATTGCTTCATCGAAATTTCCCTGTTGTATAAGATAGGAGCCGATGTCATTATATGGATTACCGTAATCAGGATCAACGGATATCGCGTTTTTGCACTCTTCTATCGCATTATCCATATTTCCTAAAAAACTGTAAGTCCAGCCGAGAAAAGTATGCGCTTCGGCGGTAGGATAAAGCTCAAGTGATTTCTTATAATTTAGTATTGCCTCTTCGAATTGACCCTTCATCTGCAGTTGATATGCCTTTAGCAGATACTCTTTTAATACTTTCTGCTGTGATTGTATTTTATCTGTGCCCATAGTATTTATTTTTATATACTATCTAACCTCGTCGTAATTAAAAAGTTTCGTTTAACAAACATAACTTATGCTGTTAATTTTTTCAAGTGGTTTTATTAAAGAGTTCTTTGAGTCATTGAGTCTTTGAGTCATTGAGTCATTGAGTCATTGAGTTATTGAGTTATTGAGTCATTGAGTCATTGAGTTATTGAGTTATTGAGTCATTGAGTCATTGAGTCATTGAGTCATTGAGTCAGCTATAAGTTTTATCCGCAGGAAGCCATTCACTCAACTCACTCCACTCACTCCACTCACTCAACTCACGACGTTCCGTATTGAATCACATAATCCAACAAACTAAATTCAGAAACAATTTTTTTTACAGATAATGGCAGATACAGTAAAGATCGGAATAATACTAGGTTCGGGATTGAATAAATTCACTGAAGAACTCGTTTCCCCTGAATTGCTTTTTGAAGATATCAACACTTTTCATAATCTAAAGGTCTATAAAGGTAAAATAAGCGATATTGATACAGTGCTTTTTTCAGGCAGAAGACATTATTATGAAGGATATTCGAATGAAGAAATTTTTGGGAATGTGAACATTGCAAAGGAACTTGGGATCAACTTACTTGTAATTACAAATGCAGCAGGCGGACTGAATAAGAATTTCAATGTCTCGGATCTTATGCTGATCACTTCTCATTTGAATTTCATAAATAACAGAACACCTGTGATCCCTCATAAAAATTTCTATGATCAAAGAACAACTGACATTATAATGAGCTTTGCTAAACATGAAAAAATAAAGTTACGGGCGGGTACATATTGCGCTTTGACCGGTCCGTCTTATGAAACAAAATCCGAGATCAGGCTTCTGAACCGGTTCGGAGTAGATGCTGTGGGCATGTCAACGATTCCTGAAACTCTCTTTGCAAATTATTCCGGCATAAAAACCATAGGGATATCCTGCATTACAAATCTTCTTTCAGAAACGTCGATGCAGATCACTAAGCATGAAGAAGTAATGGAAGCAGGGGTAAATGCCTATCCTGACTTTTCACTGCTGCTTAAAACACTCATCACAAATTCAAACTTATTCATCTATTGATAACAGATACTCACGCACATTTATATTACCCGGAAATACTTTCCGGCATCGATGAGATATTGTCACGCGCAAAGGATGCCGGCGTAGAAAGGATCATCGTTCCTGCAGTGGATATTGAAACTTCGCTTACCGTTTTAAAGCTTTCTGAAAAATATGATATGATCTATGCTGCGCTGGGAATCCATCCCTGCGATGTAAGCAAAAGCGAGCTGAGCGCTCTTGACGAGCTGGAGAAACTTCTCCATCATGAGAAGGTTGTGGCTATCGGTGAGACAGGTCTGGACTATTACTGGGACACGACTCACATTGAAAAGCAAAAAATTTTTTTTAAGCTGCAGATCGAACTTGCAAAGTCATATCATCTCCCGATCGTGATCCATACCAGGAGCTCGACTGATGATGCGATCGAAATTATAAAGCAAATGTATGATGAAAAGCTTAAAGGTCAGTTCCATTGTTTTAACGGAGACTCGAAACAATTGAATGAAGTTCTTGCATTGGACAACTTTTACATTTCCTATTGCGGCAACATTACCTACAAAAATTACAAAGAAACTGACATCGTAAAAGCAACTCCTACGGAGAGACTCCTTTCTGAAACTGACTCCCCTTTCCTGCCGCCTGTTCCATATCGAGGAAAAAAAAATGAGCCCTCCTATATTATACATACCATTGATAAATTGTCTGAAATACATCAGACCGATAAAAATCTTCTTCAGTCAACAATTAATACTAATGCAAACAAACTTTTTTTCCGGATCCCTGATGTAAAGGTGACTCACTGAAAAGCACAGCGTGCACAGATCTCTTATCAATTCAAATTTTAGCAGGTATATTATTCTCTGACTGGTGTAAATGATACGATCGCACTTCTTTTTGTAAATATCAATTTTGTTGGAGATGATATGAACTTTTCGGAGTTAATTAAGA
>JAWXBH010000185.1:0-4980 GCA_034439935.1 bacterium
AATGCGCATCGATGTTGTGCACATGAGGGACTTGCACCCTTTGGATAATCTGTCCATATTCACTCCTTGAATATGAACACGCCATACTGGGCGCACACAGCACCTACAAAAAAGTGGCGGTTCAGTGGTTAATTGATCCCGATAGCTATCGGGATTGTACTTCCCCGCCTGAATGACGTAGTCGGGCAGGGTATCAAGTTTGGTGCGGGCAGACAGTTTAGTGTTTCAAAATCGCCAACTTCTTGTAGCTGCCAAACGTTAGTGGCAAGTGTAACAGACTACAATAACATATTAACATATAAAACAATGCACGACATACTATTTGACTTTATTTCAAAATACATTTCTCTTACAGAAGATGAGAAGAACGCATTACTCTCGTTAGACTTGTTCCGCTCTGTTAAGAAGGGGACTATCTTACTCAAAGAAGGACAGAAATCGCAGGATGACTATTTTGTTCTAAAAGGATGTATACGGAAATATTACATCATAGATGGTGAAGAAAAAACTACCGCTTTCTTCACCGAAATGGAAGGCATGACACCCCATTGTGTAAAAAATAATAATAAGTCTGAATATTTTGTAAGCTGTGTTGAGGACACCATACTAACGGTTGCAAACCCAGATATGGGAGTTGAACTAAATACTAAATTTCCCAAATTTCAACTAATGTGTGGAGTATTGTCGGAAGAACTTTTAGCTAAACAACAAATAGACTTTGACGACTTTAAGACTTCTTCACCTGAAATACGATATTTAAATTTATTACAATTACGACCAGACCTTATTCAACGTGTGCCACAACATCAATTAGCAAGTTTTTTAGGTATCAAACCACAATCACTGAGTAGATTAAGAGCAAGAATTTTGGAAAAAAGCAAAGAGTAACTTCATTTCTTAACTTAAGTGAACGAATTTAAGGAACAAGCCAATCTACTTTTGCATTATCATTTAACAATAAAAGAAAAGATATGCAAAAGAAAATTTTATCTTTCGCCTTAACCTTAATTATGGCAAGTACGCTGCAAGTTAAAGCACAAAATGCCAAAAAAGACAGTTCTTATAAAAGGTGGTTCGTTGGAAGTTCATTCCTGATGTTAGGTAATTTAATACCTAATGACCCAGCTGCACCTGAGTATATACAATTAAATGTTGGATATAGGATAACACCTAAAGATGTTGTTTCCTTTGATTTTAAAAGATCCATTTATACTTGGCCAATAGGTATCCCTTTTGGACCTTCATTTAATGCACCTGGACTAAACTATCCTGGACATGCGCGCATACTTGCACCTACAATAGGATACCAGCGTTTTTGGTGGAAAGGAGTCTTTACATCCCTTCATGCATTGAATGCTTTTGAAAAATATTTGGATAAGGATAATAAAAAGATTGTAAATGGATACACATTATATCTGAACTTCCACTTGGGTTACCAGTTTAAGTTTTTTAAAAACCGGTTCTTTTTTGAACCAGCTATTGGATGTAGTTATTGGCCTGTAAGAACTAATGTTCCAGAATCTTTTAAAGCAGTAGAAAAAAAATGGACTAACTACTTTATTCAACCTGGGCTTAATTTTGGGTTTAATTTTTAATACACGTATAACAATAAATAATTATTACAATGAAAAAGATCGGCATATATTCTGTTTTGTTATTGCTCACGGCAATTCTTAGTTCTTGTGGCGTTGGCATAGCCCTTGTTACCAACCACAATCAAAACGCCACTGAGGTACACTTAAGTGCGAACAACTTCAAAGTAGTTGATCAGGTAAGCGGAAGTTCGGAGCAGTCTTATATATTTGCAATTGGAGGTATTAACAAAAGGCAATTATACGAAAATGCATATTCAACGATGATGAAGAAAGCCAACTTGCTGAATAGTTCCAAAGCCATAATCAACGTGATGACAGAGGAACACGTTAGTGGTTTTGCCCCTTTCTTTGTCAGAAGAACTATAACCGTGAGTGCCCAAGTAGTTGAATTTACAAGGTAAGTTCAAAGAAATGAGCTGTGTATTATTTTAGGATTGACAGTTGGGGGCTCATTAGGTAGACACCTGAACTTACTGCAAAATAGACCAGACCTTGTTCAACGTGTTCCACAACAACAATTAGCGAGTTTCTTAGGTATGAAACCACAATCACTGAGCAGACTAAGAGCAAGAATTTTGAAAAAAAAGCAAAGTGTAAATCATTTCTTAACTTAAGTGAACGAATTTAAGTCTATTGCCCATCTACTTTTGCAGTATTAATTAACAATAAAAAAAAGATATGCAAAAGAAAATTTTATGGATTGGACTTGTTTTAGTTTTAACAAGCACTTTACAGGTGAATGCACAATATGCTAAAACGGACAGCACTTACAAACGGTGGTTCGTGGGTAGCTCTTTGTTTTTAGTAGGTAATTTAGATCGCGTAAATCCCCCCAGCTTCGCTCAACTCAATTTAGGCTATCGTATTACAGGAAAAGATGTTATTTCACTTGAACTAATAACTTGGAAACATGCCTGGCCACTTGGTATTAACCCATTTTTAAACAAATCATACGGAAAGC
This sequence comes from bacterium, assembly GCA_034439935.1. Classification (GTDB taxonomy): domain Bacteria; phylum Bacteroidota; class Ignavibacteria; order Tepidaquicellales; family Tepidaquicellaceae; genus JAGPCH01. Next base: position 2,557 of record JAWXBH010000185.1, read on the forward strand.
CGGAAGAAAAATTTCCAGGGTATATTCGTGAGTATGGTATTGGTCTTGCTTATCAAAGGTTTTTTTGGAAAGGTCTTTACGTAGCAGTACACGTAACGCCTATGTTGCAAACATTTGTCAATGACAATGGCAATACTGTGGGTGACGGTTTCATTATATTCAACACAAACCGAATTGGCTATCATATCAAACTCTTTAAGGACAGGTTTTTTATAGAACCATCACTTGGTATTGCTGGCCGTGCTTATCACACTGAAATGCCAGATGGTTTTAAACAAAAAGATGACAAGTGGCCAAAATACACACCTGAACCAGGGCTGCATTTCGGATTTAATTTTTATTGATAATTATGTATACACAAACAACACCAAAAAACACACTTGAAGACATCAAAGTCAGTCTGAAACTTAAACTTGCCACGCTTTGGGCGAGCTTAATGTTTCTAATTATCTATCTTGATTATTTCGCCTTATATATGCCGGGTACACTGGAAAATATTCTGAAAGGCAAGGTATTTGTATTTGATATTTCGCAAGGATTTCTTTTGGCAGCACTCGCCTTAGTGACAATTCCGGCAATGATGATATTCCTTTCCGTTACCCTGCCTGCTAAAGTAAATCGCGTTACAAACATAATCGTGGCTACCGTTAATATTCCTTTTATATTGTTTAATTTGGCAGGGGAGGCTTGGATACACATGGTGTTTGGCGCAGTTGTAGAAGTTGTTCTTCTTTGTCTAATTATCCGTTATGCATGGAAATGGCCTCGTATTTTAGGATAGGTTTTTTTCAACCTTCAATAGCAATAACTCATCGTCCCTATCAATCAACAATGCCTGAATCGTTTAAACAGGTTGACGATAGATGGCCAAGATTCTTTTACGGACAGCCGGGATTGCATTTTTGGTATAATTTATAAAAATAAAATGATTAGATGAAGGCAGTTATTTGCACCAAATACGGAACCCCTGAAGTTTTGCAAATTCAGGAAGTTTCTAAACCTTTGCCTAACGACAATCAAATTCTTGTCAAAATAATTGCTACTGCGGTCAACTCTGGAGATGTAAGGTTAAGAAGTCTTGATGTTAAAGGATTTTTGAAAGTAATTATGCGTTTGGTTTTAGGAATTTCAAGACCAAGAAAACCCATTTTAGGAATTGTTTTTTCGGGTATTGTTGAAAGCAAAGGAAATAAAGTCTCAAAATTCAAAGTTGGAGATAAAGTTTTTGGAATGACTGGTTTCAAATTCGGAACATATTCAGAATATATTGCAGTCAATCAAAATAGCAATGTGTTGGAAATGCCTAAAAATGCCACATACGAAGAAGCCGCAGCCATAATTTTTGGTGGTCAAACCGCTATTCATTTTTTAAACAAAGCAAAGATTGCCAAAAAGTTGAATCAAAAGATTTTAATTATTGGCGCAACAGGTTCAGTAGGAACAGCAGCTATACAGATTGCCAAACATCATAATGCAAATATAACCGCAGTTTGCAGTTCCAATGGTCATAAACTTGTTAGTGAATTAGGAGTCAAAAATATTGTGCTTTATGATAAAGAAGACTTTACAAGTTGGGCAGATAAGTTTGATATAATCTTTGATGCAGTTGGTAAATCCAATAAAAATCTATGTAAAAACCTTTTAAACGAAAACGGTGTTTACAAAAGTGTCAGTTCAGGATATGCTTCCGAAACCATACAACAACTACAGCTTTTAAAAGAGTTGTTCGAGAAAGGTGAATTTAAAGCTACGATTGACAAAACTTTCCCAATGGACAAAATAGCAGACGCACATAAGTACGTTGACACAGGAAGAAAAAAAGGAAATGTTGTGCTGAAAATAAGCTAATGACAAGAACACCAGCCACTAATCGAGTAGACGGCCTCGCCAGTTTTAACTGACGAGGTGCGCCTCTCACACCACTGTACGTACGGGTCTCGTATACAGCGGTTCATTAAGTTGTGGGGAAACCATTAGGTAGTAATTGAGCATAGACTCATACCCTCTTTTGATAAGCCTTTTTAATGTGATAGTCGTAACCATGATCGGACGCTGGGCAACTACCCAGCCACCCATTCGCGTTCTGCTCCACGCATAAGCCTGTCCGTTAGGAATGCCGAGTCGAATAAGATTTTTCTTTCTCCGATCAGCTTTTCCAGTCTTCCCAAATGCAATACCGTAATCTGTTGCGTAACCAACTGTCGAGTTCTTTGAGTTTGCTTTGCATATTTCCCATGCGGAAATAATTAATCCAGCCTCTGTGAATCTCTTTCAGTTTGGCTATGCGTTCATCAAAGGTACTTGAGGCAGTCTTCTTGGTGATGGGACCTCCCCAGGTAAGACGTTTATCCTTCGATCTATCGCTGCTGCATCTACAGGAACGGGCTAATACATCTGAAGGGCTTCGCCAAGATGTGCTGACTC
>JAWXBH010000186.1:0-9859 GCA_034439935.1 bacterium
ACGGATCTAAACACGGGTTATGTAACAGGTGATACGGGAATGATATTGAAGACAACAAATGCAGGGGATAGCTGGATAAGGTTGACAACAGGAATAAACCGGCAAAAAGTAAATTGCATTCATTTTCTGAATGCAAATACCGGAATTGCAGGATGTGATAGCGGTAAGATTCTGAAAACAACAAATGCAGGTAATAGCTGGATGACAAAATTCTCAGGTGAGGCAATTGGAGTAAGAGGAATTTGGTATTTAAATCCTGACATAACTGTTGGGATTTCACCTTCTTATGTATGCAGGTCAACAAATGGAGGTGAAGACTGGTTTATACAGACTGGGGGTCCTGCAGTTACCGGAGTTGATGTATACTTCTCCGATTCCATAACAGGTATCATAGCCGCACAATTCACTGAATCGTTTAAGACAACTAATGCAGGAGCAAACTGGTTTAGAATAAATGATCCCGGAATAAACGGAGGTTTCTTTTCGATTCAATCAATAAATAATTCTTTGACTTATGGTGTTGGAACGGACGGATATATGTTAAAGACAACCAATGGCGGAGTAAACTGGATACGTCTGCCACGACTTACTACAAATTCTCTGTATTCTGTTTTCTTCATTGATGAGAATACCGGTTATGCGGCAGGAGACTACGGGACTCTGATAAAAACCACTAACGGAGGAATGACTTTTATAACAAATATAAGTTCAAGTGTTCCTGAGGATTTTGAGTTAGGTCAAAATTATCCCAATCCATTTAACCCTTCAACAACGATCAGTTACAAAATACAAAAAAGCGGACTCATTCAGTTAAAGCTGTTTGATGTTACCGGAAGAGAGATCACTTCATTAGTTGATCAGCAACAATCATCCGGGGAATACAAAGTTTTGTTCGATGCTTCAGCTTATCCCAGCGGAATTTATTTCTACTCATTATATAGTAATGGTATTCTTCTGGATTCTAAAAAATGTTTGTTAGTAAAATAAAAGAATAAAAATTATAAAAAGTATAAAAGTATAATCAGCTGGGAAAATTTTCTCCATCAAACTCAACTATTTAACTTCCCGGATTTTTCATATTTCATTTATTAGTGCTACTTCATTTCCCGGCACATCAAAAACACTCAGCTTATTATGATTCCCAATTGCCAGAATTGAAATTGATTAACGTTCTGGGATAATTACTTTAGCGGATCACACATCCGTCCAAAACAATGTGATTTAGAAAATGAAAATTTTAGTTTCGATTAAGTACGCTATCTTTTGAAAAACCAAAAGAAAGCTTTGCAAAGAAAAGTTTCCCGCTGGTGATAAATTGCCGGAAATTCAGATCAATGGCGGCAGGAATTCCAACAAATAACCTGGCTATGACTTTGTAGGCGGTGCTTGACTCGGGAATTCCTGCCTATCGCCATTGCCCTGAATTTCTTATCGGCAATTTCTCACAGGCGGGTTCTTTTAACAATGATAATGATTACATTAGTTGTTGATTAGTTTAAGACTATTTAAGGGTTTATAAAAAAGTTTTGGACAGCACTGAGCGAATCACTATTGTGCAAAATTTTTTGCAATATTTTTAAAAAATTAATTTAAGTAAATTATAAATGAAAATTATGTGAGAGGAGAAAAATGGTTGAAGATAGTCTGAAGTTCATCTGGTTTTTATCAAAGATAAACAAGCTTGGCAATACGAAGATAAGAAATTTACTTAGAGTATTTAATAGCAGCTACGATTTTTTAAACTGTAGTATAAATGAACTCAGGAGAATCGATGGCATTGATACTAATATTGCTGCGGAGATTGAATGCGCGCGTAAAGACAGGCAGAGGTATTTTACCGAATTTGAAAATGTTTTGAGGGATGCCGAAAGAAAAAAAATTAACATCATTACAATACTTTCCAAAGAATATCCATCTAATCTCAAACACATTTTCGATGCACCGGTCATACTTTATTATAAAGGTATTCTAAAAACATCAGATAAGTATTCGCTCAGCATAGTGGGAACAAGAAATCCGACTGAGTATGGAAAATATACCTGCGAGAAGTTTACTGAAAAGCTATCAGCACTTGAAATCCCGATTATCAGTGGCTTTGCGAGGGGGATTGATTCTATTGTTCATAAAGTTTGCATTAACAAAAATAATCTGACTTATGCAGTACTGGGTTCCGGTGTTGATGTGATCTATCCTTCTGAAAATCGTAAGCTATATTCGGAAATAATTGAGCAGGGTGCAGTAGTTTCAGAATTTCCGATAGGTGCTAAACCGGACAAAGTAAATTTTCCCAGACGCAACAGGATAATAAGTGGAATGAGTTTAGGAAGTATAGTAATAGAAAGCGGGATAAAAGGGGGTTCGCTCCTTACTGCTGAATTCGCACTGGATCAGGGGAAGGAAGTTTTTGCGGTTCCGGGATATATCAATTCAAAGCAGTCAGAAGGAACAAATGAGATCATTAAGAAAGGTCAGGCAAAACTGATTACTTGTGTTGATGATATTTTAAGCGAGCTTGAGCATAAGCTGAAGCCGGTTTTGAAAAAAGAAATGTTTGTCAAGGAAGCGGAGGTTGTTACTAACCTGAATGAAGCTGAGAAAAAAATTTATGATGTTCTGGGTTATGAATTAAAACACATCGACTCTATTAATGAGGAAAGCGGGTTACCAATCTCAGATTGTCTGGTAAATTTATTGTCACTTGAATTCAAAGGTGTGATAAGACAGTCGATGGGCAAAAATTTTATAAGAGTATAATTATAATGGAGAAGTTTATAATAGATGACCGGATTTTCAACGTTAAGTTTTCGTGTGATCTTGTAAAATGCAAGGGCGCATGCTGCACATTAAAGGGAGCAGGCGGGGCGCCATTGCTGGATAGTGAGATAGCGGAGATAAATGCATCGGTTAAGTTTGTAAAGAAGTATCTTAGCAATCTGAACATTGACGTAATCGAATCGGCAGGTTTTCTCGAAGGAAGTAAAGGCGACTTTTCACTGGCAAGTGTCAATGATGAAGAATGTGTATTTGCGTTTTATGACAATGATGTCGCGAAGTGTTCATTTGAAAAAGCATATTTTAACGGGGAAATAAAATTCAGGAAGCCGGTATCATGTCATTTATTTCCTATCAGGATAAAAGGCGCGAAAAGGAATATATTGCGATATGAAGAGATCAGTGAATGCAGTGACGCATTGCAAAAAGGCGAAGAAGAGAACCTGACTGTATTTGAATTTGCAAGAGAATCACTTGAGCGGGAATACGGAAAAGAATTTTACAGGGATTTAAATAAAAAATTTATAAACAAATGCTAAAACAGATAATCGGTCAGAAGTTATCTCAAAAGATCCTGCCTAAAATAATATTAAGTCAGAACATTCTTGCAATTCCAACTCTTGCCCTTGATAACATTATTAAGAAAGAGCTTGAAATGAACCCGATGCTTGAAGAGGGAAGCGATAATGAGTCGGAAGGCGGAGATGAAACATTGAATCAGGAGGATAATGCACAGATAGCCGATGAAGCGGGAGCTGAAAACAAAGCTGAAGAAACTGAAAGCAAGCAGGATGAAGTAGACTGGGATGAATATTTTGAGAACGATACACCTGAAAGTAATTATTATGAAAAAAATAATTCTACTGAATTTGATAGTGGATTCATAAGAGAAAAACAGACTTCATTAAAGGATAATCTTACTCTCCAGCTTCAACTTGCGCCGCTGAATGAGCTGCAGATATTCATTGGTGAAGAAATAATCTGGTCATTGAGTGATGAAGGATTTTTTACTGATGAAGCTGAGGACATTTTGAGCGACTTGAATGTAAAGAAGGAAGGAACAAAATTTGAGGGGCATAATTTTACGATGATCGAGCTTGAGGAAAGCCTTAGTTACATACAGGAGCATCTTGAGCCCAAGGGAATTGCTGCAAGAAATCTTAAAGAGTGTCTTGCAATTCAGATCCGGTCATTGACGATAGAAGAGGCACTGAAGAATTCAGCATTAAAATTAATTGAAGATAATCTTGAAGACCTGAAGCAAAAGCGTTTTGAAAAAATAAGCAAGGATCTTGCCGTGGAGCTAAGCACTGTCAAAGAAATTATTGAGCTTATACAGAAACTAAATCCGAGACCCGGTGCTTCGGAAGAATTAAATGAAGAAAATTATATTGTTCCGGACATTATTGTGAAAAAGATCGATGAAAGTTATGAAGTGTTTTTGAATGAAAGATATGTTCCTACACTAAGAATAAACAAGGTTTACCGGGAAATGTATTCGGATAAGAAAAAAAAGCTGGATAAGGACACCAAGGAATATATTGTCAATAATTTCAACCGCGCGAAATGGTTTATTGATGCGATAAATTCACGGCGTGAGACATTAATAAAGATCATGGAGGCAATCGTCGAAAGGCAAAGAAGTTACTTTGATAATAATGAAACAGGATTGAAGCCGGTTTATGAAAAGGAAGTTGCTGAGGACATAAAGATGGATACGTCCACTGTCAGCAGGGCTGTAAGGGGAAAATATGTTCAGACGGACTTCGGCATTTTCGAACTAAGATCGTTTTTTACAACTCCGCTTTCCTCGAATGACGGTGAGGATATTTCAAATACTGAAGCGAAAAGAATTTTAAAAGGTCTTATCGACAGAGAGGATAAAAGTAAACCTTTGACCGATGAAGAGCTTTCAAGAGAAATGAAAAAAGCCGGGTTACGAATTGCGAGAAGAACGGTTGCTAAATACAGAGAAGCGATCAATATTCCTGTAGCAAAATTGAGAAGAGAAATAAAGTAAGTTAAAAGTTAAAAGTTGAAAGTTTAAAGTTGAAAGTTGAAAGTTGAAAGTTGAAAGTTGAAAGTTGAAAGATGAAAGTTGAAAGTTGAAAGTTGAAAGTTGAAAGATGAAAGTTGGCTGGCAATTATACAAAAGAATTTTAAATAAATAAAAAAATATTGAATACAGAAAATAAGATCAGATCGACAACGGTGATAGGATTGATAAAAGATGGGCAGGCTGTCATCGGGAGTGACGGACAGGTAACAATGGGAAACACGGTTATGAAACATACTACGAGAAAGGTTAGAAAGATCTTTAATGATAAAGTGCTTGTCGGATTTGCCGGAGCAACATCAGATGCGTTTACATTGTTTGAAAGGTTTGAGAGTAAGCTTGAACAGTACAAAGGCAACTTGTCCCGGGCTGCTGTTGAGCTTGCAAAGGAATGGAGGACCGATAAATATCTCAGGAGACTGGAGGCGCTGCTTGCAGTAGTAAATGAAGAAAAGTCATTGATAATTTCAGGTACAGGAGATGTGATCGAACCGGATGACGGAATTGTTGCGATAGGTTCCGGTGGTCAATATGCTTTGGTGGCGGCAAGAATGCTCCTGAAGTATTCCAAACTTAACGCGAGGGAGATCGTTCAGGAATCCCTTACTCAGGCTGCAGAAGTGTGTATATATACCAATCATAATATTTCAATTGAAGAATTAAAAAAGTAAATTTAAAAAAATAGATTTGATAAAAGAAGATAAAGCCGCCAAAAACGTGAACGGAAAAGCAAAGAAAAAAAAGACTCCAGAAAACAACAATACTTCGGAAATTAAACAGCTGACACCTTCACAAATAGTCGAAGAACTCGACAAATATATCATCGGTCAGAAAAATGCCAAGAAATCAGTTGCCATCGCATTAAGAAACAGATGGAGACGTCAGCAGGTCACAGATAATATGAAAGACGAAATAATGCCGAACAATATTATCATGATAGGACCCACCGGAGTAGGAAAGACAGAGATTGCCAGAAGGATTTCCAAGCTGGCTAACGCACCTTTTGTGAAAGTAGAAGCATCAAAGTTTACGGAAGTTGGTTATGTAGGACGTGATGTTGAGTCAATGATAAGGGAGCTTGCAGATCTTTCAGTGAACATTGTCAAGACCGAAAGAATGAAGGAAGTACAGATAAAGGCAGAGGAAAATACCGAGGAAAGAATTCTTGATCTGCTCTTACCGCCAGTTAAAAAGCAGAACAATGGCTCTGCTGAAGCACAGCCGGAAAATACTGACAAGCAGACTAATGAAGAAGCAAACATTAACACGCGCGAAAAATTAAGAGTGCAGCTCAAAAGCGGCTCGCTTGATAACAGAATGATAGAGCTTGATCTTTCTGCTGAAAACTATCCTATGCTTCAGGTTCTTGGTCCGGTCGGACTTGAAGAAATGGGAATTAATCTCAATGATATTTTTGGCAATATGATGCCGAAAAAATCAAAGAAGAGAAAAATGAGCATAGGGGAAGCAAGAAAAGTTCTGGTCCAGGATGAAGCTAATAAGCTTATTGATATGGATGCTGTAATAAAGGAAGCAACAGATAAGGTTCAGAATTCGGGCATAGTGTTCATTGATGAAATCGATAAAGTTGCCGGCGGAAATTCCAAGTCATCACAGGGCGGACCTGATGTATCCCGTGAAGGTGTACAGAGAGATCTTCTGCCAATTGTTGAAGGTTCAAGTGTTGTAACAAAGTACGGGCCTATCGCTACAGATCACATTCTTTTTATTGCCTCGGGAGCTTTTCATACAGCGAAGCCAAGTGACCTTATACCTGAGTTGCAGGGAAGATTTCCGATAAGGGTGGAACTGCATAGCCTCGGGGAGGAAGATTTTTACAAAATACTGACACAGCCGGAGAATGCTTTGATCAAGCAGTACAAAGCATTATTGAAATCCGAGAATATAGATCTGATATTTTCCGACGATGCAATTAAAGAAATCGCAAAGATTGCTGCTGAGGTTAATGAACAGGTGGAGAACATCGGAGCAAGGCGTCTTCACACGATCATGACATCTGTGCTTGAGGAAATTTTGTTTGATGTTCCGGATAAGGTTAAAGGATCTAAGCTTCAGATCGATAAGAAATATGTAAACGAAAAGCTTGATTCGATCGTAAAGAACAGGGATCTCAGCAGATACATTTTATAATATTCAAAAGAAAAAAAATGAAAAAAATATTTTTTTTAATACTTACGCTTTTAGCATTTAATATTTCATATTCACAAATTAAACAGAGAACGGTAAATACTTCGGTTTATGCAGGGCTGGGATATAAATTCGTTTTCCTGACAAACTCTTCGGCGAGAAATGCCTATCCATTTTTCCAATTATCAAGCGGGGATTTTTTAAAGGAGATAGACGGGATATTCGGAGTAACCATAAATGAATCTTACGCAGTTGAACTCGCGCCGGCATACCTTTTTACAAGCGCTGTAAGCAGCGACGGATTTTTTTTCACAAGCGGAGGTACAACTCAGTTTTATGAACCTACTCAGACCCGTTTATTTGCATTACCTCTGAATATAAAATTTAAATATTTTCCATTCGCAAAAAATTACGGATCATCATTAAGCAAATTTTATTTCGGTGCAGGAGGAGGGGCGTTGTATATAAACGAAGAAGTTACAAGCAGGATCTATTCGGATGAAAACAGAAGCAACTATCTCGGAGCAATAAATGCCAAATCAAACAGTTGGACAAGCAACTTTGAAATGTTTGTTGGTATAGGAAGCTTTTCGAAAATAGGGTATGGATTTGAACTAAGCTACAGGTTCGTTCCTCTAAAGGAGAATAAAACAAAACCGCTCATTACAGAAATTGTCAGCAACTTCAACAGCGTGAATCTTGCTGCAAATATTATATTTACTTTTTAAAACGAATCCTTCATAAGTTCGCGTGAAATTACGATCTTCTGAATTTCACTGGTTCCTTCATATATCTGAGTGATCTTTGAATCTCTCAGATATCTTTCCACAAGATATTCCCTTACGTATCCATAACCTCCGTGAATTTGTATTGCTTCAAGTGCGCAATTTACTGCTGCCTGACTCGCAAGCAGTTTTCCCATGGAAGCTTCTTTAATATATGGCTTATTACTGTCTTTATTCATCGCAGCTCTGTATATGAGTAATCTTGCAGCTTCAATGTTTGTAGCCATATCCGCAATCTTGAATTGTATCGCCTGTAAATTTGAAATAGTTGAATCAAATGCTTTTCTCTGTTTTGAATATTTGACTGATGCTTCGAGACTTGCCTGCGCGATTCCCAATGCCTGAGCAGCAACTCCGATTCTTCCCCCGTTAAGTGTGCTCATTGCGATCTTAAAACCAATGCCTTCTTCGCCGAGTAAATTTTCCTTCGGTACCCGCACGTTTGTAAATCCTATACTGCAGGTATCAGAGCTTCTGATGCCAAGCTTATCTTCCTTCTTACCTATTTCAATACCGTCCCAGTTCTTCTCAATTATAAAAGTTGAAATGCCTTTGTATCCTTTTGATTTATCTGTAACCGCCTGAACAAAGTAAACATCTGCGGTGACGCCGTTTGTGATCCAGTTCTTCATTCCGTTAATAAGAAAATCATCACCGTCCTTTGAAGCTGTAGTTCTCTGCTGAGTTGCATCGCTACCGGCTTCCGGTTCGGACAGACAGAATGCACCAAGCTGCTTTCCTGAAGCGAGAGGACGCAGATATTTATCCTTAATAAAATCTGATCCCCATTTTTCAAGCCCGTAGCACACAAGAGAATTATTGACTGACATGATGACACCAACGGACGCGTCAATTTTTGATATTTCCTCAATAGCCAGCACGTAAGAGATTGTATCCATACCGGCTCCATCCCAGTCGGGAGAAACCATCATTCCCATAAAGCCAAGCTCACCAAGTTTTTTTATGATTTCGTATGGAAACTCTGCATTGATATCTCTTTCTACAGATGAGGGAGCGATTTCAGTTTGTGCAAAAGCTCTTACAGCATCTCTTATTGCAATCTGTTCTTCAGATAGATCAAAATTCATTTTAAAATTTGTTTAATTTATTGTAAGTTATTTTTGTGTGTAATCGAAAAATCCTTTTCCAGTTTTTCTTCCCAGATATCCCGCAGCTACCATCTTTTTGAGCAGGGGACACGGTCTGTATTTTGAATCACCCAAACCTTCGTGAAGAACTTCCATTATTGAAAGGCAAACATCAAGACCAATGAAATCTGCAAGGGTGAGCGGACCCATTGGATGATTCATGCCGAGCTTCATTACGGTGTCAATCGCTTCCGGAGTTCCAACGCCTTCCATTACACAATACATTGCTTCATTAAGCATAGGCAGGAGAATTCTGTTAGCAATGAATCCTGGATAGTCCTGTACTTCCACAGGGACTTTTTCTATTTTTTCCGAAAGCTCCTTTATAGAATCAAATGTTTCCTGTGAAGTTGCTAGCCCTCTGATCGTTTCGACCAGCTTCATCAAAGGTACAGGATTCATGAAGTGCATGCCAATAACTTTATCCGGACGTTTCGTGAAAGCCGCAATCTCGGTTATTGAAATGGATGAAGTGTTGCTGGCGAGAATTGCTTCGGGCTTACAAATTTTATCCAGCTCTTCAAAGATACTTTTCTTGACCTTCACGTTTTCTGTCGCAGCTTCTATTACAAGGTCGCTGTCTTTCGCATCAGAAAGTGATGATGAGGTTTTGATATTCGATAAGGTTTCTTTTTTCTGCTCTTCAGTAAGTGTTCCTTTTTTTACCTGCCTGTCGATATTTTTACCAATTGTTTCAAATGCCTTGTCGACTAACTCTTTCTTTATGTCGATCAAAGTGACACTATACCCGAACTGCGCAAACGTATGCGCAATTCCGTTACCCATCGTTCCCGAACCTATTACTGAAATGTTTTTAAAATCCATGCACTTAAGTTAAAAGTTAAAAGTTAAAAGTTAAAAGTTGAAAGTTGAAAGTTAAAAGTTAAAAGTTAAAAGTTAAAAGTTAAAAGTTAAAAGTTTGAAAAGTTGAAAGTTTGAAAAGTTGAAAG
>JAWXBH010000187.1:0-13165 GCA_034439935.1 bacterium
ATCAGGTTCCTGATTATACTGCTTCCATGTTCCGAGTACAAATCCGGTAAGGAGGGATGTGACAAGCAATTTACCGCCGTCAATCAGAGTCAAGCCGAGAGGTCTTAATTCAAATGCATTGAAGGTCATCAGCTCAAAAAAGAAAAAGCCCAGCCAGAATACAAATGCATAGAATATTCCTGTTCATGAAATTTTCAACATGAAGCTTTTTAAAAAGCCAGGCTGTAATGCATATCGTAATGATAGCGCTGACAAATGAAATTACGTAAGGTGCAATAGTTGCAACGGAAAAGTCTGCCATGCTTTTCCCTGTGTACTCAACCCATTTTGCAGCAAATGCAAAAGGTGAAAACCAGATCGCGCCAATGACCTGATGAATTAAAACCAATACCCAAACAGCAACATGATTTATTTTTAATGTTTTCATAAATTGATATAAAATTTCAATAAGTATAAATAAACTGTTTTTAATAAACCAACATCACCTCGATAAAAGAGTTTGCTGTTTAAAGCATAAATCAAACCTATGAAAAAACTTCTTACTGCGTTTTTATTCCTGTCACTCCTCCTGAGCCGGACGGACTTAAGCGGAGCGAATGAAAATAAATTTCTCTTCTTTTCAGATGTGCATTTTGATCCGCTTTATGATACAACGCTTGTACATGAACTGGTGATTGAGGATTTTGAGAACTGGGAAAAGGTTTTTTTAACATCAAAGATAAAGTTGATCAGTTCATACGGCAGCGATTCAAATTTTCCTCTGCTTGTTTCTTCGTTGGAAGATATGAAGATGCGGATTCCTGAGCCGGATTTCATAATCATTACGGGTGATTTCATGTCGCATAATTTCAATGAAAATTTTGTACATTATTCAGGACTTAATAATATGTATGCCCTCAATAACTTTATTGATAAGACAATGAAGTTCATTACCCTGATGATCACAAAACATTATCCTCAGACCCAGATTTTTCCGATGCTTGGTAATGATGATGCCGACTGTGGAAATTACATGGTTGCACCCGGAGGCGAATTTTTAAAAAACGTTTCCCAGATGTGGGAACCTTTAATTAACAAAAGCGAAAGCAACATTGAATTTAAAAATGATTTTGCAAAAGGAGGTTATTGTATCGCAAATATTCCGGGACATGAGAAAAATAAAATCATCATACTTAACACGGTTTTCTTTTCAATGAAGTATAAAAATCTGTGCGGAGATACACTTGCGGATCCGGGCGCTGAAGAGCTGGCGTGGCTTTCCGAAACCCTTCAGCAATGCAGGGACAGCAGCTTCAAAGTCTGGATGACATATCATATTCCTCCCGGCATTGATATTTACGGAACAATAACTGACACAGGCGTATGTGCGGAAAGAATTATGTCTACCTGGAAAAAAAAATACAACGATCCTTTTCTTGACATCATTAGTAACTATTCAGATGTCATCAATGCCGGTTTTGCAGGTCATTTCCACAGGGACGATTTTCGTGTGATCTATAAAGAGAACAAGCCGGTATCATTCATAAAGCTGAACTCATCAATAAGTCCGATTTATGGGAATAATCCGGCTTATGAAATTGTAGAGTATGATCAAAAAAACTTTACCTTGCTGAATTATGATACTTATTATGTTCAGGATATCAAAACCGATTCAGCTTCCTGGACGTTTGCTTACAATTTCGGAAACAGCTTTAACCAAACGGACATTTCCCCGCAATCACTTGCTGAAGTGAGAAGTCTTATCTTTGAAGACAGGGAATACAGGCTTAAGTATATTAAGTACTATACTGCCAATAATGAAAAGGTTTATGACAAAGATCTTGCCAATTGGTTTTACAACTGGTGCGGCTTTGCAAATCTTACAACTGAGAGCTATGAAAATTGTTTTTGCAACGAATAGTAATGCCGGGGTTAAGAATATTCAAGAATATTATTGGAAGTATAAATTCCTTAAGACTTAAATTGAATTCCTTTATATTGTTCGTAATTATTTTTTGAAAAATAAGTTTTCTTAAAGTTCAAAGTTAAACATTAAACCGTTAAGTGAATAATAAAGAAGTGCAAAATGCAGAAAAAAAGTTAGCGGCGGAGAAGGCGGCAGAGTTTGTGACCGATGGAATGATAGTGGGGCTGGGTTCGGGTTCAACAGTTTATTTTGCAATTAAGAAATTAGGTGAACTTGTTAAGAGCGGTCTGAAATTCAGAGCCGTTTCAACATCGGACTCCACTACTGAACTCGCGCAGTCATCAGGCATTAGTCTGATCTCGATTGATGAAACAGATAATATAGATATTACGATAGACGGTGCTGACGAAGCGGATAAAAATTTTGACGGTATTAAGGGTGGGGGCGGCGCACTGCTGTTTGAAAAGATTGTTGCGCTTTATTCAAAGAAAAATATATGGATCATTGATTCAGGTAAAATGGTGGATAAGCTTGGTAAATTTCCTTTGCCTGTTGAGGTTGTGCCTTTCGGATATAAACGGGTTCTGAGAATGTTTGAGGAAAAAAATTACAATCCCGTTATGCGCAGGAAAGGAGATGAATTCTATTTTACTGACAGCGGAAATTATGTAGTTGATCTTCATTTTGGCGCGATCGCCGATGCCTCAAAGCTAAACGCCGAAATTAAAATGGTAACCGGCGTTATTGAGACAGGTTTGTTCATTAACATAGCTGATATGATCATCGTAGGCAGAAACAATAGTATTGAAATCATAAATAAATAATTAAATTAAAAAAATAATAAAGCATGAGAAAAGAAAGTTACGAGTTTCTTGAAAAGTATATTAACAATGCTTCACCAACGGGTTACGAATCATCAGGTCAGCGGCTTTGGCTTGATTACATAACTCCATATATAGACACATACATTTCCGATATATACGGAACTGTAGTAGGAGTTATAAATCCTGATGAGAAATACAGAGTAGTAATAGAAGCTCACGCCGATGAAATTTCATGGTATGTGAATTACATAAATGACGATGGCTACATCTATGTCGTCCGCAACGGCGGCTCAGATCATCAGATCGCGCCTTCCAAAAGGGTGAACATTCACACGAAAAAAGGAGTGGTAAAGGCAGTCTTCGGATGGCCGGCAATACACGTAAGAGACCGCAGCAAGGAAGAGAAACCCGCGATTGATAACATTATTCTCGACTGTGGATGTAAAAATAAAAAGGAAGTCGAAGCGCTTGGAGTTCACGTCGGATCAGTTGTTACTTACACTGATGAGTTCTTCACAATGAACGATACATATTATGTAGGAAGAGCGCTGGATAACCGCATGGGAGGATTCATGATCGCTGAAGTCGCGCGTATGTTAAAGGAAAAGAAAAACAAGCTGGGTTTTGGATTATATGTTGTTAATTCAGTTCAGGAAGAAACAGGACTGCGCGGCGCCGAAATGATCTCACGGAAGATAAAACCGGATGTTGCCATCGTAACCGATGTGACGCACGATACACAGTCACCATTGTACAAAAAAGAAAAGCTCGGCGATATAGCATGCGGCAAAGGTCCTACACTAATGCGCGGACCGGATGTCCAGAACAATCTGCTCGACATGGTTTTTGATGTTGCTAAGAAAAAGAAAATACCCTTTCAGTATGAAGCCTCACCAAGCCATTCAGGAACGGACACGGAAGCATTTGCATTCTCCGCAGAAGGAGTCGCATCGGCGCTTATCTCATTGCCGTTGAAGTATATGCATACAACTGTTGAGATGGTTGATAAAAATGATGTTCAAAATGTGATCAAGCTTATGTACGAATTTTTACTTCAGCTTAAAGCGGGTCATGATTTCAGATATATAAAGTAAAAGTTAAAAGTTAAAAGTTAAAAGTTAAAAGTTAAAAGTTGAAAGTTAAAAGTTGATTAGTGTTTACGGATAGATTTTTATATAAATAAAATAAAAAAAATAAATGAAGATAGAAGGATCAGGAATATTAATAACGGGCGGAAGTTCGGGTATTGGTAAAGCAGCGGCGAAGCTGCTTTCAGAAAGCGGAGCCAAAGTAGGAATTACCGGAAGAGGAAAAGAAAAGCTTGAGGAAGCTGCAAAGGAAACAAACTCGTTTGCAATTCATACCGATGTTTCAAAGGAGAGTGACATCGAAGAAACATATAAGATCTTTCTTGACAAGTTCGGAAGTCTTGACTGTCTGATCAACAATGCCGGGATCGGTGAGTTTCCCACGCTTGAAGAAATAACACTTGATGCATTCATGCGTGTTTATTCCGTTAATGTTTTTGGAGCCGCATTGATGGCAAAGAAGGCGGCGGAGATATTTAAAAAACAATTGAGTGGCAATATAATCAACATAGCTTCAACAGCTTCATTGAAAGGATTTGCAAGAGGTTCAATTTATTCTTCATCAAAGTTTGCGTTAAGAAGTATGACCGAATGCTGGCAGGCGGAACTGCGCCCGTTCAACATAAGAGTGATGCAGGTAAATCCGAGTGAAGTTACGACAGCATTCGCGAATAAGGACAGAGCCGAAAGACCTGAAGTGGCGAATAAGCTTACAAGCGATGAGATCGCTCATACAATAAAATCAATGCTTGAAATGGATGACAGGGGTATGATACCTGAAGTGACAGTGTGGGCGAGAAATCCTTTTGAGAAGAAGTAATACCGGAGATTTAAACTATATTCCTAAAAATTCTTTGGCGTTTTTCCAAAGTAATTTTTCCTTTGTATCGCGATTGAATTCTCCAATCGATTCAATGAGCTTGCCGGGATGTTGCTCCCCAAGAGGGAAAGGATAATCCGAACCCAGAGCAACCTTATCATTTCCGAAAAGTTCAACAATATATTTCAGCGCGCTCTTGTCATGAACGAGCGAGTCAAGATAAAATTTTCCAATGTAATCTCTCGGGTTGATGTTATTATCCACAGCAACAAGATCAGGTCTGACATTGAATCCATGCTCGATCCTTCCTATTGTAAACGGAAACGAACCGCCACCGTGTGAGAAGCAGACCTTAAGATTTTTCAGACGTTCAAATACTCCTCCGAAGATCATGGAGCAGATCGCAAGTGAAGTTTCAGCAGGCATTCCTACAAGCCATGGCAGCCAGTATTTTGGCATCTTTTCTTTTCCAAGCATATCCCACGGATGAACGAATACAGAGGCGCCCATTTCTTCTGCTGCTTCAAAAATGGGAAATAAATTTTCATTATCGAGATTCCAGTCATTCACATGAGAGCCGATCTCAATTCCGGAAAGCTTCAGATCTTTCACGCATCTTTCCATTTCCCTGATCGCAAGATCGGGAGACTGCATCGGCAAAGTACCGAGTCCGGTGAATCTTTTTGGATAATCATTTATTACACCTGCGATATGATCATTCAGATATTTTGAAAGGTCAAGAGTGTCCTGAGGTTTAGCCCAGTAGCTGAACATTATCGGTACTGTTGATAAGGTCTGAATATCAACTTCATCATGATCGCAGTCTTTGATCCTTTCTTTGGGATCCCAGCAGTTGCTTTGAATCTCACGAAAAAATTTTCCGTCGATCATCATCTTCGCACAGCAAGGCTTATAGTGATCAAGATTAACCCAGCCGCCGTATCCGTATTTTTCCTTAAGGTCAGACCAGTTCTCGGGAAGTATGTGGGTGTGGAGGTCTATCTTCATATAAATTTAAAATTAAGAATTAGGAATTAGGAATTAGGAATTAGAAACTATGAACTAGGAATTTTTACCTTTCAAAGTTTTCAGTATCGTTCCAATTATTTTCAAAAGCTCTTCGCAATCGGAATTCATAGAATTGAAGATTCTGGATTCTAAAAAATTTGTATCATGTAATAATCTGAGCCAGTATTTTGTCTCGCGGGCTTCTTTATACGCTATTCCCATTTTGGCACAAAAATCTTTCTTGGAAAAACCTCCAATTGCTTCTTCGATGTTTGCACCTATTGATGTTCCACTTCTTAATACCTGTCTTGCCAATTCAAATTCTTTTTTATCCTTCTTTAAAAATAAATACAATCGAATAATTCTTCGGGCAAATGAATATGACTTTTCCAATATAATATTCTCTTTCATTTCTCATCCTTTCAATAGTTATTTTAATAATTAACAAATCATACTTACGGTTAATCCAATATACTCTTAATTCTTAACTCTGAATTCTCAATTTATTTTACGGGCGGCTCCATTACTGTCCCGCATTCTTTGCAGGTTCTCTTATCAAGATCACCCCAATAGCGTTCAAAGATCGGCGGAAGCTGTGTTACGATATTTGTTAGCTTAACGGATTCTTCATAAAGCTTGTTGTCGCAGTTCTCACAATACCATTGAAAAGAGTCAAGTTCGTTCTCATCGCGCTTTCTTTCAATGACAAGTCCGACAGTGTTCGCGGGACGCTGCGGTGAATGAGGAGTGAATGGGGGTAGATAAAACATTTCACCTTCTTTAATGTGAACGTCTTTCGGCTTCCCGTCTTCAATTACCTTTACGATGATATCACCTTCGACCTGATAAAAAAATTCAGCGCCGTCTTCATAGTGATAATCCTTTCTCGCGTTAGGACCGCCGACAACCATCACTATAAGGTCACCGTCAACCATGCATTTGTTTCCGACAGGCGGCTTTAAAAGATGTCTGTTCTCCTCGATCCATTTTTTGAAATTAAATGACTGTAACATTTTCTCTCCTTTAGATTTTTTTTTAAACTTACTACAGTTTATTAAAAATATCTATATAGTTAATTTTGTTAAGTTGGTTAAACTGGATTAAATAAAAGGTGATTCATATAATTACTAAAATTTATTATCTGCCTATTACTGCATCAACCTCAATTTCCACAAGCATCTTTGGATCGATCAATGCTGATATCTGTATCATCGATGTTGCAGGTTTAACATCTTTAAAAAATTCACCGTGTGCCTTACCGACCTCTTCCCATTTTGTAATATCAGTCACATAAATTCTTGTTCGAATTACGTCCTGTAATTTTGCTCCGGCTTCATTCAATGAATGTTCTATCTTTCTTAATATAGTTTTTGTCTGCAAGTAAAAATTATCTTCGCCAATGACAGTATCACCGTCCACCGAAGTCGTGCCTGAAACCGAAACCATGCCGTCGATCCTGACAGCCCTGCTGTAGCCGACTATGTCTTCCCACTTTGCACCGGATGAAATGTTTATTCTTTTCTTCATTAATCTGATTTGTTTAAAAAAGTTTTCCTGAATGATTTGATTAATTGATACGATGCATAAGAGAAAATTATTCCTGCCAGTACATCGATCGTATAGTGCGCTTTTTGCAGTATGACACTCACACCAACAGTGACCGTTGCAAGCAGAAAGTATGATTTGAGGAATTTGTTTTTTGCAACCTGAAACAGCAAGAAAGCTGTGGAAGTATGTCCGGAGAAAAAAAGATCTTTCGTAATTTTTTGCCCTGTTCCGATCAGAAAAACAACAGGATCCTGTAGGTCAATTGTGTTTGCAGGCGGCTCAAGCGGTATAACGTACATTGCCAGCATTCTTAACAAGATCAAAAGAGTGTAAGTCTGAAATGCTGTCATCAATTGTTCAGGATGAAAGCTGAATGCTATAAGTCCGATCACCAGAGAGGAATAGATGGCAAAAAAAACAACAAAATTTAAACTAACCGCGTTGAAGCTGTTTAAGACAGGGTCATTCAGGACAGCGCCGGTGCGGCTTTCATTGAACAGTAGGAATCTGCTTAAAGCAGTTACGGCAGCAACAAGAACTATTACCGTTACTACAAATTCAGTTTTGTTTGAGCCGGTTAAAAAATAATTTTTCCAGTTATTTATGAAATTGTTTTTTTGCAAATCAGGGAATTGAACTTCGCTTTAAAATTAATATTTGTTTTTACCTGCTCTTGAAACAAGAACTGCGAGCTGTCCGGTATGATAAAGCTGATGGAAATGCCAAGCAATTATTACTCTGTCCTTTGTTTTAAAGTAATCTGTTTGAATATTTTCAATCAATGCATGAGGCTCATTGAGTTCATTGTCGGTCAATCCGGAATATATTTTTTTATTTTTTTCACAAACTTTTTCCCAGCATTCCTTCAACACTGATACAGCAGGATAATTCTCAGGCACCGATAGTTTACTTTTCTGTCCGAACATTTCTGCATACTGGGGATAAAGCAAAGGACCCTTTCCTAAAAAAGTCGAAAGATCGTCATCTGATACAATAAGATGTCCAAGCAGCCACACACCGTGATTTCTCCCCGGAGACAGCTCCATGCGGTACTCGTCGTCTGTCAAAGCATTAATGTTTTCATTTATCCATTCAAGGCTCATTAAATATTGTTTTTCCAGATGATGTGAAACAGGGTTTTCCATAAAATTGAACCTTGTTGTTTACGAAAGATGAGTAAAAAAAAATTGTCAGGCATTTGTCCGGTTAGGAACCGAAAGGAGTTAACCTAAACGATCATTTTGGGTCACCCTGCCTGACAATATAATTTATGAATTTACATCGATGTCTTCAGTCGGAAGCAGGTCAAGAAAGTGCCAGATATTGCAGTAAAAATCTCCGGGACCAAAGTAATCCTTAGCCACTCTTTTAATGCTGCCATCCTTTAACTTTTCAAAAACAGATACTCCCGGCCAGTAATTATGCTTTCCTTCTTTTATAAAATCGTAGCCCATGTCAAAGATAAAATCAGTTCCTGCTGCTGAATACGTAGGATAATTCCAGCCATGCGCATCGGCGAACTGCTTGTGAACTTCAGGAGTGTCGGGACATACAAGTACAAAAGGTGCCTTCTTTGCGATCTCTTTGTAAGTATCTTTAAAGCCATCAGCCCACATCGTGCAGTATGAACATCCCTTGCCCATGTTATGTACAAGGATGAGATAATTTTGATCTCTGAACATTTCAGAAAGCTTTACATCTTTTCCTTCCCTGTCTTTCAGTGTATAATCTTTAACATCCATTTCAGCCAGCTTAGAATTCAGCTCTATTTTTTTCTTTCTGAGTGTTTCTATATTTTTTTCAATGCCGGCAAGTTCCTGTTCAATATTTTTCGTTTCCTCGGGAGTTAATTTTGAAGACATGATCATAATGTTTATTTGAATAAATATTTTTAAAAAGTGAAGTGTTAAAAAGTTTTAAGCATGCAGGGGATTTACAAGCTGAAACCGGTTACCAAATTTCAATTTACTTCTGAAAGTTCTTTAATGCGCTCAAGTCTTTCTTTCTCGTATTCCGCAAGCCAGGTATCTTGTGAAAGTTCGTCATAAGCCACCCTGAAATTTTTCGCCGCCTCCTCCTTATTACCTTTCAGAAGAAAACATTCACCAAGCTCTTCATACGTGTAGCCATTATCAGTAATTCCTTTTTGCAATGCTTCATCAAGCACATCCTGCTGGCTCTTTAAGGCTTCATCGATCTTATTCATCGATCTCAAAGTTCGTGCAACACACCACTTGGCAATTATCATTTCCTTAACTTTATTATTCTCGGTATGCCACTCAACATTTTTTTCAAAAAGCTCCATCGCCTTATCATAATTTTTCATGTCATGATAAGTCCATCCGTTATTATTGTACAATGAACCGAGCCATTTGCGTGCTCTTGCGTTATCAGACTCTTCGGCAATTTTCATGGCGGTTTCATTCCACTTTAAGGAATCTTCAGCAGTTTCAATTATCCCAAGCATGTGAGCCGCATCGATCGAATAAAAATCCAGTTTATGCTTTAATGCAAGTTCATACGCTTTCAGAAAATGTTCTTTGCCTTTATCCTTTTTGCGTGATGAATTAAGGATCCTGCCGCGTTCAAGCTCATATCTTATTTTTGCAATGTATTGTTCTTCGCTTAACTGAGGTTCGGCTTCATCAAGGATATTGTCGGCTTCATCAAATTTTTTCTGAAGTCCAAGGGTGCGTGCGATCTGAGTCAACAACTGAAGATATGCGGAAACATCTTTTGTTGATTTTATCTCAGGCAGAATATCCCTGAATTTTTTTTCTGTTTCAGCCGGACCGCTGTAATTCCATAGCTTATCAAAAGCCGGAGTTTCAAACAACTCCTCTTTATTTATTTCCAACAGACGTTTTTGGTTTTTCAAAAGTAACTTAACTGAATCAAATTATAAATACATTATTTCAATAGACTTTTTATCGGACATTAATATAATTAATTTGCTTTCAAAAAAATAAATGAAGCTTTCATCAATTGGATTTGGATGTTACAGAGTTGATTATAATTTTAAGGACCATTACGACGCGCTAAGCAGATCATTGCTCAGTGGAGTTAATGTA
The DNA here is from genome assembly GCA_034439935.1 of bacterium. GTDB lineage: Bacteria > Bacteroidota > Ignavibacteria > Tepidaquicellales > Tepidaquicellaceae > JAGPCH01. Next base: position 10,266 of record JAWXBH010000187.1, read on the forward strand.
ATAGATACTTCAGCTAATTATACTGACGGGCGAAGTGAAACGCTTGTAGGGAATGTTCTCAATGATCTGATCTCAGAAAATAAAATTATAAGAGATGAAATAATTCTTGTCACAAAAGGCGGTTATATCCAGGGACAAAATTATCGCAATGCATTAAAGTTGAAAACTGATGGTGCCGGTTTCAAAGAGGTAGTGGAGTTATCAGAAGGGCTCTGGCATTGCATTGAGCCGGAGTTTTTGGAGGATCAGATCAGGTCTCAGCTTGGAAGACTTAAACAAAATTATGCAGATGTCTATCTGCTTCATAATCCGGAGTATTATTTGAAGTGGGAAAAGGGAGACGGAGTCAGCATTAGTGATGCGCGTGAAATTTATTATGAAAGAATCCGAAAAGCATTTGTATTTCTTGAAGACAAGGTAAAGGAAGGGATAATAAAATCATACGGCATTTCATCGAATACTTTTCCTGATTACTCCGATAATTATGAATTCACATCGCTTGAACGTATCATCAACATAGCCAATTCAATCTCAGACGACAATCATTTCAAATTCATTCAGCTTCCTTTTAATCTCTTTGAAACCGGAGCCGTCAGCGTAATGAACCAGATCAACAATACTGAAACCGTCCTTGAACTTTCGGAACGATCAGGCATTAAAGTGCTGATCAACCGCCCTCTGAACGCGATCACTTCCACAGGCATGGTAAGGCTTGCTGATTTCAAAGCTGAAGCATTTGAAGAAAAAGATTTTATCAAACAAATGAAGCTTGTCACTTTAATGGAAGATGATTTTCTTACGGAAAAGACCGCGAATGAAGACTTGACTGACGAAGAGCATCTCAAACTTAAAAAAAATCTTAACTTTGGAAAGACCATAGATGAGAACTGGAAGTTCTTCGGGAGCATCGAACATTATAATGATGTCGTATCGCAGGTGTTCGTTCCGAGAATCGACTTCCTGATTAACTTTGTTGAAACAAAAATTTCCGATGAGAACGCAAAGGATTTTTTCAACAGGTATATAAAGGAATGCTATAAGCTTTTGAATTTTGTAAGCAACTACTATAAGCTTCGGGCAGAAAAGAGAAGCCGTGTGATCCACAATCTGATAGATGTCAATCTCGACGCAAAATTTCAAAGCCTCACACTTTCGCAGAAGACGATTCTTATTTTAAAATCTGTAAAAGGCGTTGACTGCATACTTGTCGGAATGAGGAAGGAAGATTATGTAGACGATGCGGTTAAAGTTCTGAATACCGATAAAGTTCTTAACGCGAAGGAAATAATCATGAATGTTTCAGCCGGCATCAATATATGAATTACAGTAAATGACAAACCAATTTAAAATTATTATAGCCGGGATACTTTGCATAGTTTTTATTGCTTTACTTTTCTTCTACTTGTCTTCGGAAAAAATGGAGACAGAAATAATTGTAAACCAAACAAATGAAAATGTAAAAGATAAATTAAACCGTGACATTGATTCGGTACTGTCTACCTTCGGAATAAAAAAGGAATGGATCAAAGCACCTGTTGTCAAAGGCAAAGAGACGAAGGAGAAGGATTTTATCATTAACAGGGAAGTGCTTATACCCGTTGATCTGGCTGCGATCGAATTGAATTATGAGATCAGCAACATTTTACAAAAATACAATCTCACGGATAGAGTCACCGAAGATCCGCGTACTAAAAATCTTGTTATCAGCATTTTTTCCAAGAAGGACAGCATTCTATATCAAACAGGAAAGCTAAATTTCATTTACACTGATTCCGCACGAAGATATGCTTCTCATGTTAGTATAGTTCTTGACAGTATTGATTCCGAACCGATCACAGATGCGGAAAGAATTTTGAGCTCGACTGAACAGTTGTCCGTTTTGATGCCTCTTCGAAATGACAAAGCGGATTATCAGTCACTCATTACAGGATCAGGTAAAGATTATTTGCTCGGACTTTCAATTGGTGATGATGATGACATTCAGGCGGATTTTAATACAGGTATGAAGGAAAAATCTCTGAAGTCAAAAATAAGATCTCTTTCTCTGAGCTTTTCATCTGCTTCGGGTGTGATCCTTACCGGAAGGAATGTCTCACCGGAATTATATGAATTGGTATCAAATGAATTCTTAAAAAATAATCTTGGCGTTTACGGTGATACCATCTTTTCTGCATTTAAAAAAACTGATTCTAAAGTCGATCTGCTCTTTGAAGACATTATTAATAAAACCAATGCCGGTAAAAAATATTTATTCTACTCGTTAAGATTCACTCCGTCTGAGTTTGCAGGATATGATGAGAAGGTTTACAAAATGAAAAAGCTTGGTTACAAATTTGTAAGCTTCAAAGAGCTTATCAGGATCATGACCAATAAAGTCAGTTCACAGCAGAATGACAGTCTGAAAAATACTATCAAAAAATAATTTTTTGTTTAATGACCCAGCATGAAATTTATATGAACTACGCTTTTAAGGAAGCGGAGAAAGCTTTTGACAAGGAAGAAATTCCGGTAGGATGTGTCATTGTTTTCCAGAATTCAATAATCGCAAAGACACACAATCAGGTTGAAACGCTGAAGGATCCTACCGCGCATGCAGAAATAATCGCGATTACCGCTGCTGCGGAATATCTTCATTCAAAGCAGCTTGCGGGGTGTTCGATGTATGTTACACTTGAACCCTGCGCTATGTGCGCCGGAGCGATCGTGCTGTCAAAGATAGAAAATCTATTCTTTGGAGCTTATGATCTGAAAAGCGGCGCATGCGGAAGCGTGCTCAATGTTACAAATAATAAATCGCTGAACCACAATTGTAATGTAATGGGCGGAGTTATGGACGTTCAGTGCAGGGAAATACTGAGAAGTTTTTTTGAGGTGAGGAGAGGATAAAAAATTACGAATTA
>JAWXBH010000188.1:0-10932 GCA_034439935.1 bacterium
AATTAGTAATTAGTAATTAGTAATTAGTAATTAGTAATTAGTAATTAGTAATTAGTAATTAGTAATTGAGAAGCTGCTTTATAAAGTTCATCCGTTCTTATCATCTTCATACATTTAAACTCTTCCTCGCCATTATAAATACAGGTTACGGGTTTTGGTGAATTATAAAAGCAGGGACTGCACTCAAGTTCTTTCCGAATAATAATATGTTTTGTTTTCCAGGGATACAGCTCCTTATAATTTGTGTAAGCGAATATCGCAACTGTTGGTATGCCGAGAGCAGCAGCCGAATGCATGAATGCCGTATCATTTGAGATGAAAAGCTTACAATACTGCATACGGGCAACTGAATCCATATAGTCGGAAGTTGAAGCGATCACTCCCCTTCCGTTCATCATATCATTAATTTCATTATTCAGATCGAATTCATTTCCAAACAAAAGTATCTTCGCGTTAAGATCCTTCATCAGACGGTTACCAAGTTCTGCGAACTTACCTTTATTCCATCGTTTATGAATATGGTTCTTAAGTACTGACGAGCCCGGATGAAAACCAATAAGTACTTTATCATCTGAATTGATCTCTGAATTCCAGTTTGCCGCTTTGATCTTATGTTCATCGCTGATAAAAATTTCCATTACGCCTGCTTCATCATCAGTGACATTCGCGATCGGCTTTATAAGATCAAGATTCTGAAGCACATTATGCCTGTCCTTTATCTCCGCAATAAGAATATCATTCAGAAATTCAGCTCTTGCAAGACCGGTATGCAAATAGTGATGAGCGATCTTTTTCTTTGCACCGAGAAAAGCATTTACCAGATTATATTCGGTACGGTTTGCAGGATAGACATTGACCGAATAATCATAGTCATTCTTCCTGAGATTCCTTACTTCAGAAAGTGATTTAAATTTAGACTGCTTCATAAAATCGATAAAATGAATATTATCAATGAAGGGACTTGGCTTATACATCTCCATTACGGATTTGTACATTACAAGCATATCGATATGGACCGAAGGAATTTTTTCTTTTAATAGTCTTAAGGAAGGAGAAAACATCAGAGCATCTCCGTTGCCGGAAAGTGCGTTGACAAGAATTTTCATTTAACGGAGAATTTCAGGGTTGTATTTCTTTACTAGATCAATGCTGAGCATTGCATTAGCAGTATCACCTTTCTCACTATACAACTGATACAACTGGTAATTTGCAAGGACATTATGTTCATTCAGCTCCACAGCTTTTTTATAGCTTTCAATTGCCTGCTCTTTCTTTCCCTGCTGAAGATAAATATCTCCGATATACTGATAAGGAAGACCGAAGCCGGCAGGACCGATTTCCATAGACTGCCTGAACTCATTCATCGCAACCTGACCTTTGGTCTTATCACGGGAAGTATTCATTGCCTGATTGAACATGTTCACATAAATATTCTTATAATTCGGATTACCCGGAAATTCCCATTTCACATTTTTCGCTTCATCATCGGATTTCCTTTTATAGACAACATCGGTAAAGCTGTTTGCCTTATCGGAATAATAATAGGGATAATAATATTTCATAAACTCTTCCGTTGTGTAAAGAGCTCTTTCACCATAGGCGCTTGGCTTTATGCCGGTGGAGAAATAAATATAATCAGGATCACGAGACATTACATAGTCAGCGTTATACTTCCTTTCTTTCCATCCGTATTCACCCGCGGAAATCTCCGGAATTAATTTCGGATTATGAGCGATCTCTTTATCCGTAAGACCGAGAAGATCAATAACATTAACATCGGAACCTGCAAAGTATGATACTGCTCCTATGGTTGTAGCCGCGATAGTAAGCGGACGTCCGAGCTGCTGCTGCTTTGATTTAAACCAGTTACCCGAGATCTTCATCTTATCGACAAGCCCGTTCTCACTGGCAATGTCCTTGTCAAGATTTTCCTTTTGCGAGCTGTAATAATAAAAGCAGATAATACCTGAAACAATGAACACTGCGGCAAAAGCAAATGACCGGCTGAATTTATTTTTAATTATAAAATAAATTTCAGTAAGCAGCTTTGCAAAAAGAATATAGATCAACGGAAGAACCGGAAGGAAGAATCTGTTTTGCTTGAGAACGTCGCCGCCGACATATATTACATACAGAATAAAAGGTATGATCAGTATATAAAATAATGATATTTCAAAAAAATTTTCCTTCTTCTTCAGCAGATATAAAGGCAGCAGAAGAACGACCCCGTAAAGCATATATGTGGTAAAGAATTTTTCAAAGTATTCTAAACCTGCATTTAAGTAAACTGATGACGAGCCGGTCTTTGCGTAAAATGTATTCGGAAAAAGATATCCGTAATATGAATACCGGATCACGAAATATAAGATCACGGGAATAATAAACACAAGATAAGAAAGAATATTATTCTTTGAGAAGAAATCTTTAATGCCTTCTGATTTTTTTTCTTTTATTGAAATGAAAAGCTTGTGAATCATGATCAGTCCGAAGAAATAAAGACCTTCAGGACGTGTGAGAGTTGCAAGTACTATGAACAACGGAAATTTATAATTCACAGCGTCAGAGTTTCTTCCTTTTACATAAAAATATATTCCAAGCAGACAGAAAGTAATGAACATTGTAGTTTCCATACCACTTACAGCCCAGAAAATAAATGAACCTGTAAAGACCAGCATTACAGAAGGAATCAGATTGAAATAATTTACCTGAGTATCATTATCATCAGATTTAATTTTTTTATTTCCCTTAAGATTTTCCCTAATACTTATCAGTCCGGAAAGTAAATACGTCATATAAATCACAGCCACTCCGAACAGCACACTGAGTATCTGCGATATGTTTTCAACGTTAATTTTCATGGATACAAACACACTAAGGATGAGCACCCAGAGCAGATTTGTATACCCCTCAACTCTTTCTCCTATATTGAATACAAGACCGTTCCCGTTAACAAAATTCTGGATGTAACGAAAGCTTATGAAAGCATCATCCTGTATGAATTTATTGTTGATGCAGATTATTACAAAAAAAACGGAGAGAGCAACAAGAAGACCAATGATTATATTTGTATTATCTGATGATTTTTTAAGAGGGGCATTTTGCTTTATGATTGTTTTCTTAGCCATAAAAAATTAACGGCGGAAGACATATTAATTTATCTGCCGCCGGTTAAAATTATTTTCCGGAAGGATTATTCATTTTTTGTTTAATGGATTCCATCTTTTGCTTTACATTCGGATCGTTCGGACTCATCGCTGACAGCCGGTTCAGAAGCTCAAGGGCTTTCTGATATTCACCCTTTACTTCATAAACATCAAGCAGAATTCTGTAGGGATTATAATAATTCTGACTGACTTCCGGATTTGATTTAAGTTCTTCTTCAGCGCGTACTATTATATCATTTGAAAGCTCATCAAACTTTGCTTTGTTACCGATCTTGTTATACAGCATTGCAATGTCGTACTCAATCCGGTAATCTACAGGAATATTCGCCAGCGGGATCTCTTGTTCCATTTTGGCAAGAACTTCATCCGTCTCCTTAAATTTGGATGAGTCCGCTGCATAGTTATATGCAAGTCTTAAGAAGACAGTCCTGTATGTCTGAGCCATTCTTGTCTGATCTTCATTGTAAAAAATACTCTTGTTATTAAGTCCTCTGAATCTGAAACCATATTGCGGTGTTTTTGAAGGTTCAGAAGGATTATCAAACAGAGATTTTCTCATGACATTCATATCCATCGCTTCACCAGTTCCTATATTTGTTTTGAATGGAACAAGTCTTTGAGCCATACCTTCGATCACAAGATAGTCACCAAGACCCACATAATTATCTTCGGTTACTGTAATTGAAAAGTAGAAAGGTCTTTCCCACTTGTTCGCTTTTATCACATCAATTAATAAAAGGTCGTTTGCCTTTAAAGCTGTAATGACCTGTGTACCTGACTGCTGACGAATGGTCGGTGCAATGGTTGTCGTGATCTTTGTAGGAAGGTTTGCCATGTTTCGCATTGAATCCGGATAAGCTGTCACAGGAATATCATAAGATACGGGTTTCTTTTCATCCCACTGAACGGGCTGAAGCTTTTTAAGCTGCGCATCGGTAAACGACATCGGAACAGTAAGGGCACCGTAAGGTCTTTCATTTTTTAGCTGAAGATTGTACCAGTCTGTCTGCGCAAGTGAAAGATTGATTATGCGGACATCCGTTCGGATTCCATAAACTGCCTGAATACACCAAAGCGGGAATGTATCGTTGTCACCGTTGGTAATAAGTATAGCATCCTTGTCAAGACTCTGCAGAATATTGTATGCATAATCAAAAGGTAAATAATTACCGCTGCGATCCTGGTAATGATAATTCTTTACAAGCATGTTAATCGGAACAGCAGCAAAGGAAACAATCAGCACAACCGAACACACTGCCATCAGCGATTTCTTATTCATCTTTTCAGAAATGATCTCAATCAATCCGGCAACACCTATCCCTATCCACAATGAGAAAGCCATAAATGCGCCCACGTAGAAATAGTCCCGTTCCCGGGGCTGCGGCTCCTGCTGATTCTGATAAAGCGCGGTCACAATTCCCATCATAAGGAACATCATCAGGAAAATGAACGCGAGCTTCCAGTTTTTTTTAAACTGATAGAACAATCCGAACATACCGAGTATAAATGGTATAGCCCAGAATTGCTTAAAGTCGACTCCATCGTTTTGATTATGCCCTGCTCTTCCGATATAGTTCCAAAACCAGTATCGATTGAACATGTGATTGATCTGATACTTCCACAAAAACTCCATATCACTTGAATACTTTGTATAAATTGCCTGATGCTGCGGCTCCTGTGAATAACGTCTCGGCAAGACTAAGGGCTGCTGACCATACTGTTCACGGTTAAGATATGATAATAATTTTTCTATATCGTTAGGTGTATTTTCATTTAAAGGTAAGTTTGTAACATTTGCCCGTTCAAGAATTGAGACATAAGTAGAGTAACCTAAAATTATAAGGAACAGTGAAAGTGTCAGTAAACTCAGTATCGGGTTCATCTTCTGTCTTGCATAATAGATACCAAAAATTATAAGACCGACCAGTAAGACACCGATCATCATACTTCCGGACATAAGGGACGGAAACTTTTTTACAATACCGGGATAAACTATGAAGAACGCTACAGTTGAAAGTCCGAAGGCGATCGCAAGTGATCTCGGTGAATATTCGTATCTTTTGAAATAGAAAAATAAGCCTGCAAGGAAAATACACTGTGCAACAAGCAGATGGATACCAATTGATAAGCCCACTATATAAGCGACAAGCAATAAATATTTATCACTACCCGGCTCATCTGATCTTTCCCACCAAACCATCAGAGTATACATCGACAGTCCGATAAGAAAAGTACCCATTCCATAAACTTCGCCTTCGAGAGCATTAAACCAGAATGATTCACTGAATGCATAAGATAATGCACCGATCACGGAAGAACCGCAGATAAGCAACACATCATAAGTTGATTTCGGAACTCCTGTCCAGTTTCTTATGACTTTAGTTGAGATAAGGTAAAGACATAATACACAAAGCGAGCTGCTGATTACCGAAAGATAATTTACTCTCAGTCCGATGTCCGCGGCTGTCGGGAACATTGTGAATATCCTTCCCATCAATGTGAAGAAAGGCGCGCCCGGAGGATGTGGTATTGAAAGAGTGTAGGCGCTGGCAATAAACTCACCACAGTCCCAGAATGAGAACGTTGGCTGAACCGTCATTACATATACAATCGTTGAAAATAAAAATACAAACGCTGCGAATATGCGGTTAGTTAATTTAAAATCCATCTACTTATTTTAATTTTACTGAATATAAATCTGCTATGATAAGATGCTTGCTCTGATTATTTTTTTTCTTTCTTTTCCCTGTGTAAAAGAATCTCATCGATCAATCCGTACTTCTTCGCTTCCTCGGGCGTCATGATGTTATCACGCTCTGCGTCCAGCATAACTTTTTCGATTGGTTGCCCTGAATGCTGTGCTGTAATTTTGAAAAGCGTCTCTCTTGTTTTTTCCATATCACGGGCATGAATAAGAATGTCTGTTGTCTGACCGCCAAGTCCGCTAGCCCACGGCTGATGCATAAGTATCTTTGAATGCGGAAGCGCTATCCTTTTTCCTGCCGCGCCGCCGGTAAGCAGAAGCTGTCCCATAGATGCTGCCATACCTACACACATTGTAGTAATGTCAGGTCTTATGTATTGCATTGTATCGTAGATACCGAGTCCGGCTGTAACACTTCCTCCCGGTGAATTAATGTAGATCATAATATCCTTATCCGGATCTTCAGATTCAAGAAACAGCAATTGCGCAATAATGAGCGACGCCATTTCATCATAGATAGCCGTTCCAAGAAAAATTATTCTTTCCTTCAGGAGTCTTGAGTAAATGTCATAAGCTCTTTCGCCTCTGGAGGTCTGTTCAACAACCATAGGCACAAGCTGACTGTTGATATTATTTAATCCGTTGTTAATAAAATTTTCGTTTCTCTTAATAATATCTGTATAATGCATGATTTTAATTTTTTTTTAAACTTTTAACTTTAAACTTTCAACTTTTAACTTTCAACTTTCAACTAATCTTTCTCTTCCCTTTTTACAATTTCTTCGACATCCTTTATTTTTGCTTTTAAAATTATGAGGTCTATAACTTTATCATTAAGGATCTTCAGCTTAACATCATCATTCTCCTTGTAGGCTTCAATAAGCTTATCTTCGGGAATATTATATTTTGAAGCGTTATCCGCTGCGATTTTTTTATAATCATCCTCGTTCACTTCGAGCTTTGCGGATTCAATGATCTTATCTCTTATCAGATACCACTTCGCCTGAAGAATTGCGTCTACACGTCTTTCTTTTTTGAAATCTTCAACATTGAACTCCTTCGGGAACTGATGCTTTGGAAACTGATGCTTATAGTCCTCAACTATTCCATTCAGGAAAATATCAACGTATCTGTCAGGTGCAGGAACATCGTTCTGCTTTATCATTTCACTGATGACATCAGTGTGAAGCTTTCTGTCAGAGATACCGTTGTAGATCTTTTCGAGTTCGATCCTGATCTCAGCTTTGAACTCATCCTCAGTTTTAATGTCATCCTTACCGGTAACTTTCATAAAAAACTCCTCATTCATTTCCGGCTGAATGATCTTTTCGATCTTTGTACAGGTTATCTGAACTTTCTTCGGACCGCCGTCAGCATTCTTTGAATCAATGATCCTTACTTCACCTTCCTTAATGCCTTTGAAACCTTCCTTGAATTCGGGATAGATCGAAGGATTATTAAGAGAGATCTTCATATCCTTGGATGACTGACCGATCAGAATGTTACCTTCGGGATCAAGATTCTGAAGATCAACAGTGATAACGTAATTATCATCCAAAGCAACACCGTCCATTTCATAAGTAGCTCCACGCTGTTTGTGATAATGAATTTCGTCTTCGACCATTGAGTCATCAATTACATATTTTGTTTGAGTAAGCTCCAGACCATTATAATCACTGACCTTAATGACAGGCATAACATCAAACTCGATCTTGAAATTAAGTTTTTCCTTCGGTTTATAATCGATATCTGTAATCGCGCCTTTACTTAAAATGTCAAGCTTTTCATCGGTTATGTATTGAAGAAAAATTTCATTGATCACATCTTCAAGAGACGAGAATTCAATACCTTCACCGTAAAGTTTTTTGATCATCTTAAGGGGGGCTTTACCTTTGCGGAAGCCGGGGATAATTGCTTTTTTTCTGTAGCTTTCGAGAGCTTTTTCGAAGTGAGGAGCAAGTTCTTCGTAAGAAACCTCCGCCTGCAGCTCTTTCTTAGAGTTGTCTAAATCGTTTAGCTTTAAATCCAATTTCAATATTTTATTTGGAAACGATAAAATTACTTAAATACAAAAGAAGTAACAAGGAATTTAAAAGTATTTTACGACCTCAGTAACCACATCCGTCCAACTAAGGAAAAAACTTGCCACGAATTTCACGAATGATCACGAATTAGAAATATTATCACTAATTTTAAAAACAGAATTAACATAAATTTATTTTGGACAACATAAGTATATCTTTCAAGGTTATTTAAAGGTTGATTTTAAAGATTCGATATTGGTGCAAAAATATTACCAAAACAGATTGAATTTTAAATTATTTAAATTTTTCAAAAACATTTTGGACGACAATGCCTAATCAAAGTCAAACCTCAAACGTGAAACCTCAGAAGGTAGTCGTAGAACAAATTTACGAAATTCGCGACTGCGGAGTATTTTGGTACTCTACTAAACTGTTATTTAAAAACGTATTTATTATTTTATAACGATAATTTTAATTTCACTTCATTTCAAAAAATCATCAGCTAAAAAAATTTATATGAAAGAATCAAAAAAAACTCCACCGCTTGTTATCGTCAGACCTGAATCCGATCTTCTAGCGTACCAGAGGACCATTCTTGCACAGGAAAGAACATTAATGGCATGGGTAAGGACGTCGTTATCAATGATAAGCTTTGGATTCACTATATATAAATTCTTCACTGACCTGAATAAAGATGATCTTACATCTGACAGCAATGGAGAAGCCGCGCAGAATTTCGGATTGTCACTTGTCATCCTCGGAACGATCTTTCTGATCGCAGCATCAATTCAGCATCATCAGGTACTAAACGATCTGCATATTCCGGAGTTAAAAAAAAGGTTATCACTTCCCTTTATTGCTGCCATACTTATAAGCGCGCTGGGTGTGATAATTCTTATCGGAATATTTCTTCACCTCGGTCCGCTGAATTAAGTTGAAAGTCTATAAAGTCGAAAGTTTTATAAAGTCGAAAGTCAATCATTGATCATTGATCATTGATCATTGATAATTGATAATTGATAATTGTCTACTTGTATCCTTCCTTATGAACTGACTTCACGGCTCTTCCCGAGGGATCATTTGCGTTTCTGAATGAAGCGTCCCAAGCAAGGGCTTCAGGAGTACTGCAGGCGACTGATTTTACCGATGGTACACAGCCCGCCGCGGAGTCGGAAGGAAAGTGCTCACTGAAGATCGTCCTGTAACGGTATTCTTCTTTCGTCATTGGCGGATTGATATTATATCTGAACTTTGCATTGGCAAGCATTTCATCGGTAACCTCTTTTTCGGCGACTGCCTTAAGAGTATCGATCCAACTATATCCCACACCATCGGAGAACTGCTCTTTCTGTCTCCATGTGATTTCATCTGGAAGATATTCCTCAAATGCTTTTCGAAGTATCCATTTTTCCATTTTACCTTCACCCGCCATTTTATCTTTTGGATTAATGTTCATCGCCGTATCCATAAACTCCTTATCAAGAAAAGGCACACGTCCTTCGACACCCCAGGCGGCAAGTGATTTATTTGCACGAAGGCAATCATAAAGATGAAGCTTGCCGAGCTTGCGGACAGTTTCCTCGTGAAATGATCTTGCATCGGGAGCTTTATGAAAATAAAGATAGCCGCCGAATATTTCGTCAGCGCCTTCACCTGAGAGCACCATCTTAATTCCCATTGATTTAATTACCCGCGCGAGAAGATACATCGGAGTTGAGGCGCGGACAGTTGTCACGTCATAAGTTTCAAGGTGGTAGATAACATCATTGATAGCGTCGAGTCCTTCCTGGATCGTAAAATGAATTTCATGATGAACCGAGCCGATGTGCTCTGCAACTTTCTTAGCTGCGGTAAGATCCGGCGAGCCTTCAAGTCCGATAGCGAACGAGTGAAGCTGTGGATACCATGCCTGCTGCTTGTCATCAGACTCTACCCTTTTCGCCGCGAACTTTTTTGTTACAGCGGAAATGATTGACGAATCAAGCCCTCCGGATAAAAGCACACCGTAAGGAACGTCCGACATCAGTTGCCTGTGAACTGCCTTTTCAAGAGAATCCTTTAATTCATTAATATCTGAAATATTATTTTCAACATTGTTAAATTCATTCCAGTCACGCTTGTACCATTTCTTTAATTCAGGACCTTCCTTGCTGTATATATAATGTCCCGGCAGAAATTCCTGAAACTTATTACAAATACCTTCAAGTGCCTTCAGCTCGGAAGCGACATAAAAATTGCCCGACTTATCCCAACCCATATAGAGCGGTATGATTCCGATATGATCGCGTGCAATCAGGTAGGCATCATTTTTTTCATCGTATAAAGCAAAGGCGAATATGCCGTTAAGGTCTTCAAGAAATCCGACGCCTTTCTTTCTGTAAAGAGCGAGGATGATCTCACAATCGGATTCGGTAAGAAATTTATAATCCCCTACTTCTTTCCTTAATTCATTATGATTGTATATCTCACCGTTGGCTGCGAGAATAAGTTTTCTATCTTCGCTGTAAATTGGCTGACGTCCTGACTTCGGGTCAACTATCGCAAGCCGTTCGTGAGCGAATATAACATTATCACCGCAGTAAATGCCTGACCAGTCCGGTCCCCTGTGACGTACCTTCTTTGACATTTCAAGAATGTTCTGACGAAGTTCATTAGCATCACTATTACTGAAAACGCAAACAATACCGCACATAAATATTTTATGATTTAATTTTTTAGATTAATTAAATGGTGAATGACCGGGAGAGAAAAAGCGTGACTGAGGTTTGACCTGACTGAAGTTCTCTTATTCTGCTCTTTTAATTATTGATTGACAATTTATCCAATTCAGAAAGTATTAACAATTTAATTTAATTTATCTCATCCCAACATAAGGCAAATTCGTCCAAAACGTTTGAAGTATAAAATCTATATTTAAGAATAGGGTTACGAAATATTTAAAAATTTTCAAAGAATTATGAATAATAATATAATCCCGAAGGGATGAAATTGTTATAGATACATTGTCATAAAGTCTTTTATAACCCCGAAGGGGTGATAT
>JAWXBH010000189.1:0-10746 GCA_034439935.1 bacterium
ATCAATTATCAATTATCAACTATCAATTATCAATTATCAATTATCAACTATCAATTATCAACTATCAATTATCAACTATCAATTATCAATCATCAATTATCAATTTTAAAATAACTTAGACAAAATTTATTTCAAAATAAAAGCCGGATTATCCCTCCGGCTTTTTTAATGTGGTACACTTGACGTCAAGGATTGATAATAATTGATCATTGATCATTGATAATTGATAATTGAATCCGCTACACTACCATTCGCAAAATCCTTCAAATTTTCTCCAAAAATAAAACATTACCTTGAATTATTAAATAATTTGCTCCCCGATTCCTGATACAATTTTGAAATTGTTTGATTGAACGGCTATGCCTGTCTTGCGTAATTTTGTATAGAAATTTTTAATTAACTCTTTACAAAACAAAATTTAACAGGAGAAAAAAAATGAAACACTTAACCAACATCTTGAAATCAGTAAGCTTCTTCATAATTCTTACTGCATTTAGTTTTACTTTCAAAAATTCATTTTCACAGCATCAGATCAGTCATTACAATTTTTCTTGCGGAGCTTCGGGACAGGACTACGGAAGATCGATAATCAACCGTATCGACAAGGGCTACGCGATCGCCGGTTATACTTATCAGAATCCATCCTGCATCGGAAGCTATGACTGGTCATTTCTTAAACTAAGACAGGACGGAACCATTGACTGTTCACGAGTCCTCGGCTCGGCTCAGGATGACAAATGTTTCTCAGTCATTCAGACTAATCTTGACAGCGGTTACTTTCTTACCGGATATACATCAAACATAAATTCACCTTTCAAAAAGAAAGCTACCATTATGAAGCTTGATAAGAACTGTAATCTGATGGTTTCAAGATGCACCTTTGACAGTCTTAACAGTTCATATAATCAGATAGTGATCGACCCTGCTAACGTAATGGGACTCGCAGGATACATGGAATCAAACATTACTGTTGGCTTTAACAGAAATAAGATCCTGGCAACACAGTATAACGCTGCAGGTGCAATGAACTGGTCATCGGTTTATGTCGGAGGCGGACTATCAAAGGAAGAAGCAACGTCTATTTGCTTTCAGCCGGTAAGTGGTGTCTACGGACTCGCTGTGAAAACAAATTTCTTTTCAGGTAATGCAAATGTGTACGATATCATGATCGTAAAGCTTTCTTATGCAGGTGCTGTTATCTGGAAGAAAGTTTACCGGTTCCAGCTGCCTGCTTCAAATTTTTATCCGAACAGTGAACCGAAAAAAATTATCCCTATGACCGACGGGGGATTTGTTGTTGTCGGATCAACAAATACTTACAGTTCAAATCAGAGAGATGTTGTTGTGCTTCGTGTTAATTCAGCCGGCGGTGTAGTCTGGTCAAGAACTTACGGAACGACCGGTCTCATCGAAGAAGGCGAGTCAATTGTTCTTGACGGTACTAACTTAGTAATTGCAGGTACACAAAGAGTTGCTTCACCACTTGGTTCACCAAACGCTTTTATAATGAAGATATCAACTGCAGGCGGACCGGCTCAGTGGAGAAGGATATGGGACGCAGGAAATCCTACTGACGCAGGATATGATCTTGTAAATTCTATCACAGGAACTACTGTTGCTGGATACGCTGTGACAGGTCATACAATAAGAGCAGGCGTCAACAGTGATCCGTTCCTATGGAGAGTCAACTCCACCGGCAATGTTTCAGGAGCAACATGCAATGACTCAATGACCACTCCTTATATTAATAATGTTCACAAGCTTGATTCGTTTAACCTTGCCAGAATTCAGCGGCTGGACATAACCAGGGGTGTAACACAGGTCAATCCACCTACAACAAGAACCGTACTTTGTTTGGGAACAAGCTCAGCACCGGCAGAAGGCAATGAAGATTCGGATAAAAAGGACGTGGTTAAATATTCACTGAAACAAAATTCACCAAACCCATTCAATCCTGCAACAACAATTAATTTCGAATTGCCTTCATCAGCATTTACTACAATAAAAGTGTATGACATTTCAGGAAGACTTGTATCAACATTAATAAATGAATTCAAAGAAGCAGGCAGTCACAATGTCCTGTTTAATGCAGCAGAACTGTCTTCCGGTGTTTACTACTATAAACTAGAAAGCGAAGGATTCACCGACATTAAGAAAATGATCTTATTAAAATAAAATAATAAAACCTCACAGGTGAATAACTTGTGAGGTTTCTTCTTTAATTCTAATACGAAAATTTTAAAACAATTTTAACTTACAAATAAAATGAAAACCAAATTTTATATACTCATATTGTTCGCAGTAATAATTTTCACAGGTAAATCTTCAAATGCACAGATGTTCTGGAATCAGGCAGGTTCCTTTGCCGGTGTCTCAACAAGCTATATCGCCGTACCAAGTTCAGCTTCACTTGACATCACAGGCAGCTTCACACTCGAAGCCTGGATAATGCCTAACGATATAAACACTCCATCCATTCCTATCATTGTTGGCAAAGGAACAAGTCCGAGATATGATCTTAGATTGTCTTCAACCATAGCTGCCGGAAGAGTTGCGGTAAGAACTAACGGAATTACCCGTCTTACCTCAAAGACTTCAGTAACAAGCGGCAACTGGTCACATGTCGCTGCAACATATAATTCCGGAAGCGGTCTCTTCAGCATTTATATTAACGGCTCTCTTGATACTTCGGCGACTGTTGCAGGCGCTGTGCCGACTGCGAATGCAGATTCGCTTTTGATCGGCAAGGGTCTTAACAGTCCTTTTCTCGGACTGATCGATGAAGTAAGAGTATGGAATACAAATTTAAGTTCGACTGAAGTAAGCAGATACAGAAGAACATCACTTGGAACAAGCAGCGGTATTTACGCAGGACTTGTAATGTCTATTTCATTTCAGGATGATGATGCGCTGGGTTCGGATTTTTCACTGACCGACTGGTCAGAAAACAGCAACAACGGTTTTAACCGCGGTGTCACTGCTGTTGATCTGAGCAACAGACCTTTGCAGACGATCAGCATTAATGAATGTGTCGAGTTAAATGGAAGTGATGAATATATGGCAGCAGCCGATGCTCCCGTATTTTCTCCTTCAGATCAACTCACTTTACAGGCATGGATATATCCGCGGTCGTTTGATAAAACAAATGTGATAATTCAAAAAGGATCTACCGATGGAAAGATCTCTGATTTCGCGTTAAGATTAACCGATGGAATGCCCGGCGCTTCAATTAACAACATCAATACTTTCACTACTGATGATGTTGTTCCTTTGAATCAATGGTCTCATGTCGCATTCGTTTTTGACGGTCCGACAGGGATCTATTCGTTTTATATTAATGGAAAGCTTGTTGAAGTCGGAACAAACGACAAAGGTTTTATAATTGATGGTACTGATTCTCTTTACATTGGAGGTACACCGGACCTTGCTGACTTTGACGGTTTTCTTGATGAAGTAAGAGTCTGGATTCATGCAGCCTCGCAGGATGAGATCAATGAATTTTTGTTTCAATCGGTTGATGAATCAAATGCGGGTGTTAATTTGCATGCTGCATATAATTTTGATGGCGGATTGCTGTCTAATTCTTTTGGCAATAACCGTCTTTACTTTCGCAATGGCGCTTCATTCAGTCATTCCGGCGTGATCAATAATCAACCCGTATCTCCTCTTAACAGAGCTGACAATCTGAATTTTCAAAAAGGATATTACATAAAATCTTCGGACAGAAGAATACCTGCAACAGGATCAAACGGTTTAATGACTGAAGATACGCTCAGCGTTTCATTGAACGAAGTCATTACAGACTTAAATGTTTTCATTGCGGTCAATCACGAAGCTGAACAAAATCTTTCAGTAACTCTTACCGGTCCAAACGGAGATGTTGTGAATATGCTTCCGTCGGGGAATACTCTGGTAACAAATTCTGATAACATGGTGACGATACTTAATGATGAAGCTGACAGCTCAATTGTGTCCGGCAGATACGTTTCATTTGCTCCGGTAATAAAGCCGGGGAATAATCTTAATTCGGTTTTTACGGGTGATAATTCTTCGGGTAAATGGAAGCTTGCCATTAATGATGTCACTGTAAATGATACGGGTCGGCTTTATGCTTGGGGGATTCAGTTTAATAACCGTACATCGAAGCCCACTAATCTTTCAACAGCATCGATCATTCAGGGATTCTATTCGGCATCAACTAATTCAATGGTAAGGGATACAATGAGATATATTCTACATTATACATTCCCTCCTTATGCTGCGGTTGATACAGGCAAGGTTTATTTAAATACAAACGGTACAGGCACAGCGGAATTTGATAATGCCCAGACAGGAGTTTTATACTATATTGAACTGAAGCATAGGAACTCCATCGAGACCTGGAGCACGAATGCAATTACTTTTGACGCACTTACCGATCAAGCGGAATATAAGTTTGATACTGACATTACCTCAGCGCTAGGTGATAATATGATACAGGTAGATGCTACGCCGGTTAAATTCGCGATCTATGGAGGTGATGTTGATAAGGACGGCACTGTAGATGTTACCGATATTACAATTGTTTATAATGATGCAAATAATTTTGTGTCTGGCTATGTTAATTCTGATGTTACCGGAGATAATTTTACTGACGTGAGTGACCTGATACTTACTTTTAACAACTCAGTTAATTTTGTGAGTGCAGTCGTTCCTTAATAAGTTGAAAAATGAAAGATGAAAGTTGAAAGATAAAAATTGTAAGTTAAAAGTTGATTGCCACAAATTCGATATCGGCAATCCCAAATTAAAGAGCGGGGCTTTCATTCCCGCTCTTTATGATTTCTGACAATCTGACAATCCTTAAATTTCAATTGTTAAAAAAAAAGAGAAAGGTTATTTTCAACATTCATAAATTTTATAAGCATATTTGAATCCGGAATACAAAGCAGTAAAAGATATAATAGAACAAAGCGAAAAAATCATACTCACTACTCACGTAGTACCTGACGGAGATGCAATAGGAAGCGTTATTGCTTTTGCTGATTACCTGAAGCTGAAGGGTAAGTATCCTGTCATAATAAATCATTCTCATACTCCTGACAATCTTAAGTTTCTTGATAAAGATAATTCGATAAAAGTTTTTGGATCTGACATTGGAGAAAATTCAAAGCTGATCGAAGAAGCGGATCTGATCATCATACTCGATACGAATGAGTATGCGCGAACAAAGTCAATGGGTCCTTACATAGCAAATTCAAAAGCAAAGAAAGCTTGCATAGATCATCATACAGGTATTAATGCTGAACTTTATGACGCGTTCATTTCAAATATTAATTATCCATCTAACTGCTCCATTCTCTGTGACTATATTAAAGATGATGATGCAAATTATCTTACAAAGAATATAGCTTCGGCTTTGTATGTCGGTATAATGACTGACACCGGTTCATTCAGGCATCCGCGAACCGACGCATCGGTATTCAGAATGTGCGCAGATCTTGTTGAAAGAGGAGCTGATCCGGTTTCGCTTTACGAAAGCATATACGCGACGACCACAATGCCTAATCTTAAGCTCATGGGTAAGTTCATCGACAGTCTTGAATTTTTTTATGACAACAAAGTTGTGACAGGATTCGTAACTCAGGAAGATTTCCGCTTGCTCGGACTTAACATTGATCACGTCGAGGGTTTCAGCGGCATGATAATGAACATCCTCGGAATTAAAGTTGGCATCGTTTTAGTCGAGCTTAAAGACAACATTAAAATCTCATTCAGATCAAAAGGTGAGATCGACGTAAGCACGCTTGCCAAGAAATTTGAGGGAGGCGGTCATAAGAATGCCTCAGGTGCAAATGTAAAAAATGTTCCGATGAATGAGCTTAAAGATAAGATCCTTGAAGAGCTTAAAAATTATTTGAATTAAAAGTATTTTATTCCATACCATTCAAAAAATAAAAATTAAATTAAAATAATATGAAAGCGACATTTGAGAAAAACAGCATTGAGAATATGAAAGCGGACGCTTATGTATTCCTTTGCTATGAGGATAAAAAACTTTTTGATGAAGAGCTTAAGCTTGTACAGAAACTTCTGAAGACGAAGCTTATAGGTGTGAGTCTTGAAGACTTTAAAGGTAGAGAGGGTGAAGTCGGGCTTATCTATACAACTAAGCACAGGATAGTTCTCTGCGGCATCGGTAAAAAGGAAAAGATAACAATTGAGAAAGTAAGGATCGCATGCTCAAAAGCAATCAGGAAAATAAAATCACTGAAGCTTAAGAAAGTTGGTGTGGAAATACTTCACGACGAAACATTGCCGGAAGGATTTGAGGAAGTCGCCAGAGCAGAAGCCGTAAGCTGCATTCTTGCAAACTATTCATTCGATAAATATTTCACAAAGAAAGATCCCAAAAAGGAAACAAGCATTAAAGAATTTGTTTTCTTTACAGAGAAGAAGCTCGCGGAGAAATATTCAAAGGAAATGGAAAGGGGAGTAAAGTCAGGCGGGATCATCGCCAACGCTACTAACTTTGCAAGAGACCTCGGTAATGAACCTTCAAACATTATTTATCCCGAATCACTCTGCAATCTTATCATGGAAAGAGCGGCAGAAAAAAAATATACCGCTGAAATTTTCGACCGCAAGCAGTTGGAAAAACTTGGTATGGGCGGCATACTTGAAGTAGCCAGAGGAAGTGACCGCGAACCCCGGATGCTTATTATGAAATATAACGGCGCGGCTGATAGCGAGCAGCCTTACGTTATTGTCGGTAAAGGTGTGACATTTGACAGCGGCGGCATTTCAATAAAACCTGCTTCGGGAATGGAAATGATGAAAATGGATATGGGCGGAGCAGCAGCTACCATAGGAGTATTTGAAGCTGTTTCGCAAATGAATCTGAAAATCAACGCGGTCGGTCTTGTTCCGATGGCTGAAAATATGCCTAGCGGAAATTCATACAAACCTGGAGATGTCATCACTTCATATAATGGGATGACAATTGAAGTTGTTAATACCGACGCCGAAGGAAGACTTATTCTTGCTGACGCTTTAGCTTATGCTACAGAATTTAATCCAAAGCTTGTTATTGACATGGCAACCCTTACCGGTGCAGCAACGATTGCAATCGGAAGTGTCGCGTCAATAATCATGGGAAATGATCAGGGTCTTATAGATAGAATTTTTAAAGCAGGAACGGATTCTTATGACAGAGTATGGCAGCTTCCATTATGGGATGAGTATGAAAGAATGATCGATTCGGATATCGCTGATGTGAGAAATTCGGGTAACGCGCGTCAGGCAGGAACAATCACTGCGGGTATGTTCCTGAAAAGATTTATTGGTAAATATCCGTGGGCGCATATTGATATTGCAGCAACAGGAATTCGCGAGAGCAGGCTTGATTACATGCCGAAGAATGCAACGGGTTCCGGTGTGAGGCTTGTAACACAGTTTCTTATGAATGAAACAAAGGAGAATTAAGAGGTCTTAGTGTAATTAAAACTTATTAACTGTTAACTATTAACTTTAAACTACCTGCGATCTGGTCTGTAATTATTTTTGCATGACCGATCGAGTTTTCAATAAAATATTTATCGGTATTCTTTCCGCTGCAGACAACACCGGCAAGATAAATTCCTTTCAGATTTGTTTGTAAAGTTTCCCTGTTAAAGACAGGACAATTTTCTTCATCAAGTTGAAGACCGATGCTCCTGAGAAAGTTATGATCCGGACTGTAGCCCGTCATTGCAAATACATAATCATTTTCAATTTCGACTAACCCTTCCGGAGTTTGTATCACGATAGAACTTTTCTTTATCTCAACAGGATAAGAATTGAAATATGCTTTGATTGAATTTTCGTTAATCCGATTTTCAATGTCGGGCTTAACCCAGTATTTAATTGAGAGTTTAATTTTTGGTTCACGGATAACCATTGTAACTTCCGCTCCGACTCTAAACAATTCTAACGCTACATCAACCGCTGAATTACCCGCGCCAATTACCGCAGTTTTCTGATAAGCATAAGGATGCGGTTCATCAAAATAATGTCTCACCTTAGGAAGATCTTCACCTTCAATATTCATGTTAACAGGATTGTCATAATAACCTGTCGCAATGATGATGTTTTTTGTCAGGTATGAATTTTTATTCGTGTTGATCTTATAATTTGTATCATCGGCTTTAACATCAATTACTTTCTCATAAGTATTTATCAAAAGTCCATAAGCTGCTTTCACTCTTCTGAAATATTCAAGCGCTTCACGGCGTGTCGGCTTGTCGCCGTGAGAAACAAACGGCACTCCTCCTATCTCGATCTTTTCCGCTGTTGAAAAGAAAGTCATGTTAGTCGGATAATGAAAGACCGAATTTACAATGCTTCCCTTTTCAATGATCACGTAATCAAGACCCTTCCTCTTTGCTTCTATCCCGCATGCCATGCCAATGGGTCCGGCACCTATTATAATAACGTCAAAGATGTGTTCCATTAGTTCAGTAATATTAAAACTGCCGTATGCGAATTAAAACCATCAGCATACAGCAGCGATATGAAAATTTTATTTGAATTAATTAATTACAGATGCGAACTTATCTTTATTTGCACCAAGCCATTGTTCAAAAGACCGGATGCCCGGAAAAAGTCTTTTCGCTTCTTCAAGATCTTTCTGCCTTTGCGGAACAAATAATCTCTGCGCTTCAAACATATTTGCAAGTTCTTCCGCACCGGGAAAATCTAATTTTGAATAAACATCGTGAGGAATGTATGAATAGTTAAATTTCTTATCAAGTACTTTTGTCATTATGTCAGCGTACTCATTTCCGGTAATATCTTCGCCAACTGCACCGATCACCTTGCCGTAAAATTGTTCCGGATCATTGAAAATTGTATTTACAATTCCGCCTACATCTTCAACGGCGACAGCCGAAAGCTTTGTATCACCCTGCGGAAATCCGAAACTCAGTGAACCGTCCTCGTTCTTCTGAGGAGGAAAGAAGCTGAGAAAGTTTTCATAGTAAAATGCCACGTGAATAAATATCGTATCGGGTTTTACTGAAGCTGCATGCTCCTGAAACTTTGCTTTCAGATCAAAGTGCGGAACCTTGAATTTACCGTTTGTAATTTTCTCGTAATTTGCAAGTGTGCTCAATACAAAATTGGGCACTCCGCTTTTTACGACCGCGTTAATGATGTTAATGCCGTGATCATATTCCTTGTCAAAGTGTTCCCAGAAATTCGTAACCCCGAATACACCGTAACATCCTTTCATTGCTTCAGCCATGGCTGCTTCATCGTTGGCATCACCTTTAACTAATTCAGCTCCCAGCGCTTTGAGCTCTTTGGCTTTATCCGAATCGGGATTTCTTGTTAACGCTTTCACTTTAAACTTTCCATCAGCCAGTAAATGACGAACTACGCTTCCGCCCTGACCTCCTGTTGCTCCTGTTACAAAAATTGTTTTGTCTGACATATTGGATTTTAGATTTTGGATTTATGAATTTAGATTAAATTAACGAAATGAATTATGCAAGTGTAAGAACTAATTCAGAATGATTTAATAAACCTGAGATAAGCTATTTAATTAAAAGCATTTTTTTTGTTTCAGAAAATTCGCCTGCTGTTAATTTGTAATAATATACTCCATTGGAAAAAATACCTGCATCCCAATTGACTTCATAACTGCCCGGCTGCATATTTTCATTTACGAGTACTGCAACTTCTTTTCCCAAAGCATCAAATACTTTCAAAGAAACAGATCCAAAATCCGGAATTTGAAATTTCAGATTGGTAGAAGGATTAAATGGATTAGGATAATTTTGAGATAAACTATACCGTGAAGGAATTGTATTCGAGAAATTAACAATGCCCGTCGGACCTGTTGTTAACTCCTTTAAGCTGCCCGGAATTGAAAACGATACAGGAAATCCCAGACTTGTCAGATCGACATTGATCGAAGGCATTACATCCTTTATTACCCAAATATTCGACGCTATATAAACGGTATCCGGTCTTGTTACTATCGGTACATAAAGGAACGGAGGTAGAAGTCCGAAGCTTATCTGAAAGGTAAGCAGAAATTTTTTCGCAGGGAATGTTCCGTTTATTGTTGTAACATTCTGATCAGCCAGCCGCCTACCTGTAGTTGCAATTCTTAACGGAAGTGTCAGTGTGTCAAATGTTACCGTTGTGTCTTTTGAAAATACAGTGTAGCTGGAATTAACCGATGAAGAAAATCTGTAAGTGCTGTACCAGTCTTCGAACGATCTCAGAAAATCAATAAATGCAACTGAATCAAGAAGCGGAAACGAATTAATCAGGCTGAGAACATTAAGGTAATACCAACCGTTCGTTGACTGGAAATTATAGTAATTTGTGTCAGTATAAGGAGAGGTTTGATTTATACTAAGCAGCCCCGACTTCGATACAACCTTGCTTGCCTGCAATCCCTGGTATGTGGTAACAGCAGCAAACGAATCTATCTGATAAGTTGAAAGTGTAGGCTGCGGATTATTTAAAGAATCAAGCGGCGTATTTTTATAGAACCATTTGTATCCTGTGTTTGAAGGAAAATATGTGGAAGCATTCTGGGAATAAATATTTGAAATAAATAATAGTACTATAATCAGCGGTGATAATACTCTCATGATTGGGTGTGTGATTTAATTTTAATAAAAAATACAGTTAAAAGTTAAAAGTTAAAAGTTAAAAGTTAAAAGTTAAAAGTTGAAAGTTAAAAGTTGAAAGTTGAAAGTTAAAAGTTGAAAG
>JAWXBH010000190.1:0-31196 GCA_034439935.1 bacterium
GAAAACAAGGAAGAATCGGAAGTGACAGAAGAAAACAAGGAAGAATCGGAAGTGACAGAAGAAAACAAGGAAGAATCGGAAGTGACAGAAGAAAACAAGAGTGATGAAAATAAAGAAATGATCAGCTAAAAATTTTCGAAAAGAATCAAATATTAAATGCCAGTAACCGACACAAATATTAAAAAGCAAAAAGTAATATCCATTGTCAGAGAGATAAATACTTCAAAAGATGTATTGTTTGACTATCTGAAGACGATCGGGGTAGAAGCTTCAATCAATACGACGCTTGAGCCGGATATTGTTGAGAAAGTCTACAATCATTTTAAAAAAGATATTGAGAAGGAAGATAAACGTCTTAAGAAATCAATTGATTTTGTAAAGACATATCATGTCGAGATTTCAGATGCCCAGGAAAAGATAAAGGAAGACGAGGAGCGTGTAAAGAAAATTGAAGATGAAAAACGCGCGAAGCTGATCATTGAAGAGGAGAACAAAAGGAAAGAAGAGCAGAAGAAAGTACAGGAAGAACAGGCATACAAGGAACGCGCGAAAACTATAAAGGATGAGAAGGACAAAGAAAAAGGCAAACGTATCAGCGCTAAAAAAACCGAAGATAGACCAAAGCCCAAAGTTGCAGGTGATACAGATGAGAAGGATGCAAAGAAAAAAGACGCCCCGACATTTACAAAGAGACCTGAAAGAACAGACAGACCTGTAAAGAAAGATGATGCTAGTCCTTCCAAACCTGTTGCACCGAGAACAGATCAGCCTGCATCAACTTCAGGAGCACCGCCGGTCAAGAAATTCCAGCGTGACCAGCGTAGACCTTTTGATAAAGGACCGCGAAAGACATACGAGAAAATCACGATCACTGATATTAAAGGCGACAGGAACAAGCCAAAGCCGCCTTTAGCTGATGGAGCTCCCAAGCCACCGGGCGATACCGTGAAAAGCTTTACCCGCGCTAAGCTTCCCGTCAGATCAGGTGATGACAGACGTAATAAGGGAAAGGAAAAAGAAAAGAAAAGACCTGAGACTGAACTTGAAAGAAGAAGACGCATAAAGCTCGAGAGAGTTCACAGAGCAAAAGATGCCACACAGAAAGAGATCGATGAAGCTATTCGTGATACCTTTGCAAAGTTAGATGAAGACGGCGGTTCGTCCGCAAGAAGTCAGGCAAGGAAGAGGAAGAAAAAGGAAAGAATTGAAGAAGAGAAAAAGATGCAGGAGCTTAAAGAATCAACAAAGCATATTCTTAAGGTCAATGAGTTCTTGTCAACTGCGGAGCTTGCAAATCTTATGGGCGTTGATGCCAATGATATTATTAAGACCTGTTTCAAGCTCGGCATAATGGTTTCAATTAATCAGAGATTAGAAAAAGATATAATCGAGATCATAGTTGGTGATTTCGGATATCAGGTTGAATTCCAGAAAGAGTATGAAGAAGAAGCGCTGAATGATACGCCCGATGATGTTGGAAACCTTGTTGAGAGAGCACCTGTAGTGACGGTGATGGGACACGTAGATCACGGTAAAACATCTTTGCTGGATTATCTGAGAAAAGCTAATGTAGTAGCCGGTGAAGCCGGAGGAATTACACAGCATATAGGTGCATATAAATTAAAGCTTGATTCGGGTAAAGAGATTACATTCCTGGATACTCCCGGTCACGAAGCTTTTACTGCAATGAGAGCAAGAGGCGGTCAGGCGGCTGATATAGTTGTGCTGGTTGTTGCTGCTGATGACAGTGTTATGCCGCAAACAGTTGAAGCAATAAATCACGCACGGGCAGCGAACGTTCCGATCATAATCGCCATAAATAAAGTTGATAAGCCGGATTCAAATCCTGAAAGAATTAAACAGCAGCTTTCTGAAAAAGATATCCTTGTTGAAGAATGGGGCGGTAAGTTTCAGTCAGTTGAGATATCAGCCAAGATGGGAAAGAACATTGATCAGCTTCTTGATAAGATACTGCTTGAAGCTGAAATTCTTGAACTGAAAGCAGATCCTCAGAAAGAGGCCCGGGGAGTTGTTCTTGAGGCAAAGCTTGATAAAGGAAAAGGACCTATCGCGACAGTGCTTGTACAAAAGGGAACTCTCAATATCGGAGATACTTTTATTTCCGGTATATACAGCGGTAAGGTAAAGGCAATGTTTGATGAGAGAGAGCATAAGATAGAAAGCGCGAAACCTTCAACGCCTGTAGTTGTGCTTGGATTTGACGGAGTGCCTCAGGCGGGAGATACTTTCATAGTACTTGAATCGGAACGAGATACGAAGACAATTTCATTGAAGAGACAGCAGCTAAAGCGTGAACAGGATTTCAGACAGGTGAAGTTCGTTACACTTGATGATATTTCAAAACAGATACAGGAAGGTAAGCAGGTTGAGCTTAAGATCATACTTAAAGCGGATACCGACGGATCGGCTGAAGCGCTTGCGGATTCACTGCATAAGCTTACAACTGCAGAAACAAGAGTTATGGTTATTCATAAAGCGGTAGGATCTATAAGTGAATCGGATATCCTTCTCGCTGAAGCATCGGGCGCGATCGTTATAGGATTTAATGTCCGTCCTAATCTTAACGCGAGAAAGCTCGCGGAGAAGAACAGCATTGATGTAAGACTTTACAACATTATTTATAATCTTATCGATGAAGTCAAGCATGCACTTGAAGGAATGCTTGCTCCGGACATTTCAGAAGAAGTTACGGCGACGATAGAAGTAAGAGAAGTATTCAAAGTTCCAAAGATTGGTAATATCGCGGGTTGTTATGTTCTCGATGGCAAGATAATCAGGAACAATAAGGTCAGACTTTTGCGTGAAGGCTTTACGATATTTGACGGGGGAATTTCTTCATTGAAGAGGATCAAGGATGACGTAAGGGAAGTGGAATCGGGATATGAATGCGGAATAGGACTGGAAAATTATAATGATATAAAAGTCGGCGATATAATTGAAGGATACAAAATCGTTGAAACGAAACGTAAGCTTGTAACTCCATAATTAGTAATTAGAATCAAACAACACTATTTTTTTTGAATGTCAGTAAGAACTGAAAAGGTTGCTGAAGAAATCAAGCACAAGCTGAACGTTGTAATGTCCAGGGATCTTTCGGAGATCACCGGACTGGGAATGGTCACCATATCAAAAGTAATAATGACACCGGATCTGAAGATGGCAAAGGTGTACCTCAGTTTTCTTGGGAATAAAGAGCCCGTGGAAAAGTGTCTGGAGAAAATCAGCAATAAAAAAAAACATATCAGATTCTTACTCGCTAAACAGATAATTTTAAGATATATGCCTGACCTGATGTTTTACCATGATGATACTCAGGAGTATGCAGATAAGATGCAGAAGATCATTAATGAGATCAATAAGAGTAAAAACGAAAACTGAACACATCCATTCCTTGAAATATAAATAAACTTTGCCAGATACCCATCAGGAAATTACAACCCCACAGCTACCGGGAAAAATATTTTTAGTAGACAAGCCACTCGATTTTACCAGTGCGGACATCGTAAGAATTTTCAAAAAAGATTTGAATCTCAGAAAGATCGGACATTCCGGAACACTGGATCCGAGGGCGACAGGACTGCTTATACTTTGTTCGGATAAAATGACCAAGCGGATAAATGAATTTATTGAATATGATAAAGAGTACGAAGGTGTTATCCGGATGGGTGCAGTGACGAAGAGCTTTGATACGGAAACTGAAGAAGTGATAACAGCGGAAAATTTTGTTTTAAGTGATGAGGAAATAGAAAAGGCAAGAGTAAGTTTTCTCGGTGAGACGGAACAGCTTCCGCCGATGTATTCGGCAATAAAGAACAAAGGCAAACCACTTTATAAGCTTGCCAGAAAAGGGAAGGAGATAGAAAGGAAACTGAGAAAGATCAGTATTTCAAATTTTGTGTTGAGGAAGAAAAGTGAGAACGAATTATACTTCCGCCTTTCATGCAGCAAGGGTACTTACATACGAGTGATCGCTTATGATCTGGGTGAGAAATTAAAAGTAGGCGGCTATCTTAAAGAGCTCAGAAGAACGCGCGTTGGAAAATTTATGATGGAAGGACTTGATCAGGAAATCAGAAGTATCAGGTATAAGACTTTTGAAGAATAAACGAATTGAAACTCTCTCGTGAATTGATTAATTTGGAAATTCGAAATTAGAAAAACGGTCCCATCGACTAGGGGTTAGGTCGCCACTCTTTCACAGTGAAAACACGGGTTCGAATCCCGTTGGGACCGCATATAAACAAGAAGGAAAAAGTAATTTTTTCCTTTTTTTTATTTTCAAATAGGACTATATTAGTCTACATTTAAAATTAATGATAAGAATATCAAAGAAGGTCGAATATGCCCTCATGGCATTGAAGTTCATATCCAATTCAGATCACAAGCTCGTTACAGCGCGCGAGATCTCCGACAATAATAACATCCCATACGACTTACTATCAAAGATCCTCCAGAAATTAAAAAGCGAAAACATACTGGAATCAAATCAGGGAGCAAACGGCGGGTACTTCATGAAAAAAAGACCGGAAGATATTCCGTTGTATAATTTAATGTCCGCGATCGACGGTGAAATTGCTATAGCTGAATGCCTGAATGAGAATGCTGAAAAAGATTGTACTATGCTGGACACTTGTGTAATAAAATCCCCTATGTTAAAGCTTCAAAAAGAAGTTGAAGAATTATTTAAGCGTAAAACAATTTCAGATTTTGTTTAACTTGAAAACAATAAATCCATACTTATGAAATTACCTGTCTACATGGATTATAATGCGACAACTCCGGTAGATCCGAGGGTGCTTGAGGAAATGCTTCCGTACTTTTGTGAAATGTTCGGCAATGCATCAAGTGCGAACCACAAGTTCGGATGGGAAGCCGAAGGAGCCGTTGCAAAGGCAAGGAACAGTGTTGCAAAGCTGATAGGTGCATCCCCGAGAGAAATTGTTTTTACGGCGGGATCTACTGAAGCCAATAATATCGCAATCAAGGGTGTTGCTGAAATTTATATTGAAAAAGGAAATCATATTATAACCTGCACCACCGAGCATAAGGCAATACTTGAAACATGTGAATGTCTGGAAGCAAAAGGATTTGAAGTTACATATCTGAGTGTGGATGAATACGGATTGATAAATCTTGAAGAGCTGAAGAATGCAATCACGGATAAAACTATTTTGGTCAGCATAATGGCTGCCAATAATGAGATCGGTACTATTCAGCCTGTTGAAGAGATCGGTAAGCTGTGCAAGGAAAAAGGAGTTTTGTTTCATACCGACGCGACACAGGCAGTTGGTAAGATCCCGGTAGATGTTGAAAAAATGAATATAGATCTTATGAGCCTTTCCGCGCACAAATTTTACGGACCAAAAGGTGTCGGAGCTCTTTATATAAGAAGCAAGAACCCGAGAGTTAAGGTCTCAAAACAGATGCACGGAGGAAGCCAGGAAAAGGGAATGCGTAGCGGGACTCTTAATGTACCTGGTATCGCGGGGCTTGGAAAGGCATGCGACATCTGCATTGAAGAAATGAATGATGAAATACCAAAGCACATTAAATACAGGGACAGGATCATTGAAGAGTTGTTAAAGCTGGATAATGTTCACCTGAATGGTCACAGAACAAAACGTCTTACTAATAACATTAATGTCAGCTTTGGCTCGCTTGACATAGATGCGCTGATCGGCGAAATGAAGGAGCTGGCGGTATCAACCGGAAGTGCGTGTACATCCGCTTCGATGGCACCATCACATGTTTTAACGGCGATAGGAAGAACTGATGAACTAGGCAGGGCATCGCTGAGACTTAGCTTTGGAAGGTTTACAAAGGAGGAAGAGATCAATTTTGTAATAGATAAATTGGTGAGCAGTTTAAAGAAACTTCAGAAGGAATCGCCAGTATATAATATGGCGAACGGCTGAGGACTAAAAAAGGAATGCTTTACACGAAATCAAAGTTGTGAAGCTTGAATGCAAATTATAAAAATTATAAAATAAATAAAAGAGGTAACCAAAATGACAGAAACACAGGAATTTGTAGCAGGAGTAAGTGAAGAGGTAAACGTAACCGAGAAAGCTGTGAGTGAGATTAAAAAAATAATGGCAGAAAATAAAGTACCGGATGGTTACGGCATGCGAGTTGGTGTAAAAGGCGGAGGCTGCTCGGGACTGACTTATACGCTTGGATTTGATCCTGAAGAAAGAATCGGTGATAATATCCTGGAAAGGGACGGCGTGAAAATTTTTATTGACATGAAGAGTAATCTTTATCTATCGGGAACGGAGATAGATTTCACGGATGGGCTTACTGGAAAAGGATTTGTATTTAACAATCCGAATGCGGTCAAAACCTGCGGATGCGGAAGCTCATTCGGAGTTTAATATTATTATTCTTTCAATAAGAAAGCTTAAGTAATCCGTATTTTATTATCAGACCCTATCCTTACCTTATAAAAGGAGATTTGTCATGACATCAAAGAATCGATTTTCAAGAAGAAAATTTTTAAGAACGTCAGCTGCCGCTGGGATTGGAATACTTTCGGTCGGCAGCAACATAACTATTCCGGATACAGAAAAAATTAATCATAAAAATAAAAAAGGAGTAAATAACAAAATGGCATACGAATGGAAATTTAATAAAAGACCTTATACAGATGAAGAAGCAAAGGATTTGTTAAAAAGTGTGATCGATGCTGAAACAACCGACTGGCATTACAATACTCACCATAAAGGTTATGTAACATTCCTTAACAACATCGAAAAAGATCTTGAAACAGCAGACCGGTCCAAAGCCAACGGTAACTTCAGTCAGGTCGGCGAATTGAAGAGAAGATTCACATGGAATCACGCCGGAGCGTTGCTTCATGATGTTTACTGGGAAGTATTAGGCGGAGACGGAGATACATCAAAGGGTCCTGAAGTTGTCGCGGCGATCGAAAAAGAATTCGGTTCAATGGATAACTGGAAAGCTGATTTCAAAGCTACAGCAATTTCTGCAAAGCTTTCAGGCTGGGCAGTCCTTACTTATGATCAGCTTTATAGTGAGAGACTTCTTGACGTGCTTGTCGATGAGCATCATTACGGTGCTATCTGGGGCGGTATTCCGATAATCTCCTGTGATGTGTTCGAGCATGCATATTATCACAAGGATGGTCCTGCGCGCGCAGGATACATTGATAATTTTTTCAAGAATCTGAACTGGGCAAGGATCAATGACCGTTACAAAAAATACGCGAAGTAATTACAAATTAACTAAAAGAGCATTGTAAAAAATGCTCTTTTTTTATTTATAGAAAATATTTGAATTGAAACAATCAGTAAAATTTTTAACACTAATTTTATTATCCGCTGTTACAATTTTTATTTCTTCCTGTGATAAAAAGACAGAGGAAGTACCGGAGGGCACTAACAATAAGGAATTTTCCTGGAGACCTGAACTTAAGATCTCAGATATTCCGGATACTCCGGTTAAGTCGTCGATAGGCGGTATAGAAGTTCAGATCAAATATATAAACTTTGAGCAGTGGCGGGGTAGCGGTGACAATGTTTTGAATTTTGGAGATATTGTTCCAAAAAATGACTGCGGGTATGTTGAAGATGATAACTCATTCCATCTTATTCATAAATCAGGTGAGCTTAAAGCTGGCGAGCTACTGAAAGTAGCGTTCGATAAAAATCTTGATGGATACTCGGGATATTATGAATCTTCAAAGGACGGAGATCAGGAAAGCAAAAAATCAATACCATGGAACTGCGCGCTTGTGATCACAGAGATCGGAGAAATAACGATCAAAGGTAAAATAGCAATGTGCTTTAAAGATGACAAGAAGAGCTGGATTGCAGGAACATTCGAAGCTATTCGCTGCAGTAATTAATACTAAATAATTTATTTCAAAATAACACAACATTAATGAAAAAATATATTTTACTTTGCATTTTAGGAATAATGATTTTATTCAACGGATGCGGAAACAAAAATGAAGCAACCGGAGACAAGAAAGATGAAGTAAAACAGGAGACAAAACAGACCAATCAAAGTCAGGATCTCAGCTCTGAAGAGTTAAAGAAAAAGGAAGACGCATTAAAGCAGGAAGCAAATAAGGATGACGTGAGCAAGCTCAATGAACTGGGAATGACAGCGGGCATGCCGAAAGATTTTCCGGCTGATATTCCGCAGCCTAATAATGCACGCGTTATCGGATCTTTAAATTCATCAGATGGAACGATAGTTACATTTGAATCAACAGATAAGATTAACGATATCGTGAATTTTTATAAGGAAGAGATGAATAAAAACGGCTATGTAATTGAGGATGAGGGTGAAACGATTGTTAGTGAAAAAGGCGGTCTTGTTAACTGGAAAAAGGACAAGAAGGAAGTTCAGATCATGCTTGGCTACGATAAGGATAAAAGCATGTCATCTCTTGTCATTACATACAAATAGCATAAAATATAAATAATCGATCTAAAGCTTTCGACAGATAAAGTTTCTTTCGAAAGTTTTTTTTTATGAAGGAAAAAATCGATAAAGCAGAAGTAAAGAATATTCTCATTACGAGAACTGACAGGCTTGGTGATGTTATATTAACACTTCCGCTGATTACGCTTGCCAGAAAAATTTTCGTTAATGCAAAGATCTATTTCCTTACAACAAAATATCCGGGAGAGATACTTGAGGATTATGAGGGAATTGATGAGTTGTTAACAGAGGAAGAAATACCTTACTGTCTGAATAAATATGAATTCCTCCAAAGCAAAAACATCGATCTTGTCATCAGTGTTAAACCAAGGTTTGACCTGGCTTTTCTTTTTTATATGCTTGGTATTAAATACAGGATAGGGACTGCTTACAGATGGTATTCATTTTTGTATAATTATAAAGTCCATGAGCACAGAAAAACCTCGAACAAACATGAATCGGATTATAATCTCAATCTTCTCCTTAATTTTTTTAAAGAAGAAACATCCGGGAAAAATTTCTACTTCCGGTATACTGATGAAAGTTTTTCCGGTCTCAACATTAAACTAAAAGAATTTAATTTAGATCTGAAGGACAGATTTATCATTTTGCATCCGGGCAGCGGAAAGTCAGCACTTGATCTGCCGGTTACTAAGCAGAGCGAATTAGTAAAACTCCTTTTGAATAATTATACCGGCTATAAAATTGTTTTTACAGGGTTAGAGAGCGAAAGAAACTTAGTTGAAGAAATTACAAAAGATATTCATTCGAAGGACAGAATAATTGATCTGGCAGGAAAATTAAATTTAAAGGAGTTGCTGATTTTGATTGATAATTGTAAATTATTCATATCTAATTCTACAGGCCCGATCCACATTGCGGGTGCATTAAATAAAAACATAATCGGGTTTTATCCAAATGAAAAGGTAATGAGCGATGTCAGATGGGGACCATTATCAAGAAATGCTGTAATTATCAGACCGCCTACAGGCTCCGATGACTTGACTCTGATCAGCACAAATGACATTGCCTCAGCGGCAGGGAAATTGCTCCAATAAATTAACAGGAACAATAACAGCTTTTGGGAGTTACACAATTACTAACTTTAAAAAATTATGAAACTAAAAATTATTTCCACAGTCATTTTATTGCTGCTCACATTTATAAACATTACTTACTCGCAGGACGATATAGCAAAGAATGAATTCAGAAAAATAACACAGAATGCATTTAAGGAAGGTGAGAAGCTCACCTTTGAAGTTAACTACGGATTTGTTACAGCAGGTGAAGCGGTAATGGAGATCGATCCTGTATTTCAAACAATGAACGCGAGGAAATGTTATGACATTCGTTTTTATGTTAATTCGACTGAGAGCTTTGACTGGGTTTATAAAGTCAGAGATTTTTACAGAACATATGTTGATAAAGAAGGACTCTTTCCATGGAGGTTTGAGCAGCATATTAAGGAAGGAAATTACCAGAGGGATTTTGAGGCGATATTTGATCAGGAAAATCTTAAAGTCAAAACATATACCGGTGATAAAGATCCGAAAAAATTTGAGGGGGAATTTGATATCCCCAAATATGTACAGGATGCCATGAGCGCGTTTTATTTCTACAGGACTTTAGATTACAGCAAAATGAAAGTTGGTGATATGACACTACTTCAGAATTTTTACAAAGACAAAACTTTTCCTCTTAACGTAAAATATCTTGGTAAGGAAACCATTGAAGTACCTGCTGGGAAATTCAGATGTATCAAGGTTGAGCCGTTGGTTCAGGAGGGCGGTCTTTTTAAGAGTGAAGGATCAATTGTTGTTTGGATGACTGATGATGACAGGAAGATGCCTGTGAAAGTAAAGACGAAAGTCATAATAGGTTCAATAGATGCTGACCTGAGTTCTTATTCTGGACTTGCCGGACCGTTGAATTCAAAAGAATAGTGTTAGTAATTAAATGATCCGCAGAAATTCTTAAAAGCGACTTTTATAGAGTCGCTTTTTTGTTTAAATTTATTGAATGAAAATTTCAGAATTATTTTATTCCATTCAGGGTGAAGGCAAGAGAACAGGTGTGCCATCGTTTTTTATCCGGACAAATTTTTGTAATCTAAGGTGTAAGTTCAGCAGCGGTAATCTTTGTGACACTTCCTACACAAGCTGGTTTCCGGATGATAAAAAAAATCTCGGTGAAATGGGAGTGGAGGAAATCTTAAACGAGTACAGAAAATTTAACTGCAGAGATATAGTGATCTCAGGCGGAGAGCCCACCATGTATTTAAATGAGCTGGCTGAACTTTGCTCTGGAATAAAAAATATTGACAGGAATATTTTCATTACAATTGAAACTAACGGTACTGACATCGGAGATTTCGTGAATGATGCGGATCTGATAAGCATAAGCCCAAAGCTCAGCTCTTCAATTCCTTTCGGTACGGAGTATGAGAAAATGCATGAAAGGAACAGGATGAACATTGAAGCATTTAAAAGCTATAATGACTTGAAGACTAAAAACCTGATAGATATACAATGGAAGTTTGTTTACTGCACAGATGATGATGTTAAAGAAATTAAAGAGCTGCAGATGTCAGCAGGGTTTAAAGACGATGATGTTTACTTAATGCCTGAAGGGATCAGTGAGGAAGATCTGAAAAGGAACAGATTGATAACCATAGACGCTTGCATAAAAAATAATTTCAATTACACCGACAGAATTCACATACTCGCATGGGGAAACAAGAGAGGAATTTAGGTCCTTAGTTAAAAGTTAAAAGTTAAAAGTTAAAAGTATAGCTCAGGTTGTTATTGATTGAAGAGGCGTTAAAATTAATTTGAGATCTCTTCAGGATAGGGTTGTCGGAATTCGTAATGAAATAATTGATAACATCAGTTGCTGCAAGTGAGATTAAAAATGCGGAAGTATTAATATTTGAACTGTATGATTCCGTTCGGTTGCTCTGATTGAATAATTTATTTTTTTCTTTTATGATCGGAACTCTAAGGGAATAAATGAGAGCAGCACTTCCCGCGCCAACAAGCATTCCCGTCAAAACATCAGACGGATAATGAACCCCCCAATACATTCTGCCGAGAGAAACCAGAGTTGACCAGGCATATAAGCCTATTATTAATCCCGGCTTGTCAGGATATCTTAATGTAAGAGCAGTTGAGATCACAAATGAACCTGAGGCATGTCCTGATGGAAATGAATATGTTCCCTTGAGATTACTGGTGTCTGTTAAATTAACATTGTTAAGTGTTCTGAAGGGTCTGTCTCTTTTAAAAGTCTTTTTCATTGCATAAGTAAACACAGCGCTTGTTCCTTCTGACAAGGCAAGCAGAATAGCTGAGCTTTCATCGTAATGGTTCTTATTAATTCTTGATGTAATATACAATCCGACCGGAGCCGCGATGGTGACAGGAGTTATGGAATTATTGGTAATGTTAATAAATGAATTTACAAAGCCGCCTTTCATATTATTGAATGCACGGAAGATCTTAACATCAACGTTACTCTCGCTGTATTTGGAAGGATCCCGCTTAGTCTTGAAGAGATGCTGTGAATCAGCATTCTGATAAATAAAAAAAAGCAGGAAAATAAATAATAAATTTTTCATGCGACATTCTTATAATTTGCTTAGCGCTTTTTTTATATCTTCAGTAAGATCATCTATATCCTCAATGCCGACAGATAGCCTGACCAGTCCTTCAGTAAGACCAAACTTTTCCCTGAGCTCCTTCGGAACACTTGCATGAGTCATTGAAACAGGATGACAAACAAGCGACTCAACACCTCCAAGTGATTCAGCTATCTGAAATATTTCAAGCGCATTGCAGAATGCAACTGCCTTATCATAAGATCCAAGTTCAAGGGAAATAATGCCGCCGAACCCTCTCATCTGAGACTTTGCAAGTTCATACTGCGGATGTGATTGTAAACCGGGATACAGAATTTTTTCGATCTTCTTTTCCTTTGATAAAACCTCGCATATCGCGAGAGCATTTTCATTGTGTGCTTTCATTCTCTGCGCAAGAGTTTTTGTGGAACGAAGAATTAGCCAGCAGTCGAAAGGACCTGGAACAGCGCCTGCACCATTCTGAAGAAACTTAAATCTTTCAGCGAGTTTGTCATCACTTGTGACAAGGCATCCACCTATAACATCACTGTGACCGTTAATATATTTTGTCGTGCTGTGAAGTACGACATCAATACCGAAATCCAGAGGATTCTGAAAATAAGGACTCATGAAAGTATTATCAACGCAGGTGACAATGTCTTTTGACTTTGCAAGCTCTGCAAGCATTTTCAGATCAGTAATGTTGAGCATAGGGTTTGTAGGTGTTTCAACATAGATCAATTTAGTATTATCCTTAACTGCTTTCTGCAGTTCATCAAAACTTGATGTATCTACATAAGAAAACTCCAGACCGAAATTTTTAATTACCTGTTCAAATAGTCTGTAAGTCCCGCCGTAAACATTATTAGTACAGATAATATGATCTCCGGGTTTGAACAATGTGATCAATGTCTGAACTGCTGCCATTCCTGAAGAAAAGCAAAAACCATACTTCCCGTTTTCCAGGGCGGCAAGGTTCTGTTCAAGTGCGGTTCGGGTAGGATTAATGGTTCTTCCGTAATCGTGACCTTTGGAATCTCCGAGCTTTTTATTTGAATAAGTTGATGTCTGGAAGATAGGAGTTATAACTGCTCCTGTAGTTTCTTCGGGATGCTGTCCCGCGTGAATTTGTTTTGTCGCAAACTTCATAATTTGTTTTCACCACATAGACACAGAGTCCACATAGTTATATAATTTAATTTTAAAAAAATTTATTAAGCAAAATCCAGCACGTCATACTTGGAAAGTATTCCCTTGATATCGCCGTGTTGTGAAACAAGTATCGCGTTTTCCTTATGCATCATTTCCTGAACTTCAGGGAACGGGGTATCAAAGTCAACGATCTGTAATTTTTTTTCCATGATGTCCTTTACATTCTTGCCTGATACATTCCTGTCATTGATAACATTGTCGATGATGTTCGACTCGCGCAATGAACCCACACACTTTGCACCGTCGATCACCGGGATCGTAGAAAGATTATATTTGTCCATGAGCTCAAGTGCTTCATAAACCTTGTCCGAACTTTTTACCGAAACAAGATCGGGTACTCCTGTAGACCGCTTTGTCTGGAAGACCTGTCCGACTATAAGGTTGGCTGCTTTAAGGAGTCTCTTTTCCCTGAGCCAGTCATCGGAATGGTATTTGGATAAATATCTTTCGCCGGTATCACAAACAATAAAAACAATAACATCGTCCTTACTGAGTTTCTTAGCCAATTCAAGTGCAGCGTAAGCGATAGTGCCTGTTGATCCGCCACAGAATATGCCTTCTTCCTTGGCAAGACGTCTGCACATTTCTACCGCATCCTTATCATTCACATTTATTATTTCGTCTATATATTGCATCTGAACATTATCAGGCATTACATCCTGTCCTATACCTTCGATGAGATAGGGAATTGGCTCGGGAGCTATGCCCGTTTCTTTTACAACTTTAAAGATCGAGCCATAAGGATCAGCACCAATGATCTTGATATCCGCATTCTTTTCTTTTAAATATTTACCTGTCCCTGTGATCGTTCCGCCTGTACCTACGCCTGATACGAAGTGTGTTATCTTTCCATCAGTATCATTCCATATCTCCGGTCCGGTGCTTTTATAATGAGCTCCGGGATTTCCGGGATTGGAATACTGATATGGAAAATATGAATTCGGGATCTCTTCTGACAATCTTTTCGCGACGCTGACATAATGATCAGGTTCGCCGTACTTCGCGGTGATCGGCTGAATGACAACTTCCGCTCCGAGCGCCTTAAGATAATTTCCTTTTTCCTTAGAAGCTTTATCGGTCATGACGAAAATAGTTTTGTAGCCTTTTAAAACTGCCGACAAAGCAAGTCCTATTCCCGTGTTACCGCTTGTCGCTTCGATGATCGTACCACCGGGTTTCAGCTTTCCTTCTTTCTCGGCAAGCTCGATCATGTTTAGTCCGATCCTGTCTTTCACACTTCCGCCGGGATTTAAGGATTCGATCTTCGCAAGGAGCAAGGGCTTTAGCCCTTTTGTCAGATTGTTAATTTTGACTAAAGGTGTGTTTCCGATCAGCTCGATTATGTTGTTGTAATATTTCATTAAAATTATTTTAGGAAATTTATTTCGACTTTATTTTTTTTTATCTCTTACCGTTTCAGGATAACTTTTATGTATGCTTTTCACATAAAATTTTTCGATCAATTCAGTATCAACTTCATGATTAAATAATGTTTCTAATGGAATTTTTTTTGAAGCATCAAGCAATTCAATTCCTACTATCTCACCGTCTTTTGTAGTATCTAAGTTCACATATTCGGAAATTTCCAAAACACCGTCAGCTTTCTTTTTTGAAAGTTCTATGTAGGCAGTATCTACTTCATTGTCATAATATATTTTCATGTTTCCCTTTCTTTAAAGGATAGACAGTGATAATAATCACCTCATTTTTTAATTTTCAAAAATTATTTTTAAAGGATGTTTGTATTTAAATTTTAGTTTATCTCTTTCTATTAACTGAGTTTTATCAGTTAATATTTTATTTTTTGCAATATAATCTTTAATTTCAACTTTCAACTACAAATTTACAAACTTTCAACTGATCAGCTTGGTCTCATCAGTGGAAAAAATATCACATCTCTTATCGAATGTGAATTCGTCAGCAGCATTACAAGCCTGTCAACTCCAAGTCCTACGCCTGTCGTAGGAGGCATGCCAACCTCGATCGCTTTAAGAAAATCCTCATCAAGTGGATGAGTTTCTTCTTCACCTCCGCGTCCGCGTTCAACCTGCTCTTCAAGAAGCTTTCTTTGCAACACCGGATCATTTAACTCGGTATATGAATTTCCCATTTCCCATTTATTCACATACGGCTCAAATCTTTCAGCGAAGATTATCTGTTCAGGATCATGCTTCATTTCTTCAAGTTGCTTCATAGAATATTCTCTCAGCGGCTTGCACAATGGCGTTGTATCGATCGGAAAATCATAAATGAATGTCGGCTGTATCAGCTCTTCTTCACATGACTCTTCGAATAAGTTTGCAACAACAAGACCCTTACTGTGTGAGATCTTCGGATCGAAATTAATGCCATTTGATTTCATGAAGCTTATGATGTCATCCTTCTTCATGCTCATCACATCTATGTTAAGCTTCTGCGTGATAGCTTCGGTCATTCTTAATCTTCTCCATGGTTTTTTGAAATCAAGCTCGATGTCACCGTACATTACCTTTGTCGTTCCGTGAATGTCCATGCAGGCAGTTTCAACTACTTCCTCAAACATGTTCATGCTGTCAAAGTAATCCCCGTATGCCTGATACCACTCTACCTGTGTGAACTCCGGATTATGCGTTCTGTCTATCCCTTCATTTCTGAAGTCACGTACAAATTCATAAACACGGTTAAAGCCACCGACTATAAGTCTCTTCAGATAAAGCTCATTTGAAATCCTGAGATACAGATCGATATCAAGTGCATTGTGATGTGTGATGAACGGCTTTGCGTTAGCTCCGCCGTAAATTGTCTGAAGCGTTGGTGTTTCAACTTCAAAGAAATTATTCTTTTCCAATGTCCTTTTGATCGACTGTATGATCTTTGTTCTTTTTATAAAAGTATCCTTAACATTTTCATTAACAATAAGATCAATATACCTCTGACGGTATCTCAGCTCGACATCAGCGAAAGCGTCGTGAATTATCTTCTCGCCTGTCTCAGTCGTTTCTTCCTTTACTACCGGAAGCGGGTGAATTGACTTTGTCAGAAGTGTATACGACACGGCATGAACCGAAACCTCGCCTGTCTTCGTCCTGAAAATATAACCATTCACTCCGATGATATCTCCAATATCAAGAAGCTTAAAAACCTTATACGCCTCTTCACCTACATCATCCTTCTTAAGATAGATCTGGATTTTCCCTGTCTCATCCTTTATATGACAAAAAGTCGCCTTGCCCATTTTACGGATAGCCATTATTCTACCTGCAACGGAAACAAGAATATTTTTCGCCGCTTCTTTTTCCTCGTCAGTCGGCGGATCAATGTAACTTTCTATTATTTGTTTTGAATCGGAAGTGACATCAAACCTGTGCGGGTAAGGATTAATACCAAGGCTTTTAATTTCTTCCAGCTCTTCTAATCTTCTTTTTATTAATTCGTTTTGTTCGGACAAATGTATTTTTTTAATTAAATGTTTGACATGAGAATTCTATTTTGTCACTTTTTTTTCCTTGGGTCAAATTTTTTGAATCCCGGCTTTCCAAATTTATTTCCGCTTCCTGATCCACGTTTCTTAAAATCTTTATTTGAATCTTTTCTGTCATCTCGTCTTTCAAATTTGTTGTATTCCTTTTTTCCTTCACTGCTGTCTATCCGCTTCTCCGGTTTTGCAAAGCCAAGTCTGGTATCTCTTTCGTCTTCCTGCTTTTTCTTAAAACCCCACTTGGTTTCCTTCTTCTTTCCTCTTGGATCAAACTTCTTAAATCCCGGCTTTCCAAATTTACTCTCTCCCGGTCCGCTTTTTTTATAATCCCTTTTCCCGCCTTTCCCGTCATCTCTCCTATCAAATTTCTTAAACTCAGTCTTACCGGTGCTGCCTTCTTCACGCTTATCATATTTTTTGAACCCGCCTCTCGGATCTTTTCTTTCCCCCGGCTTGTCATTTTTCCTGAAGCTTCTCTTTGCACCTCTGTCATCATCACGGCTTTCAAATTTTTTATAAACTCTTTTTGCTCCTTCTTTTTCATCTCCGGATTTTTCATATTTTTTAAAGCCTCCATCTGTACTTTTTCTAGGACTTTTACTTGCACTTTTTCTGTCATCAGTTGTCTTGCCGTATTTTTTAAATCCTGTACCTGAACCGCTTCTTCCTTCGGGCTTATCATATTTTTTAAAATCCCGCTTAACATCTTCTCCGCCACTTCTGTCATCAGGTTTTTTAAAATCTTCCTTCGCATCAATTTGCTCTTCACGGCTATCGGTTTTTTTAAAATCACGTTTTACATTTTCACGGTCGCCCCTCCGCTCAAATTTTTTATGATCTTTCTTGACGTATGTTCTTCCTTCCTTGTCACCATACTTTTTAAGCTTTCTCTTCAGGTTCTCGCTATGAGCAATTTCAGATGTGGATACAGTCGGAACACTCTTTGTGATTTTCTCCAAAAGGCTCAGCTCATCTGCTGTCAGATTTCTCCATTCACCTTCCTTCATTGTATCCAACTTCAACCCGGCGTACTCAGTCCTTTCAAGTTCTCTTACAAAATACCCGTAATGCTCGAACATATTTCTAACCTGACGGTTTCTGCCTTCATAAATTGAAATATACAAGGTCGAATAGTCTGTCTTCTTTGGGAATCTGATGTGACATTCTGCAGTTTTTTTTCCCTCAAGCTTGACTCCACCCTCAAGCTTTAACCTGTGCTTTTCTTCAAGCGGCTTTGACAGTGTGACAAAATAAGTTTTATAAATTTCACTTTTGGGATGCATGAGCTTGTTCGCAAGCTCGCCGTCATTGGTCAGCAGTAAAAGTCCTGATGTGCTGTAATCAAGTCGTCCAACCGGAAAGATCTTTTCCTTAAGATTGATAATATCAATGACTGTCGTTCGGTGCTTGTCATCTGAAACCGATGTGATAACTCCTTTGGGCTTGTTAAGAATTAGGTATATCTTTTTTGTCGATACTTTTATTATCTCACCGTCAAGCGCTACTTTATCGCTTCCCGGATCGATCTTAAATCCAAGCTCGGTGATCGTATTGCCGTTTACGCTTACTCTTCCCTGCTCGATCATCTCATCGATCTTTCTTCTCGAGGAAATTCCGTTTGATGAAATGAATTTGTTTAAACGTACAAATGCTTCTGTCAAATTTTATGTCTCTCTTTCGGTTTATTCAATTTTTTCCTGCTCCGGTTCATTATTTAAATTTTCCGGACTATTTTCTTCTTTGTTTTTGGTTTCAATGCTAATGTCATCTTCTTCTTCAGCATTGGTTTGATCTGTTATATCTTCATCTGCTGCAGCAAATTCTTCAGTGACATTTTCGGGTTCACTGTTTTCCTCTTCTGCAATTAATTCAACATGATCTTCATCATTATTTTCTTCATCTTTATTCTCTTCGACTCTATTCTCTTCGACTCTATTCACTCTATTCACT
The DNA here is from genome assembly GCA_034439935.1 of bacterium. GTDB lineage: Bacteria > Bacteroidota > Ignavibacteria > Tepidaquicellales > Tepidaquicellaceae > JAGPCH01. Next base: position 18,708 of record JAWXBH010000190.1, read on the forward strand.
CTATCCACTTCTTCACTATCGCTCGAGATCAGCTCAAGCTGATGTCCCTCTTCCGGCATAGGATCAGCATCAGGATTGTTGACTGAATTAAATAGCTCTATATCAGCTTCTGTAATTCCTTCTATCTCCTGATTATTCAGGATCTCATTTATTTCCTTAAGCTTTGGAAGATCATCTGTTGAATGCAGTCCCAGCACTTTGAGGAATGTTTTAGTGGTTCCGTAAAGTATAGGTCTGCCGGGTGTTTCAGCCCTGCCGTGAATTGTGATCAGGTCCTTTTCAAGAAGTGTATTTACAATGTAATCTACATTCACTCCGCGTATGAATTCCATTTCGGATCTTGTTATCGGCTGCTTGTAAGCTATGATAGCCAGTGTTTCGAGAGCCGACGGGGATAATCTCTTCTTCTGCTTATCTTCAAAAAGCTTACCTATAAATCTTCCGTATTCCTTCTTTGTCGCAAAGGTATATCCACCCGCGATCTTTATTAATTCAAACGAACGTCCGCCCGTCCTGTAATCTTCTGTTAACGAGCTTACACCTTCCTCGACTTCACCTGTACTGATTCTAAGTCCGCCCTTTTCAATTATCTCCCTGATCTGCCTCGCATTGATCTCATCATCCGACGCGAATATTATCGATTCAATTATATTTTTTATTTCAGGACTGATCATTCAAATGTTTATTCAATTTCAGTTCTTACCACTAACGGTCTTCTCACAACAAATTTCGTCATGTCATTATCAATGACGACTACTTCTATCACACCGTCAAGCGCAAGCTGAAGTATTGCAAGAAAAATACAGATTATTCTCAGCTTGATATCGATGCCACTGATAAGATCCAGAAACTCTATCTCGGTCTTTTCATCTATGATATTCAATAAAAAATCTCTTTGATTTTCAGGAGTAATGTCAAGCAGTTCGATAGGATGAACAACTTCTTTACGAACGAGTGTTATTGCGCGTTTGTAAGCTTTTATAAGATTGAAAATTGTAACACTCTTCAGACTTGGATCATTTTCAATACTTGTATCAGTTTCTTTGAAATCATTATCAAAATTATTTCTGAAAACTCTCTTTCTCTGCTCTTCTTCAAGCTCCGAAAGCTGCATCGAAACATCCTTGAATCTTTTGTACTCAATAAGTTTGCGGATAAGTGTCAGACGCGGATCTTCCTCAATCTCGTTGCCTTCTTCATCGATCTGCGGAAGCATCATTCGCGCTTTGATCTTCATCAGCTCGCTAGCCATTACAAGGAATTCACCGGCCAGCTCTATGTCGAGCGCTGACATATAATTTATGTAATCGAGAAAGTCTTTTGTTATCTTGGAAATGGGAATGTTATAAATATCCAGCTCGTCAATTTTAACAAAGTGAAGCAAAATATCCAGTGGACCTTCAAATTCAGAGAGATGTGTCCTGTATTCTTCCTGACGATAAAATTTATTCACACTCGTAATGTCCGGGTTAACTATATTATCTTGTATATTTTCCTGATCTATGCTCATTTAATTTAATATACTTATTTGAGTTTTGAAATTAAATGAATGTTCATTGTCATTTAATCATTAAATCGCGTTGTCGTCCAAAATGTTTTTTAAAATTTAATCAACCTTTTAATAACCCCATAGAAGATATACTTAAGCTGTCCAAACAAATTTATGTTAATTCTGTTTTTAAAAATTGATGATAATATTTTTAATTCGTGATCATTCGTGAAATTCGTAGCAAGTTTTTTTCTTATTTTGGACGGATCTGATTCAATCGAAATATCGTATTTAATCATTCAAAAAAATTAATAAATTTATTTTAAAGCAATCCGTTTTTCACAAAGATCTGAAGCCCCCTACTGTAATCTGAAAATCGCGTAAAACCGTAGTTTAATATTTAATTCCTTATCTGAATTGAGTATATTACTAAAATTTTCTTCTGATTGAATATTGTTTTGATTACCGGCGGACCTTCTGCCGAAAGGGAAGTCTCTTTAGCTTCCGGTAAAAGTATTTTGAAAGCCTTAAGAGCGTCCGGGCATAATGTAAAAGTTATTGATCCGATCAACGGGACTGAAGATGTAAAGGAAGACGACATTTTTAAAAACGGAGTGGGAAAACAATCTCCGTCCCTCGATGAGCTAAAGGAAATTAAAAAGACCTCTGACAGAAAGATCCTGACATGTATAAATTCGGAATTGTTTGATAATGTTGATTTAGCTTTCTTAGGTGTTCATGGAAAGTTTGGCGAGGACGGGAAAATCCAGACATTACTTGAGTTGCGGGGAATTCCATACACCGGCTCGGATGTATTTTCATCCGCTCTGGCAATGGATAAGAATGTTTCCAAAGTTATGTTTAATTCAATAGGAATTAAAACTCCACGGTGGATTACATTGGACAAAAATTCAAAGCCTGATTATTACGATCTCAATAAAGAAGTTTCAGAGCTGGTTGGTTATCCTTATGTTGTAAAGCCGAATGATGAAGGAAGCACTGTAGGACTTTCAATAGTGCAGCCGGATGCTGAGGATGTAATGCTGCAGAAGGCGGTGGAGCTGGCGTTCAGCTACTCAGATAAAATTCTTATTGAAGAATACATAAAAGGAAAAGAGCTGACTGTAACTCTTATCGGTAATGATGTTTACCCTATTGTAGAGATCAGACCAAAGGATGGATTTTATGATTATGAGCACAAGTATACAAAAGGAATGACAGAATATTTCTGTCCTGCGGAGCTTGATGCAAAAACAGAAGAGCGGGCAAAAAGCGATGCCATGAAAGCTCACAAAGCATTAGGGTGTTCGGTATATTCAAGAATAGATTTTTTGCTGGATGATAAAAATAATCTCTATTGTCTTGAAGTGAACACACTTCCGGGAATGACAGAAACATCACTTGTTCCCAAGTCTGCGGATGCAAACGGAATGAGCTTTAAAGAGCTTATTGATAAGTTAATTAAATTGTCACTCGAGAAAGGAAAAGTAAAATAATATGAATGATACAAAAGAAAGAGACGGCTTCGTTAAAAAAATTGCGAGATATTTTAAGCATAACTTAACAGTTGTACTGGTATCTGTTTTTTTTATTTGTCTGATTTCAATGGCAGTTTTTGGAAATAAGGGCATTTTACAAAGGTTTAATCTTGAGAATGAGAAGAAAGACCTCGAAGAACAATTAAGGTCCGAGCTTAAGAAAACCCAGGACTTAAGAAAAGAGATAGAAGATATCAGAACTTCCGATGAGAAGATGGAAGAGATAGCCCGTGAAAAATACGGAATGACAAAAGAAGGCGAGAAAATTTATAAAGTTACCGTTGACAGTACAAAGTAAAATTTAAATCATCATCATTTTCCTTACGAAAAAATACCGGAGTAATCTTTGACGAGAATCGTATCTGGAATAAAACCATCGGGAGATCTTACGATCGGTAATTACCTCGGAGCTATGAAGGGTTGGGCAGGAAATCAGCACAGAGAAGGTTATGAAAATTTTTTCTTCATCGCTAACCTTCACGCGATCACTGTAAGGCAGGATCCTGAGCAACTGAAGAAAAGAACATTCGATATTGTCGCATGGCTTCTGACAGTTGGTGTGGACCCAAACCATTCAGTAATCTTTATTCAGTCAATGATACCGGCTCACAGCGAGTTAAGCTGGATACTGAATAATTACGTTACTATGGGTGAGCTTTCGAAGATGACACAATTCAAGGATAAATCCGTTAAAGCAGGCAAGGAAGGGCAGCTCGTCGGGCTTTATGATTATCCGGTTTTAATGGCAGGTGATGTCCTGCTTTATGACGCGGATGAAATTCCGGTAGGGCTTGACCAGGTTCAGCATGTGGAGTTATCCCGTACCATTGCCCAGAGATTTAACAACCAGCACGGCGAAACATTCACAATTCCAAAAGCAGTATTATCAAAGACCACGGCAAAGATCATGGCATTGAATGATCCGTTAAAAAAAATGAGCAAGAGTGAATCCGATGACAGCTTTATTGCGATGGATGAAAAAGCGGATCAGATCATAAAGAAATTTAAACGCGCAGTGACTGATTCCGAAAATAAAATTAAATACAGTAAAGATAAACCGGCAATAAGCAACCTCTTAACAATTTACTCCGAATTCTCGAATAAGCCAATAGATGACATCGAAGCTGATTATCAGGATAAAGGTTACGGGCAGTTAAAGAATGATATCGGTGAGATCGTAGCTCAGAAACTTACGGAGCTTCAGTCTAGGTTTATAGAAATAAGATATGATGAGGAAAGACTGAACAATGTTGTTAAGGAAGGCAATTCCAAAGCCGGAACAATTGCCAACGAAAAAATGGATTCTGTAAAAAGTAAATTAGGACTGGTTTAAATTAATTTAACCTGTTTTAATTTTGCAGAAGACAATATTAATTTTACAATAGAATCTAAATAATTTTGATAGAGCCATCTCCGAAAGATAAGATAAAGCAGGATGAGATAAAAGCAAACGGGGCGATTCCCGGACATGTTGCAATAATAATGGACGGCAATGGCAGATGGGCGAATGCAAAAGGACTATCGAGAGTTTTCGGGCATAATGAAGGGGTCAACTCTGCAAGGGATATAGTTGAAGTATCAGGACAGCTGGGTGTGAAGTTTCTTACACTTTACACATTCTCGACCGAAAACTGGAAACGTCCGCGCGCCGAAGTAGCGTTGTTGATGAAGCTGCTTATCCGTTCTATCCGCGATGAAACACAACGACTTCATAAGAATGACGTAAAACTCATTGCAACAGGAGATCTTGAAAATCTTCCTGAGAGAGTGAACCGCGAATTGCAGGACGCGATGGATAAGACAAAGGACAATAAACTTATGACCCTGAATCTTGCTCTAAGCTATAGCGGAAGATGGGATATTCTTAATGCGGTAAAAAAGCTCATTGAGGAACATAATAAATCTAAATTCGATTTAGATACACTAAATGAAAAATCTTTTTCAAAATATCTTGCAATGAAAGACCTGCCTGATCCTGATCTGATGATAAGGACAGGAGGAGATTTCCGGATAAGTAATTTTATGCTGTGGCAGCTTGCGTACAGCGAGATTTATATAGATAATAATTACTGGCCGGATTTTAAAAGGCAGCAGTATTATAAAGCAATTTCAGAATTTCAGCAAAGAGAAAGAAGATTCGGACTCACAAGCGAACAATTAAAAAACAGGAAATCATAATTTATATGCGGAATTTATTTTTAAAGAGCGTTTTAGTTTTAATAATTATAGTAATTGCTTTCGGAAATATCTTCTCACAACCGGAAGGTCCTACCACTTACAGAATAGCAAGCATCGGAACCAAAGGAAACAAAAATTATCAGACCGGCACGATCCTTTCATACTCAGGACTTGCCGTAGGTCAGGAAATTTCCATACCTTCGGATGATCTGCGGGAAGCACTTAACAGGCTATGGAACGTAGGCATTTTCTCCGATATACAGATATATGTTGATAAAAAATTTGGCAATGAAGCATATCTTACGATCCAGGTTGAAGAGCTTCCAAGAGTGCAGAGCGTGGAGATCTCCGGCAATGATGAATATTCAAAAGAGGATATCCGCGAGAAGATAAATCTTGTTCCGGGTGAAGTGGTATCAGAGCAGAAGCTTAAAGATATTCAGTACAATCTTGAAAAATTTTATGCAGAAGAAGGATACACACTTGCAAAGGTAAAAGTGGATCAGTTGATATCCGGTAACGAAGCTTTGATCAGGGTAAAAATTGTTGAAGGAAAGGAGCTTACAGTCCGGAACATAAGCTTTGAAGGAAATAAAAAAATATCTTCAGGAGATCTCAAAGGTGCAATGGACGAGACAACTGAAAAAGTATGGTGGAAAATATGGGACGGAGCTTCTTTTGATAAGAAAAAATTTGAAGAGGATCTGAAGCTCATCGAAAATTATTATAAGGAAAAAGGATACAAGGATGCAATTGTTGTTTCCAATGATCTGAAAATATTGTCTTCAAAAGAAGACGTTGACATAAAGATCAAAGTTGATGAAGGGAAAAAATATTTTGTGAACGAAGTAAAGTTTGAAGGCGATAAAATCTATGATGAAGACATATTCAGATCACGTCTTGGAATGCAGAAGGGTGATGTTTATAACATAAAAAAACTTCAGGAAAATCTTTATGGTAATGAGTCGGAGTCTGACATAAATTCCGTATATCTTGACAGCGGATATTTATCAGTGAATATGGATATTGATGAAAGACCGGTGGGAGATAATAAGGTTGATATAATTGTGAAAATCACAAAAGGCAATCAGTATAAATTCGGGCTGGTCGGTTTTGAAGGTAATGATAAGACAAAGGACAAAGTATTACGACGGGAGCTCTACACCTTTCCGGGGGATAATTTCAGCAAGCGCAGCATCAAGCGCAGCATGGAACAATTATCAAACCTCAATTACTTCGCCCCGGAAAAGCTTTCACAGGACATTACACTTGCAAATGACAGCACTGTAAACATAAAATATTTAGTAGAGGAAAAATCATCTGATCAGTTCAATGCGTCGATCGGCTACAGCGGAAGCTTTGGAATCACCGGAGCGCTCGGACTTACATTCAACAACTTTGATATTTCTCAGCCCTTAAGCGGCGGCGCAGGACAGATACTTTCATTCAACTGGACTTTCGGAACAGGCGGAACATACAGGACATTCGATATAGGATTTCAGGAGCCGTGGCTGTTTAATACTCCTACCCAGTTTGGATTCAATATTTTTGATACACGTCAGAATTATTCTAATCTTGATCTGAAAGAAACCGGTGCATCAGTTAATACAGGAAGAAGGTTTAAATTTCCTGATGATTATTTCAGAGGTGACTGGACGTTAAAATTTCAAAGAACTAATGTAATAAACGGGGATGATTATTATCAGGAAGGTATCAGAAGCCAGTTCAGTGTCAGACAGGTTATATCCCGATCATCTGTATTTGAGCCGGTGTTCCCGACGCAGGGTACCCGATTTTCAAACTCGACCGAATTATCCGGCGGTCCTTTTTTACCGGGCTCGGTTGAATTCATAAAGAACATATTCTCAGCAGAAGCATTTTCACCTGTTACACTAAACAGAAAATTAGTTTTATTTACAAACTTCCAGTTTTCATTTATAAATTCATTCGCTAAAGATAAATATCTTCCTCCTTCGGAAACTTTTTTTATGGGTGGAAACGGATTAACATATAATACAATCTCATTAAGAGGTTACGAAGACAGGAGTATAGGACCAAAGAACACTTCAGGAAATCCAATCGGAGGAAGGGTTGCAGCCAAATACGGACTTGAACTAAGATATTCATTATCGCTTGAACCGCTCCCGATTTTTGTTCTTGCATTTTTAGAAGCAGGGAATGTATGGGCTGATATTAACAAGACCGATCCGTTTGATCTGAGAAGGTCAGTTGGTATCGGAACAAGGCTTATACTGCCGGCGGTAGGTTTAGTGGGATTTGATTTTGGTTATGGCTTTGACAGAAAGATCGTCGATGGATCAGCACCAAAGTGGCAGTTTCATTTTCAGTTCGGCAAAGGATTTTAAAAACAATTATAAATTAACTAACATTAAAACAAACAGCAGGAGAACATTTTTGAAAACAAGTAATGCAAAATATTTTTTGATTACAGCGGTAATCGCAATTTTTTTTATTTTTAACAGTGCTGATGCACAGGTAAAACTTGGCTTTGTTGACAGCGAAACTATACTGAAACAATTGCCCGAAGCGCAGAAGGTTCAGACCGAACTCGAGGGCTTACAAAAACTGTATCTTGATACAATTCAGTCAAGGGAAACTGATATCAAGGTGAAGGCAGAAGTTTTTAAAATAAAATATGACGAAGCACAGAAGAAAGTGGAATCAGGAGCTGTAAAATCCGAAACGGAAATGAAGGCTCTTCAGGATGAGATCTCAGGTATGCAGCAGGAGATCCAGATCTTAAGTGAAGGTCTTGATACTTATAAGCAGAATATTCAGAATTCACTGATCCAGAAACAGTCGGATCTTTTTAAGCCGGTCAAGGAAAAAATTACAAAGACGATCGAAGAAGTCGCCAAGGCAATGAAAATTAATATGGTATTTGACAGAGCTGACGGAACACTTCTTTACGGAGACAAGGAGTTTGATATCACATTTAAGGTTTTGGACAAACTTAAATAAATTTATTTTAAAATTTTAAGCTTGCCTGCAATGCCAATGCTTGCAGGCATTTTAATATTAAATTCAGAAATTATGATGAGCATAGAAAAAAAAATAATCTTGTTAAGCACTGTCATTGCTTTTCTTTTTATTTCCGGGAATGTTTTTTCACAGACCAAAGTCGGCTATATTGATTCAAAAAAAATCATAGAGTCAATGCAGGATTCACGTGATGCGAAGCTGCGTCTTGATAATCTTGTAACTCAATGGCAGACAGATCTCAAGGTTCTGCAGGATAGTTTGAAGCTGATAAAGGATGATTATGAAAAGAAAAAATTAATCCTTACAGATCAGCTTAAGCAGCAACTGGAATTGCAGATCACCACCCTGGAGTCGTCGGTTACAAATTTTAAAGTAAGCAAGTTCGGTGAGTCGGGAGAATATTTTCTTAAGCAGACAGAATACATGAAGCCCGTGCAGGACAGGATTTTTCTGGCAATACAAACTGTGGCAAAGGATGGAAGCTATGATTATGTATTTGACCGGAGCAGCGAGATACTTTTACTTTATGTAAATGAAAATTATGATCTGACGGCAAAAGTCATCAGAGAGATAGAGGGTAAGTAAATGAAGCTTCTTGAGATCGCTGAAGTAATTAATGGAAAAATAGAAGGTGATGACAACATAGAGATCACGGGAGTAGGCAAAATTCAAGAAGCAGAAAAAAATCAAATTACATTTTTATCAAATCCGCTTTATGAAAAATATTTTGATAATACTAAGGCAGGAGCCGTAATTGTTTCTGAAAATCATAAGGTAATTCAAAAGCGCCCCGGAGTTTCCATAGTAAGAGTTGCAGATCCATATCTTTCTTTTCTTAAGCTTCTTGAAATGTTTGATACAGGCAACGATGTTGAGAACGGGATTGCAGATAATTGTGTGATAGGTGAAGAAACATCCTTAGGTAAAAATGTTTCGATAGGTAATTTTGTATCAATAGGAAAGAACTGTGTCATTGGCGATAACGTAAGGATTCATTCAAACTGTTCAATAGAAAACAAAGTATCGATCGGCGATAATTGTATCATCCATCCGAATGTTTCAATTTATAAAGGATGTGAAGTAGGCAATAACGTCATTATTCATTCGGGGGCTGTAATTGGCACGGATGGATTTGGATATGCAAAAGAGGAAAACGGCTCATATAAGAAAATTCCCCAGACAGGAAATGTTGTAATTGAGGATAATGCGGAGATAGGCGCTAACTGCTGCATTGACAGGGCAACTATGGGTGAGACAAGAATTTGCAAAGGTGTAAAGCTTGATGATCAGATCACCATCGCTCACAACGTTTATATCGGAGAGAATACGGTGATCGCGGCGCAGGCAGGCATCGCAGGCTCCACTAAGATAGGTAAGCGGTGCATGATAGGAGGACAGGCAGGCATCGTAGGTCATATAGAAATTTGTGATGATGTAATAATCGGAGCTTCGGTTGGCGTTTCAAAATCAATTACGAAACCGGGAATTTATACCGGCTACAGGGCAATGCCTGTAAAAGATAATTTAAGGTCGGAAGTCAGAATTCAAAACCTGCAAAAGCTTGAAGAGAAAATTAAAATACTGGAATCAAAAATTTTAAAATAAAAATTTTGTAATGTTAGAGAAACAGAGGACTATAAAAAACGAGGTAACATTATCCGGTGTTGGACTTCATACAGGAAATAAATCCAACATGACGTTTAAGCCTGCTCCTGAAAATCACGGTATAAAATTCAGAAGAAAGGATCTTCCCGGATCACCGGAGATCCCTGCTGACATTGACCATGTCATCGATATTTCCAGAGGAACAACCATTGCGAAGGACGGAGCTGAGGTTCATACTGTAGAGCATGTTCTTGCAAGCATTATGGGCTGTGAGATCGATAACATAATTGTCGAGCTGGATTCCAATGAGCCGCCTATAATGGATGGGAGCGCAAAGGATTATGTTGATACTTTAAAGAAAGCTGAGTTTGTTGAACAGGATGCAAAGCGTGATTATCTGGTGATCGAAGATACTGTTCATTATCAGGATGAAAAAAACAGCGTTGATATAGTTGCACTTCCTCTCAAGGATGATTTCAGGATTTCAGTAATGGTGGATTACAATAATCCGGCGCTTGGTGTACAGCATACGGGTTTATTCAGTCTTCAGAAAGAATTTGAAAATGAATTTGCTCCTTCCCGGACATTTTGTTTCCTTAGTGAAATTGAATATCTGATATCACAGGGACTAATAAAGGGAGGTGATTTAAATAATGCGATAGTCATAGTTGATAAGGATTCGGCACCGGAAGATCTCGATGTAATACGGAAAAAGCTCGGACTTGAAGACGGCATAATGCTTGGCTCAAACGGCATTCTTAATGACAAGCAACTGCGGTTCAGAAATGAACCGGCAAGACATAAGCTACTTGATCTTATCGGTGATCTTGCTCTGATTGGGGCTCCGATCAAAGGTCAGATACTTGCAGCCCGACCCGGACATAAGTCTAATGTTGAATTTACAAAAATGCTGCGAAAGCTTTATCTGCAGAAAAAGATCGAGAAACAATTTCAGGTTTTAAAATCGGAAGGTTGTGTTTTTGATATAGAGGCAATACTTGAAATAATGCCTCACAGGTATCCGTTCCTTTTGGTTGACAGGATAATTGAAATGGATGTAAACAAAAGAATTGTAGGTATAAAGAACGTCACTTATAACGAGCCTTTCTTCAATGGTCATTTCCCTAACAAAAGGGTCATGCCTGGAGTGTTGATCGTCGAGGCAATGGCTCAATGCGGTTTCATACTGGTTCTTAATGTACTGGATGATCCTAAGAACAACATGGCATATTTTGCCTCAATCGAAAAAGTTAAATTCCGCAAGCCCGTAACACCGGGCGACCAGCTTGTTTTTGAAATGTTTTTGCTTTCTTACCGCAGAGGTATTTGTAAGATCGGCGGCAAAGCTTACAAAAATTATATCGGCGGTGAACTTGTGTGTGAAGGTGAATTCATGGCTGCAATTGTACCCAAGTAATTGTGTTCTGTTTAGTTATCAATAAGTTTAATCATCATCATTCAAAGCTTCGACACCCGGTAATTTTTTCCCTTCAAGAAACTCAAGAGAAGCACCGCCTCCTGTTGAAACGTGAGTAACTTCCTTTTCGAGATTTGCTTTTGCAATTGCGCTCGCTGAATCTCCTCCGCCTACTATTGTCACTGCTCCTTTCCTGGTCGCTTCTGCAAGCGCCTTGGCAACTTCAATCGTACCTGTGGCGAAGATATCAATTTCAAAAACTCCCATCGGACCATTCCAGATTATTGTATTAGAATTCAAAATTGCTTCGCGGTATTTATGAATTGTTTTCGGACCAATGTCTGCTCCGATCCAGTCATTGAAATCAGGAGTGATTCTGTCTGCAAACATTTCTTTTGTATTGGCATCCTTGTCAAGTTTATCCGCCATCAAAACGTCTTCGGGCAATTCAAATTTAGCTTTAGAAGTTTTAACTTTTTCGAGAATTTCTTTTGCAAGCTCAACTTTATCGGCTTCCAGAATTGATTTACCAATATTGTAGCCCATTGCTTTATAAAAAGTGAACATCATTCCTCCGCCTATAAGAATAGTGTCGGCAACGTTAAGAAGATTTTCGAGCACATCAATTTTTCCTGAAATTTTTGATCCTCCAAGAATGGCGCACAACGGTTTCTTAGGATTGTCAATTGCACTGCTTAAAAACTTCAACTCTTTTTCCATCAAAAAACCTGCAGCGTTAATATCAATAAAATGCGTTACACCCTCTGTGGATGCATGCGCGCGATGTGCCGTCCCGAATGCATCATTGATATAAATATCGCCATAACCTGCGAGCTTCTTCGCGAATTCTTTATCATTTTCTTCTTCTTCTTTATAGAACCTGAGGTTCTCAAGAAGCAGTACATCGCCTTCTTTCATTGAACTGATCACGTCATTGTTATCATCACTGATACAATCATCTGAAAACAAAACAGGCTTATCAAGAACATTGGAAAGATATTCAGCAACTACCGACAAGGAATACTTCGGGTTTTTTTCGCCCTTGGGTCTGCCCAGGTGGCTCATCAAAATACACTTCCCTCCGTTTGTTATAATTGCTTTGATCGTAGGGAGTGATTCTAATATTCTTTTATCATCCGAAATATTACCGTTTGAATCAAGAGGCACATTAAAATCCACACGAACAAGTACTCGTTTATCTTTAAGCTTCGTTTAATCAATTAATTTTTGTAAGGATAATTTATCCATTAGATTTAATA
>JAWXBH010000191.1:0-3688 GCA_034439935.1 bacterium
GGTTCATTGTTCATTGTTCATTGTTCATTGTTCATTGTTCATTGTTCAAAGGTTCATTGTTCATTGTTCATTGTTCATTGTTCATTGTTCATTGTTCATTGTTCATTGTTCAAAGGTTCTGCCAAACTTCACGATACCGTAATCATACTTCTTTCTTATCTTGTCTATACGTTTCATCAGGTTCTCTCTCTTATCAATGTCCTGGAAAATATTTTCCTGCATTGAATCATCACCTGTCACAAAGTCAGAGAACTTTACTCCGAGCAGCCGTATCTTCTTTTTATTGGCGAGCATCATATCCAGCAGTTTAGTGGAATCGTCAAAAAAATCCGCTTCAAGATTAGAATACTTTGCGCCCGTAAATGATTTCTGATTGACCTTGAAGTCAAAGTACTTTACCTTTACCGTTACATTCCTTGACTTCATGCTGATACCCCTGAGCTTTTCACAGCATCGTTCAATAAGGTAGTATAGCTCGGACAAAAGAAATTTTCGGTCAAGCGTATCGGTATAGAATGTGTTTTCTTTGGACAAAGATTTCCTTTCTTCTTCATTCTCTTTCACGTTATCACTTCCTGTCCCGTTAGCGACATTCAGCAGAAATAAAGTAAGCATGCCGATCTCTTTTTCATAAAATGACTTGTCAAACTTAAGAATGTCTCCGATCAGCTCAATGCCGTATCTTTTTAATTTAATCTGTGAAGACTTGCCAACACCGGGAATTTTCCCGACAGGCATTTTTGAAAGATATTCTTTTTCCTTTCCAAAAGGTATAAGTGTCACACCGTCAGGCTTGTTTATCTTTGACGCAATCTTAGCGCAGATCTTGTTAGTTGAGATACCGATCGAGCAAGTAATATCAAGCGAACGCTTTATGTCATCCTTTATTTTTTTCGCGAGCGCTTCATGATCATTACCGTGAAGATGCAGCACTCCAGTAACATCAAGAAAAGCCTCATCAATGCTTAACGGCTGGATAAGCGGAGTATAATTACCGAGAATTTCCCGGACACGTCTTGAGTAATCGGAATAGATACCGCGTGTCGATCTGATGAAATTTGCTTCCGGAACGAGCACAAAAGCTTTCGTAAGTGCCATCGCTGTCCTCACACCCTTAGCTCTTGCGAGATAATTGGGACACGAAACAATGCTCCGAAGGTCTTTCTTCGTTCCACCGACAACAAGCGGCTTGCTCCTTAGTGAAGGATTTATTGCTTCCTCGCACGATGCGAAGAAGGCATCCATATCGACATGAAATATTATTTTTTTCTGTGTATTGATGATGTTGTGGTTTATGCGAAAGTTAAATCAAAAATTATTATTGTGAAATTCAAAAATCCATTATCTTCATTAATGTTTCATTTAATTTATATTATTTTACACAAACAAAAATTGATTGTATAAAAAAAATTTCAGAACACATAAAGTAGAGGTTTGGTTTTTATTTATAATGCTGTCTTTGATCTGGGGAAGCTCATTCATTCTTATAAAAAAGGGATTAGTTGTATTTTCACCTGAACAGGTTGGAACAATGAGGATCGTATTCGCATTCTTATTCCTTCTTCCGGCGGCAGTCAGAAATTTAAAAAAAATATCTAAAGATAAATGGAAGGTTGTCTTCTTCACCGGCATGATAGGCAACTTCATACCATCTATATTATTTTCAATCGCCGAAACCGGACTTGAAAGCTCTCTCACTGGCATACTGAATGCTCTCACGCCATTGTTTGCATTGATCATTGCAGTGTTGCTGTTCAATCACAGACTGAGAATAATACAGATCTCGGGTTTGCTGATCGGCTTTATTGGTACCGTCGGCTTAAGCTTTGTAAGTGCAAGGGGTGAGATCGGACAAATGAATATGTATGTATGGTTCGTGATCATTGCAACTGTATGCTATGGCATTAGTCTTAACATTATTAAAAATTATCTTCAGGGAATAAATTCGATTGTAATTACTTCTCTTGCATTGTTGACTGTCGGACCAATTGCAGTCATATATCTGCTGACAACAGATTTTATTTATATTGTCATAAATTCACCCGGCGCCTTCGAAGCTCTCTTCTTTATCGCATTACTTGGAATTTTCGGAACAGCAATTGCTTTGATCTTATACACAAAACTGATACATTTGACAAGCGCTGTATTTGCGAGCTTCATCGCGTATCTGATTCCTGTTGTTGCAATACTATGGGGCTGGCTGGATAATGAATCTTTATATGCTTTACATTTTATTGGAATGGTTATGATCTTATTAGGAATTTATCTGGTAAATAAATCTGAGGACTTTTCCAAAAAGAATGAACAGTATAATAATATCGAACATTAACTTTTAACTTTTAACTTTCAACTTTCAACTTTTAACTTTCAACTTTCAACTAAAAAAATTTGGATCTCTTCGGTGATAAAAATGCAGATTACGAAAGCAGGAAAAACATCCCGCTTGCAGAAAGAATGCGTCCTGAAACACTCGATGACTTTGCCGGTCAGAAGCATCTTGTCGGTATTGGAAAGCCGATCAGGATAATGATCGAGAAGAATGAACCTTCTTCAATGATACTCTTAAGTCTGATTTCATTCAGCTCTCCGCGGTTTCTTCCGGTGTAAAGGAAGTTCGCGCGGCAATTGAAAAAGCTGAATTCAATCTTAAGCAAAAAGGTAAAAAGACAATACTTTTTATCGATGAGATACACCGTTTCAATAAAGCCCAGCAGGATTCATTGCTGCAAAGCGCTGAGAAGGGAACGATAGTACTTATAGGCGCGACAACGGAGAACCCGTCCTTCGAAGTGATATCACCATTGCTTTCGCGGAGCAGGGTTTATGTTCTGCAGGAACTAACAAAAGATGACTTTAACTTTATAATTTCTAACGCGCTTGAGAATGATGAAGAGCTGAACATGCTGAAGATCAAAATCGAAGACAGAGACTTTCTGATCGGCTTATCAAACGGGGACGGAAGAAGACTGCTTAACGGGATCGAACTTGCCGTGAAGCTTACGAAACCTAATATGAACGGTACCATTGATCTAACGAACGAAGTATTCAAGGAGACCTTTCAGACCAACTACATTAAGTATGACAAGAATCAGGAAGAACACTATAACATAATTTCCGCGTTCATTAAAAGCATACGCGGCAGTGATCCTGATGCAGCGGTTTACTGGATGGCGAGAATGCTCAAGGGCGGGGAAGAACCAAAATACATTGCCCGAAGAATGATCATACTTGCATCTGAAGATATAGGTAATGCTGATCCATATGCCCTGACACTCGCAACGAATGCTTTTACTGCAATTGACTATATAGGAATGCCCGAAGGTTCGATCATCCTCGCGCAGGCTGCAACTTATCTGGCGAGCTGTCCGAAAAGCAACGCGTCGTACAAAGCAATTAAGGCGGCAGGCGAAGACGTAAATAATTTGCCCGCGTTCGATGTACCGCTGCATTTAAGGAACGCTCCGACAAAGCTTATGAAAGATCTCAATTACGGAAAGGAATACAAATACTCACACGATTTTGAAAAGCACTTTATAGAACAGCAGTATCTGCCTGAAGAAATAAAAGAGAAGCTCTATTACAAGCCAACTGATGAGGGTGAGGAAGGAAAACTGAAGAAACGACTTAATGAGTTGTGGGAGAAGAGGAGGAGATAATTACGAATTACGAATTACGAATTACGAATTAC
>JAWXBH010000192.1:0-3953 GCA_034439935.1 bacterium
CATACTCTATCGATGACATCACCGATGCCTTTCTCCGTCTCAATGAATCCAAACACTTCGGTAAAATTGTGATCGCGATTTCCTGAATGTAAAATCTGCCTTTTAAAAAAAAAGACCCCGCGCAGTTGTTACACCACGCAAGGTCTTTCTGAAATTTATTTTGTTAGAACCTTATTTTATAAGTGTCATCTTCTTTGTTATTACCAGATCACCTGATGTCAGTGTGTAAAAATATATTCCACTTGATAGGTTGCCTGCATTAAAGTTAACACTATAGTATCCCGCAGTCTGAAACTCGTTTACAATTGTCCTGATCTCTTTTCCTGACTGATCAAAGATTCTCAAAACTGTCTTGCCGTCATACGGCAGATTATAGTTGATCATTGTCGATGGATTGAATGGATTAGGATAATTCTGTGTGAGATCAAATGATTCCGGAAGATTTATTTGAATTGCCTCACTCAGATAATGGTATTCATAGTTTCCATTAACATCTGTTTGCTTTAATCTGTAATTGTATGAGCCACTTTGAAGATTTCGATCAGTAAACTCATATTCATTCGATTGGGTGCTTGTCCCAATACCCTCTACAAATCCTGCTCTTATCCAGGACGATTCAATGCTCTTTTTTCTCTCCACATCAAACCCCGTATTATTTAATTCTGATTGTGTTGTCCACTTTAATCTAACACTATTGCCAAATGTTGTGGAAACAAATGCAGTCAATTCTACGGGTAATACAAAATCATAAACTACATTAAAGTTTAGCTGGGTCAATCCGTTAAGATTTGCCGGGAGAACAAATGTTCCTGATCCTGATAAATTTTGATTGAGCAAAACACCACCAAAAACATCCTGCAAATTCATATTTATTCTGACATCGATGTTGGACCAAATAAAAGTCAGCGAAGTACCCGTACCAAGCTGGTATTTGATTCTGTGGTGTATGGTATCAACAATGTTGACTGTATCAGATGGTCTGAAATCTTTTTTTAATCCCTGTCCGATTGCAACCGGTGGATTTAGTCCATCACCGATAAAACGAACATCGAATATCTCTGTTGGTGGCGCGGGAGGAAGTTCAAATTCACCCAGTGGCTGATCAATGCCATTTGTTGCATTTACATCCAAGCCAAAAAATAATGTATCAGAAAATATTCCGTTTGTTATAACTATTGGATATATCCTCATCTGGGCTGTACTGAAACTGTTCAATAAAAGAAAAACAAATAATAGTAAAAATTTCATTTTTTTAATTTTTATTTTAGCAGGACCATTCTTTTCATGTCAGAAAATGTCCCGGATTTTATTTTATAAAAATATATTCCTGATGATAGATTTGATGCATCAAATATTTCTTCATATACACCCGCTTTCTTAAAGCCATTTACAATCGTTGCTACTTCCTGTCCAAGCACGTTGAATAAGTTGATTTGAACATTTCCATCCGTCAGGATTTGAAATTTTATTGTAGTGGATGGATTGAATGGATTAGGATAATTTTGACCAAGGCTGTAATTATCAGGAATAATGTTTTCTTCAGTTAAAATCATATTATCTATGTTATCCGGGATCGTAACTTCTATACCTTCTTTAATGACTACACTGAATAAATTTCCATTTATCACATCACTTAACTTGAATTTTCTTCCGTTCAGATTGTCGAATTTTATTGTCACTTGTTCTTCAGTTGAACTGATTTTAATTATGTGATTTTTTCCATATTCTTCTGAATAATTGTCTGAAGCAAATCTTGCATCAAATACACCTGATGGTGGAACGGGCGGTAAAGTATGATCTCCGATGTTGTTATTTTTTTCAGTAACATATAAATTTCTGATCTCATTTCCGTTTCTGATTTCAATTGCTGTCTTGCCTTCCGTCGTAGTATTTTCAGAAATAATATTATCCGTTATTTGACCTTTGGATATTATACCATTTACCGATACCTTCACCCAGTAACCTGAAGATGGTTTAAGTGTATCTGCGATTTGATATCCAATACCATTTTTGAATTTGTAAAAACTTGACTGAACAATACCGGGTGGATTCTGAACAATCGAATTCACAGGAATATTCTGATCAAATGGACCTATGATATTCCACCCCGAACTGACCGGTATATTCTGATTTATAAAAGGAATACCCGTAACTCTATAAAGTGTGTCCCTTCCGGACTTGAGCCAGTAACCTTTACCTCTGCTTAAAGAATTTGCTACTGCATATCCTGATCCGGATGTATATTGATATGCGGGAGATAATGCATTTGGAAATATTGCTGAAACACTTGAATCGAGCGCTAGTATTGGGACGGAAATTAAATTCCAAAGAGAATCAACATGTATGGACAACGTCTGGGCGTAGACATATTCGATCCTTAGGGCATTTAATCCAACAGGTACAACGTAACTGTTTTGATTTTTCATATTTATGTTTGTGACTGTCCCACCAAAATTATCTTTTAAATAGAAAAACCCTGTATTGGGAAGTGTAAGATTATCCCAGTTGATCGTCATCGGAGTGTTACTGCCGGAAGGCTGGAAATAGAATTTCCATGTGATAATATCTACACTATCCATTCTGAAATCTCTTTTTGAATCATCTCCCGTCGGCAAATTAAATCTTACATCAAATATTTGTGAAGGTGGGATTGGAGGAATTATTCTTTCACCAAGACAAGTATCGATTCCCGCCGTTGCTCCAGGAGCTGTTCCAAAAACTAATGTATCCCTTGCGTTTGCAGCATCCTTTATGACTAATTTGTTTTGCCAGTTTGGAGTGCATAATGGCGGATTAACTGTTATGTAATTTGTTTTTGTAATTGAATCACTACCTGCCTGATTGAATACTCTTAATTTAACAGGATAAGTCCCTGCAGCATTATAAGTGGTGCTCGTTGGATTTTTAATTGTTGAAGTTAATGGACTCGCACCCGTGAATGTCCATTGCCAGCTTGTTGGTGTATAGCTAGATGAATCAAAAAAGTTAACAGACTGCCCGGCGTAAATTGTTCTCTGGTCTGCATAAAAATTTGCAGTTGGTGGAGATGGGTTTATGTGAATAATGGTTGAATCTATAGTATGTGATGCTGCATTTGTTATGAAAACCCCCAGACCATTAGGATCCAGATATGATATTTTTGTGATAAGTCCTGATCCGGTATTCCTCCAAGCTAAAGCAAATGGAGCCAGTGCAAATGATGAAGCTGTTGTGGATAATCTAACTCTTGCAACTAATGTTCCGGGAAAGCTCGAATTCATGACCTGAATTGCTCCGGGCAGATTTCCGGAAATTCTTAATTGATTACCACTTGCATGGAAAGTTGCACCTTGTAATGATGGTAGCAATTCAGAACTGATCTTTGCAAAAGCTAATGTTCCTCCATTTGCAATTCCGGTATTATTGAAAGTAAAACAATATTGACACGAACCATAGTTAAAGGGATCTGATGATCCTTGGTTTGTCCATTGTATATTCATATCAAACTTTAGCATGTTGTCATTTCCTCCTAAGGTGTCTTCCAGAGAAAAATTTCTTGCAATTAGAGAATACGTTGGTGGCTGAGCCACTGAAAAATTTGAAAAAAGAATAAATGTAAACAGGAAAAGAGTAAACAGATTTCTCATATTTGCCTTGGTTTAATTGTTAGGGGATTATTTGTTATTAAAATATTAATTCTATTTTAAAAATGCAAATTAATTTATATCATAATTTTTAAAATTATTGATTCATAGATTGTATACTTCAAAAGAAGCATACTTGTATTCTTGAGTTGTACTATTGTATTCTCGAGTTGGGTTATTGTATTCTTGAGTCGGGTTATTGTATTCTCGAGTTCCTCTATTGTATTCTATAGTTGCTCAATTGTATTCTATAGTTGGGCTTCGCGCTCCTTTGTTTACCGTTAGTGCTTTACATTAGCCAAGCATTAAAACATTTTTTTTGAATTTAAC
>JAWXBH010000193.1:0-2936 GCA_034439935.1 bacterium
AAATATCTATTGAAGGAGTTTTGGTAGTAATATCAATCTTATTAGGGTCAAATGGTTTTTCCATTAAAGCCCCACTAAGGTCTTCATACTCCACATCTGCCTCATTCACTATATTGTTATTTTCGTCTTGCATTAGTCAATTTATTAATGTGCAAATTTATATTTCTTTTCCCCATCACCGCTTCACTTATCATTGCCTCTTTGTATTTATGTATGAGTTCAATTCTCCATTCGACTTTATGGGTTCTAATTTTTTTTAATCAGTTAATGCTTTTAAATTATTTATTATTCGATTAGCTACTTCAAAATCTTTTTGATTTGTATAATCATCTCCACTTATATTTGCCAGTTCCTTTAACCTGTAATAAAAGTTGTTATGAAAGCCTTCTAATGATTTGTGATAGCCAATATCTGTATTTTGAATATTCAAATCAGCAAATGAGAAAGTAAAACCCTTATTAGAGTCAAAGTTCACATTGACTATTATTTCTTCTGCTAGTAGAAGTGGATTTGCTTCTTTCGGAGTAAGTTCAGAAACCTTAATTTCAAATTCAGCCGTTTTCATTTGCTCTTTAAAAATTACTTGTTTTGATGTTCTACCTCCTTTACCACCTCGTTTATGAACCAACGAACTTTCTAATTCTCCAATATCTTCTTGTGAAATTTGTTTTACAGTTATTAGCTTTTGCTTTTGTTTGTTGACAATTTTGGAAACAAATTTCTTATTAAATTCGTCCGTATCGTAATAACCTACTTTATATGGCGTACTGTTGGATTTTATCTTTGCAAGTGGGCGAAATATGTCGTTAACTTCTTCATCAGAGAAATTCTTTTTAATTATTTCAATGTCTTCATCTGCTAATGGGTTAATAAAAATCTCACTATGATATTTCGCAACCACATTTGCTTTAATTTCTACTAATTCCTTCTTGTCGCCTGGTCTTGATAGAAAATCATTGGCAATTGAAAATTTAAAACTGCCATAAGCCGAACCTGTTACCAATGGGTTGACTAATTTTTCAATCTCATTTAAAAAACTTTGCTCAAATTCTCCTTCAATTTTTAAAACTCTTTTGAATTTTGAAACTGCAAATGCTTTTAATGATTTAAGGTAACTTTCAGAGAAATCTTTAATATTTTCTAAACTTACAGAATGTAGGTAACTTAAATTTACAGGCTCAATTACATAATGAATGCTTCTCTGTCTTAATTCATTTAAGTATTTATATTCTCTACTTGCAGCATCCGGATTCAAATTCCCCAAGGATACCGCAAGTTCTAGGGCATTATTAAGTTGTTCTTTTATTAGGTTGTCAGTACTATGCAATAAACCGAAGAATATAAACCTCTTAGCTTGTTCAATTTGACCTGCTTTAATATTTAAATATGCAGCACTTCGTATAATTACGCTTCTTGTTGGCTCTAATTCGGGTTTGTCAAAATAGAAATCTGCAACCTGACTTTCTAATTCCGCTGCTTTGTTGAATAAATCAAAGGCTAGTGTAAAATTATCCTGCTCAAAAGCTAGTTTCGCTTTGAAGGAATAATCCATTGCCTCTTGGTGAATTAGTTTAGGTTTCATTGATGAATTTCTTTTATTGTTCTTGGGGCATTAAAAAGTGTTACAATGACCGAAGAAGTTTTGTCTTTTTTTCCACCTCTTTTAATTTGTTCGTGTTTGTCTCTTATCCTTCCTTTCAAAGTATTTGTCTTTGATTCTTCCAAAATGCCTGAAATTTCAACATAATGGTAATCGTCCAAGAAATTCAAATCATCATCATCAGGTTCTGGACTTTTAAAACGGTAATCTACACCATCACCAATTTCAGATTGTTCAACATAAGTGAATTCTTGAAGAACTGACATAACAAACCAAGCCATTGCAACACCTCCGTGGTTTGCCATATCAATCTTTTCTTTCATTGCAGCTTTTGAAAAATTAGAATCCCATTCAAGAATTGCTTTTGTGATTGTGCCGTCTACACTAAATTCAATTTCCGCTTTTGAATCACTATGAAATCTATCAAATGCTGTTGCAGCCCACTGATTACATGAAACAATTTGTTCCTGAGTTGGTCCCTTTAACTTTGATTTTGTTATATCAAGATGATATTGTTCCATAATGTTACTGCAAATTTATATTTCTTTTCCCCATCACCGCTTCACTTATCATTGCCTCTTTGTATTCCCGAATGAGTCCTATTTCTCGTTCGGTTTTGGCTATGGTTGTGTCAATGTTGGCGGTTTGGGTTTTTATATGGAATACTATATGTTTTTGTTCTTCAATTGGTGGAATTGGAAGAATTACATTTTTCAACTTTGAACCGTAAGTGTGAACGATAATATCTCCCTTAGAAGAAATTGCTTTTTGCATTCTTGAATAATCGCTATTCAAAGAATAACTTAAAAACAAACTATCGAAAGATGTTTGTTTGAAAATAATAACATCGCCACCGACAAATACTTTTTCTGAACCTAAATACACAATACATTTTCCAATATCAATTTTTGTTTCGCCTGAACCTGTAAGAAGCAAATCACCACTCTTAATTTCAGTTGAGTTCAAAGCTGTTTCTTCTGAAATGAAATTTAAAATTGTTTCGGCCTTTATATCATACTTCGTGTAAATATCACCATAAAGAATTGCCGGAAAATCAGTTTTTATTTCAGCTAGATCTGAACGAGAAATATTTCCTCCTTTTGAAAATTCACCAAGAGTTCCAAACCGTCTTACTTCCCAATGCTGTGGAACTTCTCCTAACCAATTAATCCCTGATATTTTCATTTTAGCACTTGGGTTAATGCCTTTAATTACCACATGATTAATTATACTTTGCCTTTGCTCTTTCAGCAATTCAATAAATCTTTTCTTCTTTTGAATGAACTGATTAATTTTTCTTGATTGCTCTTTAATGTGTTGCACAATTTCATCTTGT
>JAWXBH010000194.1:0-9685 GCA_034439935.1 bacterium
AGTTAAAAGTTAAAAGTTAAAAGTTAAAAGTTAAAAGTTAAAAGTTAAAAGTTAAAAGTTAAAATATACTCAACCAATAATAAAATGAGTGAGCAGTTAAAAAAAATTTTACAGTCCTCAGACCTTATCAGGAAAAAATTTCCGAAAAGATTCAATCTGGATACTGCAGTCATTATTGAAAAAGATTTTGATGTTCTCAACGGTTTTAAGATCATTGATGATATCAGTCTTGCTGAAATTTTCCCTTCTGAAAGTATCCGCAAAAATGCAGGCAAAATCCTATTTGCAAAATGCGGTGACAAGGATGTTATTATTTATGACGGAAGAGCTCATTATTATGATGGTGTAAGCATGAGAGATATTGGTCACATTATTTATGTTCTTAAATATCTTGGTGTAAAGAAAATTATTTCGATCGATGAAGCCGGAACTCTCAATCCGAGATTTGCTGCAGGTGAGCTTGCGCTGATCTACGATCACATAAACTTAATGGGTGACAATCCTTTGATCGGCAAAAATGAGAATGAGCTCGGACTCAGATTCCCTGATATGAGCAACGCGTATAACAGGAATACGCACGATGAAATTTTTTCCATACTTCAGGAAAATATGATAAAGGTAAATGATTCGGTTTATCTTGGCATTACCGGTCCGGAAAGTGAAACCGACGCGGAAGCCCGGTTTTACAGGGATATCGGAGCCGATGTTGCAGGTTATTCCGTTGTGCCGGAAAACATAACTGCGGTTCACTGCGGATTAAAGTTTGCTTCACTGTGCCTGATAACACGTGAATTGATAGCAGATAAAATGATGGAAGATGACAGATCCGAGAAACAAAAAGCTAAAGACAGAAAAGTAAGCCTGAACAGTGCTGAGAAAAAACTTTCGAAAGTGCTGGCTCTCATTGTCAAAAAAATTTAAATTTAAGGATAATGAAATATCTGATAATTATTGTTTCAATGTTTTTAATATTGTCGGCAGTGACTTCCGGCTGTAAGCGCGATGAAATTACATCACCCGATACTGCAGATTCAACCGATGTGAAATTATCGGATTGAAATTTTTTTACAATTCGAAAAATTAAAATATTACTGACATGGCATTAAGACTCGAAGTACCGAAAATGTATAAGCTGTTCATCGGAGGTAAATTTGCCCGGACAGAGTCCGAGCGATATATTGATGCCGTGAATCCGAAGACGAAAGAAAAGATATGCAATATTTCACGCGCCTCAAGAAAGGATGTACGAAACGCTGTTGTGGCTGCGCGAACAGGCTTCAATGACTGGAGCGGAAAGACAGCCTATGAAAGGGGGCAGATAATGTATCGTCTGGCGGAAATGCTTGAAAGCCGCAAGGAACAATTCATTGATGAAGTGTATATCTCAACTCAGTTTTCAAAAGCCGAAAGTCTCAGGGAAGTTCATAAAGCGATCGACAGGATAATTTATTACGCGGGATTTTGTGATAAATGGATGCAGCTCGTGGGCACGGTCAATCCTGTTCAGGCAGGATATTTTAATTTTTCAATTCCGGAACCGACAGGTATTGTCGGTATCATACTGCCGGATACATATTCCTTTCTTCCGCTGATCTCAAGGATAGCTTCAGTCACTGCTTCAGGTAATTCGTGTGTAATAATTGCAAATGAAAGATCACCGCTGCCGTCATTAAGCTTCGCTGAAGTTGTTGCTACAAGTGACTTTCCGGGTGGTGTGATAAATATTCTGACCGGATTCAAAAGTGAGCTTGTATCACATCTTGCAGGTCATTTTGATGTAAATGCCATTGACTATTGTAATGATGATGCTGAGATGAAAAAAAATGTTCAGGAGCTTTGCGCCAATAATGTTAAGAGATTTCATTCATTATCAAAAGACTGGAACTGGTTCAGTGATGAATCAAATGAAAGCTTAAGAGAGATCGAAAAGTTTAGTGAGATCAAGACGGTGTGGCATACGATGGGAATGTAACTCGTTCAATTATCAAAGATCAATGATCAATGATCAATCTTAATTCTTAATTCTTAATTCTTAATTCTTAATTCTTAATTAAAAAAGGTTGTCCAACATCCTCAAACTAATAATAAGCATTGTAATTTGCCAACTTGCCGGCGTGATTGGATCCTTCTTTACAATGGATTCGATCCCGACATGGTATGCGGCGTTGAACAAACCTGATTTTAATCCGCCTAACTGGATCTTCGGACCTGTCTGGATCTTCTTATATCTGCTGATGGGAATTTCATTATTCCTTGTATGGCGTGAAAATCTTAAGAATGATCATGTTAAATCAGCGTTCGTGATCTTTATGGTTCAATTAATACTGAACACTTTCTGGTCAATTGTCTTTTTCGGAATGCAATCGATAACAGGCGGGCTTATAATAATTCTGCTTCTGTGGCTTTTTATAATTCTTACAATAATCAGATTCCGAAAAGTATCAGCCATTGCGTCAATGCTTCTGATCCCTTACCTGCTTTGGGTTACTTTTGCGGCTGTTCTGAATTTTTATATTTATAAATTAAACTGATAAAAATAATTGTTATGCAATTTGTTTTAAGAAATACCTTACAGCTTCTTCTGTTCGTAGCGTTACTTTCGGGAAGCAGCATTCTTGCAAATCAGAATGCCGATACTTTATTAAAGAATCAAAGACTCTACTTTGAAACGGATAATGTTGAAGCCAGTGATCAGATCATACGTGACGAGCTTAAGGATAAGTTCTCGATAATTTCAGAAGATGAAATTAACAGGATCATTTTATCAAAGGAAATTACACAGCCATTCGGAATAAATACCAGTGACACTCTTAATTCGTCAGCATCACAGGTAATGTATAAAGTATCTTTTACAGTCGCGGAAAATTATCTCGTTGACTCCACCAAGATATCATGGGAGCTAAACATACCCAGCTTTGAATCAAAGCTTTACCAACTTTATAACGGACGAAAAATATATATCGATACCTGGCCGAATGTAATCGGTACAATAAATGATAAAACATACGCGGGGGATTTTCAGGCATACAAAGTAAGGAACTATCCTTTCTATAAGGATCCTGATCCGACAAAAGCCAGTCTTCCGCCTACAAAGCCCGGACCGGGAAATCCACTCGGATTGTTTGTTGTGCATTATGATGAATATTCACTCAGATATTTTCACGGAACAAACAAGAACGGTCTGCTTAAGAGCAAGATGAGAAATCTTTCGCATGGTTGCGTAAGGAATGATAATGATAATATCCGGAAGATGAAAGAGTTCTTAATAAAGAGGGTGATCAAGTCAAAGGATCTTTCAGGCTGGCTGAACAGTAAGCGAACTCTTGTTTATGTATTGGAAGAAACGGATAAGTTTCCGGTAAGGATCACATACAAGACATTTGAAATGAATAAGGACGATGGCGGCAAATTTATAATACTGTATAAGGATATTTACAATTATTCAAAAGGGAAGATGAACACACAGCTCAATGATCCGGCTCTGGTAACTTTAACCAACAGGGAAAATCTTATCTCGGAATACAGAACGAATTTTGGGAATGATATTCCCGATGATGCGCTGAATATCATTGTTGATTATCTTATTAGTAAAGGTGAGGAGTATGAGAAATATTATGTGGAAGATCTGAAGACAAAGTTCATGCTGAATTAAAAACTCTCATCGCGCCATCTTTTTATTTTCCATACTGCATCTGTCGATTGACGGTGCAGGTTCATATCGACAAATCCGTTCAGCCGCGCGATGTCACTCGGATTGAATGTGACGGTAAGATTAAAGCTCCTTTTTATATTCAGATCAAGTGAATCGCCTCCCTGAAAAATTATATTATTCCATACAACATCAAGCTTCTGCGCGCTTTGAAATAATCCCTGGGTAGTCCGCATCTCCGTAGGTCTGTCCCATGATACATCAAATCCCGATTCATAATCCCTGTAAGTAAAAATAAAATCCTCTGAAAGCAGATTGCCGTAGACAGTGGTGTCTTTAAATGTGTATGCGTATTTAAAATTCTGAAATAAACCTTCCACTGTTTTCTGATCGGTAATAATGGTTGTAGGCGTGCTTGTATCAAGACCGGGTGAAAAAATATTATCGCAGGAAGAAAAAGCTGTTAGTAAAACAGTTATAATGAGTAATGAATAATGTTTTCTTTTTTTGATGATCTTCATTGTTTTCTTTTTACAATTCCCAAAAACACTAAATGCTTTATAAACTTTCAACTTTCAATTCAACTTGCAACTTGTAACTTTCAACTAATTTACAAAATTCGCTTTTACCACACTCCATGTTGTATCATTCTGCGCGTCAATAAAATCATACCACGAGTGAATAGACCAAAGCCCGCGCTGATCTGTTCCCAATATGAATCTCAGTTTTCCCCTGGACTGTCTTGCAACATTGTTCCTTGTATGGTCAAAAATAAAAATATAATCCATATCAAGCACTGTAGAATCAATTGATGTAGTATATGTAACATTATCCGGAAAAAGATTTGAAGCTGAGGTAACATTTGTAAAGGAAACAAGATTGTTGAAGTAAGAGCGTTCATTGCTCAACGACCAGTTCAGGAAAACAGGATATGACGACTGTGACAACGCATCGGGAAAAAATTTAAATCTTCGGGAAGAAAAATTTGAATCAACGAAACAGCGCAGATAATTGTCGGGATTTTTTTCAGCAACCGCAAAAATAAGATTAGTGAGAACTATGTCGGCGGATGTCGGCTGAATGAATGTCGAGCGAGGGTCCGACGGCGTCTCGACGCTTCTTGAATCAAATAGTCCGCATCCGGTGACAAGCACTAATAATAGCAGAATTATATTCTTAGAGTTTTTTAGCAATGATGATCAGACGTTGAGATTTGTTTTCATTAAAAGAATTTCCGTAATAATCACCGAAAGTATGGACGGCTTTCAGACCATAACTTTTAAATGCTTTTATAAATTCAGCGGATGAATATAATTTTAATACTTCATCATACTCAGAAGAAACCTTTCCTTTTGTAATGACAATTTTTTTTCTCACAAAGCCGTCCTCAATTTTTCTTCTTTGTATCACAGTTATGTCCTCAAACTTATTTTTTGAATAGGGAACAATGGTCTTCTCAAGATATTTTTTATTCAGAAAATCAAAAACAAAGAAGCCGTTCTTCTTTAATGACAACGAAGCATTTCTGATTACACTGAAATTCTCGTCATCGTTATCAAAGTATCCGAAGCTTGTAAAAATATTTACTGCAAGATCAAATGTTTTTTTGAAATCAAACTTCCTCATATCACTAATCAGAAATTTTACCTTCATAGCTTTCTCAGGGGATTCAAGAAGATTCTTTTTTGCTTCTCCGATCAGAAACTTCGAAAGATCAAATCCTGTAACATCAAATCCGCGCCGTGCAAGCTCAATCGAGTGCCTGCCCGCGCCGCAGGCTATATCCAGAACTTTGGATCCTGAAGATAATGGAACAGTGCGCTGAATGAGATTGATCAGGTTACGCGCGTCTTCATCATTGCGGTGACCGTAGATCTTTAAGTAAAATTTATTCGAGAACCATTTTTCAAACCAACTCTTTTCAATTATCAATGTTCAATGTTCAATTATCAATTATCAATGTTCAATTATTAATTATTAATTATCAATTTTTCTGGCACATTGATCATTGATAATTAATAATTGATAATTAAATCGTTACTCTTCCTTCGAGCGCTTTTGCAAGCGTCACTTCATCAGCGAACTCAAGATCAGATCCGATAGGTATTCCACGTGCGATACGGGATATTTTTATTTCGAGAGGCTTGACGAGTCTGGATAAATACAGAATTGTTGTCTCGCCTTCGACAGTAGGATTCAGTGCAAGTATTATTTCTTCTACAACTGCACCATTGGAACCATCAAGTCTGAGAAGCAATTCACGTATGCGAATGTCATTAGGACCGATGCCGTCAAGCGGTGATATTATGCCGTGAAGAACGTGATACTTTCCTCTGAATTCATTGGTCTTCTCTATCGCAAATACATCCTGCGGTTCCTCTACAACACAGATCACGCTGCCCGTTCTGAGTTCAGAATTGCAGATCCGGCAGACTTCATCTTCTGTAATGTTGCAGCAGATCCTGCAGAAACGTATCCTGTCTTTTGTATCAAGAAGCGCCTTCGAAAACTTTTCCACGTCTTCGCGCGGCTGACGTGTAATGTACATCGCAAGACGCTGCGCAGTTTTTCTTCCTATCTGCGGCAGCTTGGAAAATTCCTCTATCAGTATCTCAAGAGTATCGGAAGTATTAAGCATGCTTTGTTAAAATTTTGGAAGACTGAGTCCCGGAATGTTCGGCATCATACCTGAAGTGGCTTTTGACATTTCATCATTAGACATTTTCGAAGAGCTTTCTACCGCTTTGTTAACTGCTGCGATCAACAGATCCTCAAGCATCTGCGGATCTTCGGGATTAATGATCTCTTTTTCGATCTCAATTTTTGTGACCACATTCTTTCCGTTGACAGTGACTTTTACCATTCCTCCGCCGGCTTCTTCGGTCACGAATTTATTTTCAAGCTCCGCCTGTATCTGATCCATCTTTTCCTGCATCTTCTTTACCTGTTTGAGCATTCCCTGCATTTGTCCCTGGTTCATTTGTTTTTTCTCCTTAAGATATTTTAATTATTAATTTATTGTTTTTTTTTATTCAGATCTCGAATAAAATTTCAGAATTTACTTTCACAGCATCGTGGCTAAAATACTCTTCACCGAATTCAGCTCCGATCTTAAATCCAAAATGTCTCGCGCGAGCCTCAACTTCCTTTTCAAAAAGCTTTGTACTTATGAAAGTCTGCGGTGCATTCAAAAGAGGATTGTAAAATTGAGTTCCGTAACATTCAAGCACCTTTAGCTTTTTACTGTAAGTCTTACTTATATCATAAATAAAAGTTACCGGCATTTCATAAGCATTTCTATAATAAAAAATTTTATCCGGTCTGTATGCTTCAAGCGAACCTGTCCTGATCTTTGAAAGTCCGGAATAAAAAAAAGATTCACTGATAAGGTCTGATGTATGAATATGATCAGGATGCCTGTCAAGCGGATACGGCGCGAAAACAACTGAAGGCTTATGCTTCCTGATCTCAGTTATGACCTTAAGCCGGTTGATCTTATTCAGTTCAATGTTGCCGTCGGAAATTTTCAGATTATTTCTTAGTTGAATGCCCAGAAGCTTTGTCGCTGCATCTGTTTCAACTTTTCTTGTTCTGAGATCACCGCGTGTGCTGAGCTCTCCCAACGTCAAATCAATAATGCCCGTTTTCTTTCCGGCGCTGACAAGGCTTAAGACAGTTCCGCCGCAATTCAGCTCTACATCATCAGGATGCGCACCGAAGAAAATTACATCGAGTTTTTGGAATTGTGATCTCAAATTATTATTGTGAATATACTTATTATGTATGTGGAATTAAATATTATTGGTAATCTGTCTTTCAACTTCGTACTTTCAACTTTCAACTTTCAACTTTCAACTTTCAACTTTCAACTTTTAACTTTCAACTAAACTGAATAATCTGAAAATAACTATATTGCAAATAGACATCATTATTTATACTTTTAAAATATCTTCAGAAGAAACTATTAAAACTAACTTATTTATAATTTAAATTAAAAAAAAATGAAAAAAGTACTACTCAGCCTTACTATTTTTCTGACATTAGCCGGTTTCATCAATGCTCAGGATAATAGAGTTAACGATTCAAAACCTTCAGTCTTAAGAGCTCCTGAAGTAACAGGACAAAGCATTACACCAAATAATCCTCCTGTGACTGCATACAACAGCAGATTTTTTGCACAGTCAGTTGCAGCGACAAGTCAGATTATTAAGTCATTCTTAAACACTCCTTCAGTATTTACAAACGTAGGACCTTCAGTTGCCAGAAATCTTTTTGGCGGAGCACAGAACGGCGCTGGTGTTTACTTTGGACTTGAATACATTGGAGCAGGTGTAGGTAACCTTGTTAGAATCGATACAACAACAGGTGTTATCACAACTATAGCACCATTAACAGGCATGTCAGCAGGTCATACCCTTACCGGAATGGCTTGGGATAAAACTTCGAGTACAATGTATGTTGTCACTACAAACGGTTCAGCAGGAACATTATACACAATAAATTTAACAACAGGCGCGTTAACTACCGTTGCTGCAGTTATGGCAGGAACAACTCTTCCAATTGATATTTCAATTTCAAATACAGGAATAATGTATAGCTGTGATATCGGAACCGATGTGTTAAATACAATTAATAAAACAACCGGTGCAGCAACTTTGGTTGGTCCGCTTGGTATCAATCTTAACTTTGCACAGGGAATGGCGATTGATCCGGGAACGGATTCATTATTTCTTGGGGCATATCTTGCAACAAATACAAGCGGTTTGTACAGATGTAACACATCAACAGGCGCCACAACTCTTATTGGCGGTCTAGGACCAACAGGAACTGCAGAAGTAGATGCAATGATCATTCCGGGAGTCAGCGGTCCGCCACCTCCAACAGGAAATACTCTTGTATTATTACATGATTCAACACTTACAGATGTTGCAAAGAGAAAAGCAGACAGAGACACCTTAAACAGATATCTTGGTCTTTATATCAGAAACTATACATTGAAAGCAACAGACAGTTCAACAAACTTAGGTGATCTGAGCACATACAACACTATCATCATTCAGGAAACCAGTTTTGACAATGGTAATGTAAGATACCTCGGAGCTACAGCAAGAAATCAGATCATGTCATGGCTTCAGACAGGAACAGCTTCAAGTAAAAAATCACTGATCATGATCGGCGCTGACATTGCATACAACTACAGCAGAACAGGCAGCGCCGGAAGAGATCTTATCTGGAGTGAAACATACGGTAAATTCATTTACAGAGTGGATAACGGTTCACCTAGCCCTTCATCAGTGACCGGTACTGCAATTGACATAGGTAATGTAAGGAACATTGTGAGTCCTGTAGACGCAGGATATTATCCAGACGGTTGCAGCATAGTCCCGGGCGGTTCAGCCGGACTTTACAAATATCCGAATCACACTGCAGCAGATACAGTAGCAGCTATCGGAAATGTTCAGGCGAATTATGTTGTCGCGACAGTTTTCCAGGATCCGAGATATTTCACAGGCGGATTCAAGAACGTTTTAGCAGCAGTTATAGGCTATGTAGTAACAAACGGCGGAGTAATAACAGGTCTGAATAATAATACCATCGCAACAATTGCAGACAGCTATTCACTTTCACAAAACTATCCTAACCCGTTCAATCCTTCCACAAAGATCAGCTATGCTCTTCCTAAGGCAGGATTTGTAACATTGAAGATCTATGACATTCTTGGAAAAGAAGTAACAACACTTGTCAATGAATTCAAGAACGCAGGAGCATTTGAAATTAATTTTGACGGATCAAACTTCTCAAGCGGAACATATTTCTACAGACTTGAATCAGATGGATTCGTTCAAACAAGGAAAATGTCTTTACTGAAATAAACAGAAGCACTTTTAAATAGATACTAAAGCCCGCGGGGATATTTACCCGCGGGCTTTTTTTTGTTATATAAAATGAGAATGCCGTAGAGACAACGCATGTGTTGTCTCCACGTTTCGAAATAAAATTATAAAATAAATTATAATCAATCTGATTAAATGTTTC
>JAWXBH010000195.1:0-2877 GCA_034439935.1 bacterium
AAAAAACAACAGCTTTCTACACAGAAATGGACGCCTTAACACCTCATTGTGTTATAAATAAAGCTCCTTCTGAATATTTCATTAGTTGTGTTGAAGACAGTATTCTTACAGTTTCAAATTCTGATATGGAAGTAGAAATAAACAGTAAATTTCCAAAGTTTGAAATAATGTGTAGAATATTGTCGGAAGAATTGTTAGTTAAACAACAAATCGACTTTGACGAGTTTAAGACTTCTTCACCTGAACAGCGATACTTGAATTTACTACAAAAAAGACCAGACCTTATTCAGCGTGTTCCACAACACCAATTAGCGAGTTATCTTGGCATAAAACCACAATCATTAAGCAGGTTAAGAGCACGGATTATAGAGAACGATAAAGGGTAAGGTTCATTTCTTAACTTAAGTGAACGAGTTATTGTGTCTCGCCTATCTACTTTTGCAGCATCGTTTAACATTAATTAAAAAGATATGCAAAAGAAAATTTTATGGATTGGACTTGTTTTAGTTTTAACAAGCAGTTTACAGGTGAATGCACAATATGCCAAAACAGACAGTACTTACAAACGATGTTTCGTTGGCAGCACTTTATTCCTTTTAGGTAATTTTAGTAAAGTAAACCCCCCAGGCTTTGCTCAACTCAATTTAGGCTATCGTATCACAGGAAAAGATGTAATTTCCATTGAATTAATCACTTGGAAACATTCTTGGCCGCTGGGTATAAACCCTTTTTATAACGATGCATACGGAACCCCAGAAGAGAAATTTCCTGGTAATATAAGAGAGTATGGTATTGGTCTTGCTTATCAGAGGTATTTTTGGAAAGGTCTTTATGCAGCAGTTCACGCAACGCCCATGTGGCAAACATTTAAGAATGAAAACGGTGATAAGGTGGGAAATGCCTTCATTATATTCAACACTTATCGAGTAGGCTATCACTTTAAACTCTTTAAGGATAGGTTTTTTATAGAGCCATCAGTTGGTGTTGCTGGTCGTCCTTATCAATCAAGAATGCCTGATGGGTTTAAAGAAAAAGATGACAAGTGGCCAAAATGGACACCTGAACCAGGTCTGCATTTCGGGTTTAATTTTTAATACATCTATAACAATAAATAATTACTACAATGAAAAAGATCGGCATTTATTCCGTGTTATTATTGCTCGCGGCATTTCTTAGTTCATGTGGCATCGGCACCGCCCTTGTTACCAACCACAATCAAAACGCCACTGAGGTACACTTAAGTGAGAACAACTTCAAAGTAATTGATCAGGTAAGCGGAAGTTCGGAGACATCTTATGTATTGGCCATTGGAGGTATGAACAAAAGGCAATTGTACGAAAATGCGTACTCAACTATGATGAAGAAAGCCAACTTGCTGAATGGTTCCAAAGCCATAATCAACGTGATCACAGAGGAACACTTCAGTGGTTTTGCCCCTTTCTTTGTCAGAAGAACGATAACTGTAAGTGCCCAAGTAGTTGAATTTACAAGGTAAGTTTAAAGAAATAGGCTGTGTATTCTTTTAGGATTGACAGTTGGGGGCTCATCAGGTACAACTTGACTTCAATAGATTAAAATGCAAAAAGATGAGGGCTATTGTTTATTCAGAATGCGGTGGACCGGGTGAGCTTAGCATGGCAGTAGTTGAAAAGTTTGGCAGCCGGGCTTGCATTTTGGGTATTATTTTTAAAACTACAATGATTAGATGAAGGCAGTCATTTGCACCAAATATGGAACCCCTGAAGTTTTGCAAATTCAGGAAGTTTCAAAGCCAATACCCAAAGACAGTCAAATTCTTGTCAAAATAGTTGCTACTGCGGTCAACTCTGCAGATGTAAGGGTAAGAAGCCTTGATGTTAAGGGATTTCTGAAGGTCGTAATGCGATTGGTTTTAGGTATTTCAAAACCAAGAAAACCCATTTTAGGAACTGTTTTTTCGGGAGTTGTTGAATCTGTTGGAGACAAAGTTTCTAAGTTCAAAGAAGGTGATAAAGTATTCGGTATGACAGGGTTTAATTTCGGTACTTATGCAGAATACATTGCAGTTAATCAAAATAGCAATGTAATTAAAATGCCCAATAATGCTACATTCGAAGAAGCTGTTGCTATAATTTTTGGTGGACAAACAGCTATTTACTTCTTGGATAAAGCAAAAATAGCCGAAAAGTCAAACCCTAAAATCTTGATTATCGGTGCAACGGGTTCAGTAGGTACGGCAGCAATCCAAATAGCAAAATATTACAAAGCTGATATAACCGCAGTTTGCAGTTTCGAAGGACAAAAACTTATTATTGAATTAGAAGTTACAAACATTATTCTATACGACAAAGAAGACTTTACTAAACAAACAGAAAAGTTTGATATAATTTTTGATACAGTTGGTAAATCCAACAGAAAACAATGTGAAAAACTCTTGAACGGAAACGGAATTTATAAGAGTGTAAGTTCTGTAAATGCTTCGGAAACAAGACAACAATTACAGCTATTAAAAGAGCTATTTGAAAAAGGAGCATTTAAGGCGGTAATTGACAAGACTTTTCAAATGGACGAAATAATAGAAGCACATAGGTATGTTGACTTAGGAAGAAAAAAAGGTAATGTAGTGCTAAGAATTAGCGAATGACAAGAACACCAGCCACTGTAATGTACTAACCCCTATACGACCGGGCCTTATTCAGCGTGTTCCACAACACCAATTATCGAGCTATTTAGGTATCAAACCTCAATCATTAAGCAGACTAAGAGCAAGAATTCTTGAGAAAAAGAGCTAAAGCGTAATTCTTAACTTAAGTGAACGAGTTATTGCATCTCGCCAATCTACTTTTGCAGTATCATTTAAGAATAAAAGATAAAGATATGCAAAAGAAAATTTTATGG
>JAWXBH010000196.1:0-5878 GCA_034439935.1 bacterium
ACATTAATGTAATTAAAATGTTCTTTTCTGATACTTACAATCTCAAAATATTGAGATGCAATATGCACTTAGAAGATATTTCGGAAAGCGGAAAGAAAATTCCGAAATCAAATACTGAAGTTTTGAAATTGGAAGTGGCGTGATTACTGATGGTGGTGGATGGAGCAACATCAACAACTATAAATAACTCTCGAAGTAAAGGTCTGAGTATAATTATCTTTTCCGGGGAGACATTGTTGTATTAAAAATGTTCCAAGTTCATATTTTTTGACACTCTCGTTATATGCGGTTACTTTATCGATGAAATCACCTACAACTTTTTCGCCTATTATAACTAAGAACTTGCCTTTATATTTTTTTACAAGTTCTTCTTGATTTTTTATGTAATATTTAAATTCTTTTTCTAACATGTTTAAATATAATAGTTGTTAAATGGTTAAAGAATTCACGAATGTATAGAAAATTTAGATTTTATTCGTCGGTGTATGCTTTGATATGACACTTCGAATCAGCCCATACTATCTTTGATTAGCTTGATGAGAAGGGGTTCATGGAATAAATAATAATTTTATCATTCTTTTATTGAATCTTCCAGTTGTTCTAATGAAACACTAATCCGGAGCTGTTGTTGGTGGTGTCCAAAAATTTGCATTCGTGACTGATAAAATGATCTTTGAAGCCCTTTAACTAAAAATAATTCAGTACCTACTACCTGAATTCTATTTATAGCCCTTCGAGTTGTTCAAGTCTTTTAATGTGATATACAAATTAAATGAGTTATCTTTATTAGAAGCCCACTTGATTATAACATCCAATAATTCTTTAGCATCGGACAAGTATGTCATTCTGCTGTCAGCTAATCTGTAACCTCTTCTATTTTTTCTAAAGCCACGTGTAAGAAAAACATTTTTTTCTTCATACACAAATTCTCTCGCTTTTTTCTGGTTGTTGCCTTTTGGTAAATGCGTTCTCAATAATTTCATAATTCCTCTGTAGTAGAGTTCATGTTTATGAGGAGGATTATCTGACATATCAGGTAACAAGTCTTTTATTTCTGGAGCAGTACCAAATGTTCCGTCCGGTGAAATCATCAATTGTTCACCTTTAACCATGTCAGCTGCATGTAGTATTTCTAATCGCTCTTTCTCAGCATCAGAAATCTCAGGCTTCTGAATCTTTTGTGTCTTTTTTGCCATTATCAAATTAGTTTAGATTATAAACAGTTTTTTTTAATTCTTCAACAGCTTCCATGATTGTGTTTTTTTCCCACGGATTCATGTTGAAATTCTTTAGTGCATTCTTAACGTCTTCAGATGTTTTTTTATTATAAATTTGATTGTAAGCATTTCTCATAGACAATTCATTTTTATCATACATGATAAATTGATATATAAAACTCGGATCAATCTGAATT
This sequence comes from bacterium, assembly GCA_034439935.1. GTDB lineage: Bacteria > Bacteroidota > Ignavibacteria > Tepidaquicellales > Tepidaquicellaceae > JAGPCH01. The sequence continues at coordinate 1,415 of JAWXBH010000196.1, forward strand.
TTCTTTGCATACTCTTTAACAACAAATTCATTCCGGATGAACGGCTCTATATATTGTGTCTTCTCTTCATTAAGAAAATAGTTCCGAGCAAACCCATTAGCTAAATCCTCGTTCAATAAAAATAAATCCGGTTCTCCGGATAAATGATATGTTCTCTCTTTTAGTTCATCCAGGTCATAGAGAACGTGATGCAACTCATGCATGAGGGCAAACCACAGTGTTGGGTATCTTTTAAATAGATCGGTTATAACGATACAGGGCTTACCATTAATAATCATTGTTGCTCCCCGTACCTGAACACTCGGAAGTGATTTTTGAAAAATTACCGTGACGCCGCAGTTATATAAAGCTCTCGCAACAATCATTAAACCTTTTTGAATATTCATGGAATATGGTTTGATCTTTGGGATAAGCTCTACTAAAACTTGTCTGTCAAAATCATTCGAATTGTTAATCAATTCAAACTGAGTAATTGCCGACTTAATCCAGAAATCTCGCATCTTATTATTCGAATTATTTTTGCTCCTGCTGAAAATCGGATACTGAAAGTTATGTGAATACTCAAAAATATTTTTTAATCCGAAGAATTTTTTAAGCTTATCTTCCACCTCCAAGTTACTATCACGTTTATTAACAAATTTTATTTTATACAGCTGCACCAGATCAAAGTTAGATGCCATATAATTTGATTTTCTAGTAGCCTCAATTTCTCTTATAGCTTCCGGAGACATTTCCTTAAGATATAATTCAATTAGCTGATCTGTCTTCAGATTTAAGAACACAGCTAACTTTATCAAATTAAGAACATCAACTCGTTTTGCGGTATTATCGAGTATGCCATTCAAAGTTTTCTTTTCAATGTTTAATAACTTTTCAAGTTGATTCCGGGACATTCTTAGTTCTCGCTCCCTGTCATCAAAAATCTGCCTTAAGGTTTTACCGAAAGCGTCATTGCTCTTATCTATAAGAGGTTGGATGAGTTTACTGAAATGTTCGTTAAATTGTAAGTCTGACATTTTAGGTTATTTTACCTTACAAAGTATGCAATTCAGAACTAAAAAGCAATCCGTTAGGTAAATTTACCGAAGATTTGTGGGAGGGAAGAATTTCCGATTTGCTTTCAAAGAATCTTTAAAAGTGATTTCTGACCTATATTAGAAATACCTGTTCCCCGAAAATTCTTTCGAAATTAGTGTTTGGAACAACTATGAATACCTGTCATAACTCGTATAATCCTATTGAATACTTCCATTACTTCCAATTTCTTGATTTGTTTATACAGGTCGCATTATCGCCGACAATTAAATTTAAATTATCGCATTCAAAAGTTTGATCCTCAATACCCATGAAGTTTTTTATTGATACTGACTTAATTTTCATTTTATTTTCAACTCCCTTCTACCTGACACCAACTGAGGAATCAAAAGATTGCGAATTTTGGCAAGGGTTCTATTTTCCCTTTGTAAGCGAAGAATTAAATCTCCGCTGATTTTCAATTTGCTTTCAAATTGATTAATCAAATCAGGACGAGGAAGTAATATTTTAATTTTTTTAAAATTCCCTTTAGAAATCTCTTTAAAAGTAGCTCCTGAGCCAAGTTCTATAAATAAAGGCACATGTTGTTTTAGCCAATAATATAAGTAACACAATGTTGATTTTTCATTTGGGATACAAACAATAAATCCTTGATTAGTTGTTGAGTAAAAAGTATTTATGGATATTGCTCCAATTGTTGCTCGGCTTGTCATCATTATACTGTAGGGAGGAAACAATTTTGCTGAACTCTTTTTTAATCCCAACTCCGAAATTTGCTCTAATGATCTATCTGTGAACATTTGATTGGTTGCTGTTATATCGCTTGGAGTATACCAGTTTATTTCCCCTCTCCAGTATTCAGACACAGATCTGGAGGGTGTACCTCCTCCTAATATTTTAAAAACTTTTTCAACAGTTTTAATCTCCCATCCTTCGGGTATCTTTTCATATTCAGCTCCGCTTTCAATCATTTTTATTTTTTCGTGCCCTGGAAATTTAAACTTTACAAACCATTCGTTATACAAACGCTCAGCCATCTCTTCCAGAATTTTGATTCGCTTTTCGTTAATTTCGATCAAGTCATCATATGCAGAAAGAAGAGATCCAATTCGAGTTTGAGTTGTAGGGTCCGGAATCAATACATCAGCACGATTGATAATTTCTTCATCAATAGCAGGATAAGCTGCACCTTTCGCATTTTTTGATAAGTAATCAGTGAACTCCTGCTGACAAATAATATAGTATAAGAAACGAGAATCAATTTTTGATGGCGTCAATACAGCGAACCCCGTAGACACAACTCGATTTTTTGGTGGATTTTTCACATACAAAAATGACCGTCTATTTGGTCTAACAGTTGCTAAAATAGTGTCCCCGTTTTCTACAAGTCGCTTAGCTCTGCTAGGAGCTTCTGATAAGTTAAGAAGAGTAATACTTTCTAGTTTGCCAGTACCAACTGAAGATATATCAACATATTCAATTTGATGATGTGGAAAGTCCTTATTTATAGTCCGTAAATTAATATCAACAACATTCCCTAATTTTTGTTTTACCCAAGTACTCATAAAATCTTTTTCCAATCTGTTTCAATCTTATTTTCTAATTTATATGCATCTTTGGTTAGCAAAGAAAACTCATCTATTAATTCTTTCATCCGCATTTCAAAATCAGCATCATCCATTTCATTTTCTATAATCTCCACATAGCGACCTGGATTTAGGGAATAATCATTAAAACGGATTTCCTCAAGTGTTGCCACTTTACATCTGCCTTTGATATCTTCATATTTTCCTTCACCTTTCTCCTCACGGAATCGGCGTACGATTCCGGCAATTTCCTGTATTTGTTCCGGAGTCCATTCATTGTGAGCGCGGTCAATTACTGAAAAAATATCTTGAGCATTAATAAATAGAATTTTGTTTTGTCTATCCTTCCCAGATTTTCCTTTATCAAAAAACCAAAGCGCGCAGGAGAGTGTCGCGTTCATAAACATATTTGTTCCAACCGAAATGACAACGTCAACTAAAACCGATTCAACCATCTTTTTACGAATTTCCTTTTCCGCATTACCCGCATCACTTGCAGAATTAGCCATAACAAACCCGGCTCTTCCTTTTTCATTCAATGCACTCCCAAACATTTGCATCCAAAGATAATTTGCATTGCTGATTTCTTTCTTACCGGTGATCGGCAGCCCGAAGTTATAGCGATTATCTCCATGTAGTCGGGCAGGATCAATTACCATCTGTCCGTTTTTGTCTTTCCCCTTCACATTGAAAGGCGGATTAGCAAGAACAAAATCAAACTGACCGATACTTTTATGGAGGTCTTCGTAGAATGAATTGGCTAATTCTATTTTTCCTGATAAACCGTGAATGGCTAAATTCATCTTAGCAATTCGCATATTGTTAGCTCCTTTTTCCTGACCATAAATTCCAACTTCTTCCATTATCGGTCTTTTGTTTTTCTGATGTCGAGCGACGAAATTAGCTGACTGCACAAACATACCGCCGGAGCCACAGGCGGGATCAAAAATTTTCCCGTGATACGGCTCAACAATTTCTACTAGTAACTTTACAATAGATGGTGGAGTAAAGAACTCTCCGCCCTTTTGACCTTCAGCACGCGCAAACTCACCAAGGAAGTATTCATAAATTTCTCCGAATGCATCACCCTCGATATCATCCGGAATTTGGTTAAAATTCTTAAGTAGTGTTAAAAGGATTCGACTGTTCTCAGCCGGCTTTGTGGAAAGAGTTGTATAATCCTGTGGGAGAATTCCTGCTAACTCACGGTTATCCTGCTCAATTGACTTCATTGCGTCGTTTATAGCTTTGCCGATATTTTTACCTTCCGGCATGTTCATCAGGTAAGTATAAGCCGCCTCGTCAGGAATAAACGGCACACCTCGTTGTTTGTAGTTATCGGGTGTTATCGGTGGTCTTCTACCTGTAAGTTTTTCCCGTTCTTTTTCAATTTCCATTTTGCACGTCGAAATTTAACATCAGCAAACTTCAGAAAAATCAGTCCCAAAATCGGCTCTGAGATTTCATTTAGTTTAAGTGAGCTATTGGCTCGTAATTGCTCTGCTGCCGCCCAAAGTCTTTCGTGTAATTGTTTACGGTTACTTGTTGCCATACATTATTTAATTAAATCATCAACCTTAACATTTAATGCTTTTGCAATTTTTTGTAAAAGTTTGATTGTTGAAATTGGGGTATTATTAATTTCTAATTTTGCTGCATGTTCGCGAAATATCAGCTAATTGATTACAATATACCATTAAGACGCTGGAATTTAAAGGAAGGTAACTTTCGGAGTAAGATCTTTAAGTTAATTTATACTTTATGTTTTAAGATAACTGTAATTGATTATCAATCCCGAAGGGATGAAATTGTTATAGGTAATTGGTTTGCTGCATTTTAACCC
>JAWXBH010000197.1:0-33513 GCA_034439935.1 bacterium
AATCTGTGCAGCGGTATTTGCTATTTTCGCGAACTCTTCCGCTTTAAGGCTTGCGCCACCGATCAATGCTCCGTCCACTCCGCTTGCTGACAATATCTCCTTCGAGTTTTTATCATTCACACTTCCTCCGTAAAGTACCAGTAATTCATTTGCCGCATTTTCGTTGACTAATTTATTGAACGCTCTACCGATGAGTAAATGCATGTCGCTGATTTGTTTTGATGTTGCATTCAATCCTGTTCCTATCGCCCACACAGGCTCATAAGCAATAATAATATTATTCATTTCGGCTTTAGTTATGTCTGCAAGTGAATCGATTACCTGTTCTTCAACTATTCCTTCATAAATTTCATCTTCCCTCTCTTCAAATGTTTCACCGACACAAAGGATCGGCTTCAGACCGAACTCTAACGCTTTCTTTATCTTCTTATTGATGATCTTATTGGTCTCGTGAAGATGCTTTCTTCTTTCACTGTGTCCAACGATGACATATTCACAACCGATCTCTTTGATCATCCTCGCAGATATTTCTCCGGTAAACGCGCCGTCATTTTCAAAAAAAAGATTTTGCGCCCCGAGCTTGATGCCGGTTCCGGAAATGATCCTGCCTACTACTTCGAGCGAAATGTATGTCGGGCAGATAAGGACATCGGTTTTTGCAATTACCTTTTTATCTAAATTGCTGACGATATCCTTTGCAAGCTGCTCAGATTCCGAACTCGTAAGGTTCATTTTCCAATTGCCCGCTATCAGTTTCTTTCTCATTTGTATTAATCTTAAATTATACTTCTAAATTTTTTATCAGCAGCTCATTTACGATCTTCGGATTTGCTTTGCCTTTACTCTCCTGCATTATCTTTCCTACAAAGAATCCCGCAAGCTTCTTTTCACCTATCTTATACCTTCCTACTTCATTTGGATTTTCCTGTAGAACTTTCAGCACAATGGTTTCAATTTCAGTATTATCTGAAACCTGCGATAAACTTCCTTCTGCCTTTTTGAAGATCTCTGATTGTTCTTCGTAAGTTTTACCTTCAAGCATAAGATTGAAAATTTCTTTTGAAGCCGTGACGCTTATGTTTCCTGCCGCAGTAGAATCTGCAAGCCGGGAAATAATTTTACCCGATAAAGGAAATTCATTTATGCTGATCTTATTTTCATTCAGAACTCTCTTTGCATCAACCCGAAGAATGTTCGCTATGGTTTTATATCCTTTATCATTCTTGTTTTCCAACTGGTTTGCCGTGGCTTCAAAGTAATCCGCAAATTTTCTATCCTGCGTTAATTCGGACGCATCAATGTCACTCAAAGAATATTCCTTAACAAATCTCTCACGTCTTGCGTCAGGAAATTCAGGCAATTTTTTCCTTACACTGTCTATCATTGTCAGACTTACATTCAGCTTAACAAGATCCGGCTCCGGAAAATATCTGTAGTCATGCGCCTCCTCTTTTGAACGTGTTGCTGTTGTCTTCTTGTCCTTCGCATTGAATGTCATTGTCTGATAAAAAACCTTATCTCCCGCTTCAAGTACATTGGTCTGTCTTTTAATTTCCGCTTCAATTGCATCAACTACATTCTTAAATGAATTCAGATTTTTAATTTCAGTTCTGGTTCCGAATTTACTGTCTCCTTTTAATCTTATCGAAACATTTGCATCGCATCTCATGGAACCTTCTTCAAGATTGCCGTCATTGATATCAAGATATACAAGTATCTGTTTTACTTTTGATAAATAAAGAAACGCTTCCTCAGTTGAGCGTATGTCCGGCTCGCTTACTATTTCAATAAGCGGTACACCACATCTGTTGAAATCAACCAGCGTTTCATCATCATGAAAATCATGAATTGATTTTCCTGCGTCCTCTTCTATATGAATGCGTGTAATGCCGATCCTTTTCTCATCACCGTCTTTCTTCCTTATATTCAGGTGCCCGTCATAGCACAAAGGAGTTTCAAATTGGGTTATCTGGTAACCTTTTGTCAGATCAGGATAAAAATAATTTTTTCTTGAGAAGATTGACTTCTCCCGGATACTGCAGTTTGTAGCAAGTCCCATTCTTATCGTGAAATCTACTAGCTGCTCGTTAAGCATAGGTAATGTTCCGGGATAACCTAAACATACAGGGCAGACATTCGAGTTAGGTGATGAATGAAAATCAGTCGAGCATTTACAAAATGCTTTAGACTTTGTCTTCATCTGTGCGTGAACTTCGAGCCCGATTACAGGTTCGTATTTTGAATCAATATCGCCCAATGATAAACTTAGTTTTTTCTGATAGCTTCTTTAAAATTTTTGATCACTTCTTCTCTTGCCTTGGAATGCTCCACAACCGGCTGAGGATAATCTTTGCCAATGATGACTTCATACATCTTTTGTTCCATCACGCTCATTAAGTTTGGTTCATGTATAAATTCTTCAGGAACATTTTTTAATTCTGGAACATATTTTTTAATGTAAGCACCGTTCTTATCAAATTTTTTACTTTGCAAATACGGATTGAATATCCTGAAATAGGGCTGAGCATCAACACCTGTCGATGCGCTCCACTGCCATCCGCCGTTATTGCTTGAAAGATCCAGATCGATCAGGTTATCGGCAAAATATTTCTCACCGTAACGCCAGTCAATGAACAGATCCTTTGTAAGGAACATCGCTGTTATCATTCTCACCCTGTTATGCATCCATCCTTCCTGATTAAGCTGTCTCATTCCGGCATCGACTATAGGGTAGCCGGTCTTTCCTTTACACCAGTTTTCAAAATTGTCTTCATCGTAATTCCATTTGAGGTTATCATATTCCCTGTTGAATGATTGGTATAAAATTTTTGGATTATGAAATGTTATGTTGTAATAAAATTCTCTCCAGAACAATTCATTTATCCATTTCTGAATGTCTTCCTTTCCTTTACTTGCTTTGCCCAGTTTTACATAAGCTGTCCTCAGGCATTCTCTTATGCTTACTGTTCCAAAATGAATGTGCGCTGAAAGTAAGCTTGTTCCTTTAACAGAAGGAAAATTTCTTTTCTCAGTGTAATTAATAATTCCAATCTCGTAAAAATCTTTAAGAAGCTTCAATGCTTCTTTTCTTCCGCCCTTTAAAAATTCAGATATTGTCAGCTTAGCATAATTTTTTCCGGTATCGTATGTCTTTGCTTTAATTTTAATCTGGTTTTCTTTTTGAAGTAAGTTCAGATCAACACTTATCTTTCTATAATGCCCATGTGTCAGCCGGGCTAAACACTGATTCTTGAATGGCGTGTAAACCTTATACTGCTTCGCTTCACCATTTTTTATTTCTCCTAAATTAAAGATCGTTGTATCGGTGAATTTATAAAAGCTTCCTCCCGAATCAGTGATCAGTTTTTTCACTCGTTCATCGCGTCCCAAACAATATGGCTCAACCTGCTCATTGCAATAAACTGAAACTTCCTTATGCTCTTTAATTATTTTTTCAAAGACTTCAGAGCTTTTACCTTCAAGAATATTCAGTGTCAGTCCCAACGAACCAAGCTCTGATCTCAATTCATCCAAACATTCAATCAGAAAGCTTATGCGTTTCTCACCAAAGTATTTGAATGAATCCTTATTCTTTATATAAATTAAAGCGAACTTACTGCTGTCTGAAATTTTATTTATGAATTCGGCAAAGCCCTTGTTATCAACTGTTCTCAGATCTTTCCTGAACCAAAAAATATCGGGCATTCAGATCTGCGGCTTTCTTTCGTTAAATGAATTGCTTGTCAGCTTTACAAAAGATGCGTTCCTTTGAAATTCTTCGATCGTACGTGAATTAAGATAGCTCATTGAAGACTGAAGACCTTCCGTGTATTCCTTAATTATTTTAGAAACATCACCTTTGTATGGCACCAGTGATTCCTCGCCTTCAATATAATCTTTCTTTTCCTGCTTCATTGCAAAAGATGCACTGCCGCAATATTTTTTCCATCGCTGATTGTTGTATTTCAAAACTTCTCCCGGTGATTCTTCAGTGCCGGAGAGAACTCTGCCGAACATTACCGCGTCACATCCCAAAGCAAGCGCTTTACACATTGCTCCCGGAGTATTGATACCGCCGTCAGCTATGATCTGAACATTACTTCCAAGCTTTACCTTTGCTTCAAGTGCTCTTATGATAGCATCAACCTGACCAATACCGACCCCGGACTTTACTGATGTAGAACACATTGCGCCGTTGCCAATACCGACACGGATCGCGTCTGCTCCTGCATTGATAAGAAATTCTGTTGTTTCTGAACTTGCAACATTACCGGCAATTATCTTCAGATCATATTGCTTGATGGTAAACTGTGCAAGCGTCATAAATTCTTCAATCATTCTTGAGCCGCCGTTTGCAATGTCAACACAGATGATCTTCAACCCTGCGTCGGCGAGACTTTTCAATCTGTCAAGATCCGTGCTCTTGTTAATACCGATCGCCGCGGATTTATAACCTGAATTTTGTAGCCCGTTTTCATTCATCTCTTTTATCTGCTCATCAATTGAATTAAACCTGTGGATTACTCCAAGACACTTCAAGTCTGCAAGCGCTTTCATCATCCTTCCGCCTACTACAGTATTCATGGGTGAACCGATTATTGGCATCCTAAGTTTTATTCCGAGAAAATCCACACTGGTATCACATTCTGACCTGTGTGCAATTTCTGAGATCTGATTGGGGAGTAATGAAATGTCGTCGTATGTAAACGAATAAGTGTCACTGATTTTCTTGAAACTACTTACTCCGTTTGAAAATATTTTTGTTTTTTCCATAATACTATAAATGGGAAGATTCTCTAATTAATAATGCTTATGATTTTGTTTACTATTTCCTCAAACTTATCAGATTTGAGCGAGCCAATTTTATAAAGAAGAATTTTCTTATCCGCTGTGAACAACAATATCACCTTTTACAAATTTTTCCATGCTTCATCTTCCTCAGGCTTTAGCCAGTCTTTTGAGAGAACGGATTCGCTCAAAGTCATTATTTCATGAACATCATCTTTATCATATGAAATGTCACTGTCTAAAATAGTCACTAGTGCCTTTACTTCGTGATCCAATTTAACATGTTCGAGGAGCTGAACCGAACCGTCTTCTTTTATGACTGCTTTAAGTGTTGTTAACATAAGATGATTTATTTTAGTATTTTTATACTTCTTCTTAAAATAAATAAGATTGATTATTTTCTCTTAAGCGCTTCAGTAACTCTTTCTGCCGCGTCTTCAAGTGTTGTCGCTGAAATAAGATTCAATCCCGAGTCATCAAGTATCTTTTTCGCTTCGAGTGCATTGGTGCCCTGAAGTCTCACTACAACGGGTACGGGAATTTCAATGTTCTTCGCCGCCTGTATCACTCCGTTTGCAACCCTGTCACAGCGAACAATTCCGCCGAAAATATTTATAAGTATCGCCTTAACATTCTTATCCGAAAGAATTATTCTGAAACCATTTTCAACTGTATCAGGTGTTGCTGTTCCGCCAACATCAAGAAAGTTAGCCGGTGATCCGCCCGCAAGCTTTATCAGATCCATTGTTGCCATCGCCAGTCCGGCGCCGTTGACCATGCAGCCGACATTACCGTCAAGCTTTATATAATTAAGATTATACTTTGATGCTTCAAGTTCAAGAGGATCTTCCTCATTCTCATCCTTTAATTCAATGTAGTCTTTGTGTCTGAAAAAAGAATTATCATCTAGCGTTACTTTTGCGTCAAGAGCGAGCACTCGGTCATCATTCGTGATCACCATCGGGTTCACTTCCAGCAGTGTCGCGTCCAGATCTTCATAAGCTTTATAAAGCGCGGTTATGAATTTTATGAAATCCTTGTAAACGTTTCCTTCAAGTCCAAGACCATCAGCAAGCTCTCTTGCCTGATAGGACATTAATCCAAATGACGGATCAACCCAGACCTTTATAATTTTTTCAGGAGTTTCTTCAGCAACTTTTTCAATTTCAACTCCGCCTTCAACAGAAGCCATGATTACATTTCTTGAAACATTTCTGTCAAGAAGAATTCCAAGGTACAATTCCTTTTTATAATCAATTCCTTCGGTAACAAATAATGTCTGAACCTGCTTACCTTCTTCTCCTGTCTGATGTGTTACCAGAATATTGCCGAGAAGCTTTCCTGCATAATCTTTGGCTTTAATAATATCGTCTCCGACAAACTTTACTCCGCCTTCAACGATCAGCTCTTCCCTGTTGTCTTTATTAAAAACTTTTCCTTTGCCTCTGCCGCCTGCGTGGATCTGTGACTTGACGACGAACTGATTTATCCCGCGAGACATCAGATTACTTATGACCTCATCAAATTGATAAAGATCAGTGAAAGCAATTCCATCCTGAACCGGAACTCCGTATTTTTTCAATAGCTCTTTTGCCTGATACTCGTGTATTTTCATTTAATGAATAATATTATTTTTTGAATGGAGTTAATTTTTTTAATAATGAATCCACTTCATTTTTCCCCTTGGTGATCTTTCTCTCCAGACTGTCATACTCTCTCTTCGCCGAATCGATCCTTGATGCTGTTGAATCAATTTTATTCTTCAATTTACCCGCTTCTTTCATTAGTTGTTCCTTCTTCTGCTCCAGATGGCTATTGTCACAGCTTAATAAAGTGAGTGTGAATACAAAGATGCTGAAATATTTAAAATATGTTTTGAACATTGTTTTTTTTTAATAAATAGTTTTAAAAAGAAAAGTCTGACAATCTTATAAATTTTATAAATCTTATGAATCTCATTAATCTATTTCACTTTCTGCGCGATCGACTTCGCCTGAAGGAACAATCCCAAATAATCCTTTCCTCCTGCCTTTGAATCTGTTCCGCTCATATTGAAGCCGCCGAAAGGATGCACACCAACAAGCGCGCCCGTACATTTTCTGTTAAGATAAAGATTGCCGACAAAGAAATCCCTCTCAGCTTTCTCAAGCTTCTTTTTATGCTTTGTATAGACTGCTCCTGTAAGTCCGTAAATGGTATTGTTCGCAATTGCCAGCCCGTCATCAAAATTCTTCGACTTGATGACAGCAAGCACAGGTCCGAAAATTTCTTCCTGAGCGATAGTGCCGTCTCTGTCAACATCTTTAATGATTGTCGGCTGAACATAATATCCCTTCTCGCTGAGTTCCATCCCGCCATGAATTAATATACCGCCTTCATCAATAGCTTTCTTAATGTAACCCGTAATACTATTCTTTGATTTTTCATTAATGACAGGTCCCATGTTTGGATTGTCAGTTGCATTTCCTACCTTGATCCGCTTTGTTTCTTCAACTAACGCGTCACAGAATTTATCATATATCTTTTCATCCACAATCACCCTTGAGCATGCTGAACACTTCTGTCCCTGAAATCCAAATGCCGCCTGAACAACACCTTTGACAGTATCATTAAAATCAAGAAGATCTGCATCTACAACAATAGAATCTTTTCCACCCATTTCCGCGACAACTCTCTTTATCCAGATCTGTGTCGGCTGTTTCTTCGCGGCAAGCTCGTTGATTCTCAGTCCGACTTCCATCGAACCTGTGAATGATATAAATCTTGTTAACGAATGAGTGATCAGCAGATCACCTATAACACTTCCGTCACCTGATACAAAATTTACAACACCCTTTGGTAATTTAATTTCTTCAAGAAGCTCAAAGAACATTTGCGCAATGGCAGGGGAGTCACTTGATGGCTTGAGCACAACTGTGTTACCTGATACAACTGCCGCAGTGGTCATGCCCACAAGGATCGCAAGCGGAAAATTCCAGGGCGGAATGACGACGCCTACACCCAATGAAATATATTCAACTTTATTTTTCTCTCCCGGGATCTTTACTGTATCCTGACCTTTTTCATAACGAAGCATTTCTCTTGCATAGTATTCCATGAAATCAATCGCCTCAGCAGTATCACCGTCGGCTTCTGCCCAGTTCTTTCCCACTTCATAAACCATCATCGCAGAAAACTCATGCTTCCTTTTCCGCATCTTCTTCGCAGCATCAAGAATAAATTTAACTCTTGTCTTCACAGGAACATTCTTCCATTCACTGAAAACATTATTAGCGATCTCAATGGCTTTGATTCCCATTTCGGCAGTCGCTTTCTGAAATACTCCGACTGTCTCTTCTTTATTGGAAGGATTGTATGAGTACAGTTTGTTCTCAGTGAAAAATTGCTCACCTCCAATTGTCACAGGATATTCCTTTTTAAATCTTAACGACACTTTCTCAAGTGCCTTTTCAAAGTCCTGCTTGTTTTTCTTTTTTGTAAAATCAGTGAAGGGTTCGTTTTTGAACTTTGTTAATTTCATATTTTGATAATTTTATTTTATGTTTTAATTTTAATTCTGCTCAGAAACGATCCTGATTGCAGCGTTATGCAATTCCGGTCTTACATCCCTTATCCCGCTATTATCACGCGAAGGATAGACACGGTTTGTCAGAAATATAATTACAAGCTTTCTATCCTTGTCGCACCAGACGCTTGTTCCGGTAAAACCGGTATGCCCGAAACAGTTCTCGGAGATAAGCTCGCCGCAAGGGATCCTTGTCTGTGTTTTCTGAATGGGCTTTGTATCCCAGCCAAGAGCCCGCGAATTTTCATAAGATACATCGTCATATCTTTTTGTAAAAAGCTCAATTGTGAAATCATCAAAGATCTGTTCGTCCTGCAGCCCTCGTGTATAAGGATTATAGTAATGTCCTTTGTTTAACATCGTTTTTATAAGCAAATATATATCCGAAGCATTTGAAAAAAGTCCCGCGTTACCGGAAACACCCTCAAGCATCGCTGTTGTTTCATCGTGAACTTCACCCTGTAGCTGGCGGTTTCTCCAGTAGCTGTCAAATTCCGTCGGAAGAATTCTCGGCTTAAGTGTCTCGTCAGGAACAAATGTAGTCGATCTCATTCCAAGAGGAAGAAAAACATTCAGCTTGCAATATTCATCAAGCGGCATTCCCGAGATCTTCTCAACTATAAGCCCAAGCAGTATCGAGTTAAGATCACTGTAAACTGTCTTCGTTGCTGTCGGATAATCCAGACCTATATTGAAGATCGCATCAAGAACATCCTGCTTGCTGCGGCAGGTTTTATAAAAAGGTACAAAGGCGATCAATCCTGAATTATGTATCAGCAGATTTAATACTGTAATATCTTCTTTGCCGGAATTGGCGAATTCAGGAAGATAATAAGAGACCTTGTCGCTGAGATTAATTTTTCTTTCTTCATAAAGCTTCATAATGGCGGGGGTGGTAGCTATCACTTTGGTTAGTGACGCAAGATCAAACATACTCGAATTGGTGACTACGTCAGAAAATTCGTCATAAGTAAAATTCCCGTAAGACTTTTCATAAAGAACATCTTTCTCATTACCAATAATAACCTGCGCGCCGGGGAATGCTCCGTTTAAAATCCCGTTTGAAACAATCTCATCGATTGCAGAAAAATCAGAACCAAATAAATTTATGCTGCTTATCAAAACAAAAAGGATCGCAAACTGACATTTTTTCATTGGATCTAAATATATTCAATTTAAAAACCTTGTTCAATTTACTAACAGATGTATACTCAGAATTTCTCACATTTCACATAACAATAATTCCTTAAATTTTTAATTCAAACAAGAAAAGCGTCAGAGTAAATACTCCAACGCTTTACTTTTATTTAACTAACGTAAAAACTTCCCTTCCAAGTGAATTATAACTTCAATGAAACAAATCCAAAATCCGAAATTCCAAATCCCAAATTTGTATAACGTTACTTAACCAACGCCATTCTCTTCGTCTGCACAAACTCACCCGCCAGAAGCTTATAAAAATAGATCCACTTGCAAAGTTACTTCCGTCGAAGGTAACCTGCGGGAGAAATAATTAAAGTAATTAAGAATTATATTAAATCTAAATTTATATAAAGCCGGACTCAAACTGAACCCGGCTATATTTAATTTCTAATTCTAAATTCCTAACTATTACTTAACCATGATCATTTTCTTTACCTGAATAAAATCCCCTGCTTCCATTCGATAAAAATATATTCCATTAGACAGATCTGATCCGTCAAAAGATATATTATATGATCCGGCTGGCTTGAATTCATTGACCAGGAGTTTAACTTCCTTTCCGAGAATATCATAAACCCTTATATTAACGAAATTATCATATTGAATATTAAACGAAATATTTGTCGTTGGATTAAACGGATTCGGATAATTCTGTTCAAGCCTAAACTCATTTACTAATGTGCTCGTTTCGTGATTTCCTCTACTTGCGGAATTTTCATTTGGATTAAGAAGTTCGATTATCTGCTTCTTATGCTCTGTCAGTTTTGTAAGATTTGTTTCTTCATTGCCCGAATTATCGCCACTTACCAAATTACCTAAGATGGTTTTGTTTATCAACGCGTGGATTCCCAACGAATTGTTTGTGTTGTTTTCATAAATTGTATTGTATTCATCTTCCGCTGATTCATATTCACTGTTTTTAAACTTTACTTTCAAATACAGATCTCTTGCAATTGCTCTTGAAGTTGCGCTGTAGTTTGTATCTGTATTTATCCCGTTAGATTAATCCAACACTATCAGGTCCACCATAAGCAGCAGTACTGCTAACCAATTGAAACCAAATATCATAGTTAATACCGGCGTCCTGCTCATATAATACGCTATCAATTACTTTTGTAGAGCGTTCTTCTATGAAAAGAATCTTATATAATCCTCTCCCAAATGATCCAGTAGCTGTATAATGCGGGTTGGCTCCAAAGAAGTCTCCATCAAAATTAAAACCCTCTTTTCCATTAGGAATTGCTGGTATTAAAAAATGCTTTGCCCCAGAGTCAACTCTAACACCATTGTTATAATTAAAAACTCGGGAGGGTGCTTCTAGCGGGCGTCTTGCAATCAAGTTATATTGACTATAACCATTCATGATTAGACTAATAGGATAGACTTTGATCCTTACAGTATCTGAAGTGAAGTTCTCTAAATACAATTCAAAGTTTGCAGGGGGTGGATCTTGACTATAAATCATATTACACGCTTGGAGACAGATAAACAGTAAACAAAATTTAAAGAAATTTATTTTCATATTTAATTAAAATTATTTTAACAAAATAGTTTTTATAGTTTTTATGAATTTTTTTTCAGCAAGAAGAGTGATAAAATAAGTTCCTGTTGGCAAACTTGTTGCATCCCAGTGAATAGAATATTTACCCTGATTAAAAGATTTATTCAAAAGTTTAGTTATTAACTCTCCTTTGGTATTATAAATAAGCAATTCCACATTACTTTTATTTTCTATTAGAAATGAAATAACAGTTTTAGGATTAAAAGGATTAGGATAATTTTGATAGAGATAATAATTTTTTTCAATAGGGCTGGAAAGATTTTGTATTGAAACCGGCGGGTAATTCAGATTGCTATCCATTCTGACAGCATAACCGTTTGCATTTGTTCCTCTCTGCCAATAGTACATGAGACCTGCTATTATAATATCTCCATTGGTTGTTTTATTGCTGTGCATCATGTCAGTGTATTCATAACCGGTGATAAGTCGTGAAGCAAGAATATTTCCCAGACTATCAATTTTTTTTACTTCTGCATAATCAGTATCATTTGTAGTTGGTCCCCATCTTAACGAGGTTACTATAAAACAATTATTATGGATTTTGAAAGCATCACGAAAACTGTCACTTTTTTTTATAGGAGAATTAATTGAAACAGTGTCAATTATATTTCCTATAGTATCAAATTTTAAGAATACTAATCCTGAAAGCTTTGTACCAAAAATCCAATAAGAATTATTTACCTGAATTATAGTTTCTGGGAAAAATCCATACATAAAAGGTCTAAATTCCCTTTCCCAAACGATCTCACCAACATAATCAAGCTTTATTAATACAGTATTGATAATACCTTGACCAACATTTGCTTGACCATCAATTAAATATCCACCTTCAATTTCGATTACTTTATTATATCTTTTTTGAAATTTTGCAGAATGAAACTTTTGCCATTGTAAATTACCCATCGAATCTATTTTGTAAATACATCCTTTTGTCTGAGCAAAAATTCTGCCGCACATAATATAACCGTTATCCGATGTCTTTATTATGTTTGAAATATGAGAAGGTTGAAAACTCTGACTTATCGGATATTTTATATTCCATATTACATCACAATTAGCTGATAATCTGATAGTACAGGTGGTGTCTCTTTCACCGGCGAATATTATTCCGCCATCTGAAGTGACAACACCAGTAACAGCTCCCTGGCCTGTTCCATAACCTCCGATAATTTTTGTCCAAATTGTGTCCCCGAACGGATTTACTTTGACAATCCAAAATCCCGTAGTAGCAGGCAATCTTGCATAACCAAGAAGATAAGAATTTCCAAAATCGTCGGAAACTACTGCTTCAAATCCATCATCACCACCAATCGGACCTTCAAATACTTTCTGCCAGGTAGTGGAATTTTGAGAAAAGACGAAATTGTTATTTTGTAATAGAGATACAGTCAATGTAAAAACTATGATTATTATTATTTTCATATAAGCTTTTTTATAACTTAACACAAACTACCCAAAAATTCAATCTAAGATATCTCCGTAATCGTACCCGGCAAATGGGGAATTTGTCTTTTGCAAGACCCCGGGCAGTAAATGGTTGAAATGTTTTGGATAAATAGTGAAATGAGTGGATCAAATAAATTGACAGATAAATATAAAATTTATTTTTAGTTAGGTTGTTAAAGACTAGTAAGAAAAATAATTGAGAATTGAAAAGCAGTATTCTTTTCATTTTGATATTCTTCCTTGGGGTATTTTAAAAAACTGTGTAAAATTACTTAGATTAATTTTTAAAGTCAACCGCTGTCATGTTAAGTTTTAACCAACTTGCAGTTTGAGAAAAAACATCATGTATCTTTTCATTCATACAATAAAAAAAGCGCCGGAGATATTATCACCGACGCTATTCAATTATTAACTATTAACTATTTTACGAGCAGCATTTTCTTTGTGTCTGAAAATTTACTTTGTCCGTTCAAATTTAATTTATAGTAATACACTCCGCTTGCGAATTGTGACGCATCAAAATCAACAGAGTAATATCCGGCTTCAAGATCGTTGTTAACAAGGTTCGCAACCTCGCGACCCACTGCGTCATAGAGAAGCAGTGATACTTTTCCGGCCGATGGTATAGCGTATTCAATCTTTGTAGCAGGATTGAACGGGTTAGGATAATTCTGTGAAAGCTCAAATTTTCCCGGAACTCCGATCACAACTTCATTTGAAAGATTGTAATATTTAAAGTTACCGTTAAAATCTGTTTGCTTTAATCTGTATTTATATTTTCCTGTATTAAGTCTTTTGTCTGTATATGAATATGAATTAGGAGTACCTGAATTTCCGTTACCGGTAATAAATCCAAGCTTTGTCCATTCATTATTTGCAGTAAATCTTTCAACATCAAATCCTGAGTTGTTCTCTTCAGTAGCTGTTGTCCAGCTTATAGTAATGTCTCTGCCTGTAACTAAAGAAGTGAATGAAGTAAGTTCGACAGGAGTTGGTCCGTCCACCTGATAATTAACTGTAACTGTAGTTGTGCATGAAGGACTAGCATTGTCATAAGCGGAAATCATTACAGGATAATTATTGCCTGCCTGTGTTGCATCAGGGCAGAACTTAATTATGATCTGTCCGACATTTCCCGGTGTTGATACAGCAGTAAAATTAGCGAGACCGTTTGCATTTGCAAATACAGTTGTAATTTCACCAATCTCAGGACTTGAAAATTTAATTGTATCTGTTCTGCAGTTCAGCGCGTTAACAAGCATCGGCTGAAGCGGAATTCCAAGATTAACAGGGCAAAGATTTCCCGGACCATTATCTATAAGACCGTGTGAGTTAACATATCCTTCATTAGGTCCTGCTAAATAAGGAAACACATTTTGAAACGGCTTATCGTTTTCACGAACAGCGTCACCTAACTGGCTATTGATACCTGTGCTGTAAGGCGGTCCGAGCAATACACCCGCGACTACACGCAAAGCTATATCAATAACATCATCCTTAAGTCTTCTTCCGTTTGGAAATCCGGCAACATCACCAGCAATGACACCAAGACGGTTTTCGTTTGCAAAAGGAACAGGTGCAATTCCGAGATTAATTCTTAACTGCTCCGAAGGTGTTACAAGATCCTGAGGACGCTGATTTAAACCGGCAACACCGGTTAAAAATACAGCAACAAGATCAGCTCTGTTTGTTGTAGGAATGTCATCTGTAACAGGATAAAGAAGATTAATTATTCCTGCAAGTTCAGGATTTAAAACATAGCTTAAAAATTGTGCATCGTTGACCGGCTCCGAAGCATTCCATTTATCTTTCTGACCTAATGGAAGTACGACTTCATTGACAAGCGGCATACCAAGTCTTGAAACATATACCCAACTGCCTGCAGCAGATCTTGTACCGTCCGGATTAATGACAGTCGTAGTCTTTCTGCTTGCTGTTGCCCAAACACCGACTATGGCGTTTGAATCAGTTGCCGGCGGATTGATGCTTCCGTTTCTGGTAACATCACCGATAGGAACCTTGATACAAATTGAATGAACATTAAATCCTGCAAGAGCGTCTTTACCGCCACCTGCATTTCCGGGAGCACCCGGTCTGATCTTTAAAAGATCAAATGCTGCACCAAGATCAACATAAAACGCGTCGTCTGTTGGTCCGCAGAAAACTTTTCCTCCGCTATTCGGAAGATCCTTTACACCTTCACTCATCAATGCAGCATAATTCGACATTGAAGGAGGTCCTGCATAGTTAGGATCAGAGTGGCTGTTTCCACCAACATAACATGGCGGAACTGGCAGCGGTGATGATGTCCATTGTGTAACTCCGTTAACTACTCTTTTTACAACATAAGTCTGTTTAACATTAAGATCGGGATCTGATAATGTTGTTACATCACCTGTGTTGTAAAGAAATGTGTTTCCGTTTGCTACGGCATCGAAGAATTCAAACTGGTAGCTGATATGATCAATCCTGTCACCGACATTATCGATCTTAATTTCGTAGAGCACATCGGTACCGAATTTGTTAAAGTTCGGACCGCCTGCAGGTTCTTCGAGCGGATTGTAACTGGCAATTATGCAAAGAGTACCCGGATCGTCCGCAGGTCTGAAAGCATAAACATCAGTGTTATCAGCAACAGGATCCGTTGAAATGATCGGCGCTTCCCTGTGACTTGATGCATCAGTCCATTGTGATGTTGTGAAAAGCGCAGCAGCTATCACAACAATCCCAATTACTGAAAATAGAAAAAAACTTTTACGCATGGTTTTTCCTTTTCGTTTGGTTAATGAAAATTGTTTATTATAAACCGTTACGAAATTTTATTTAAATTGGATTTTTGTTGAAATTTGGGATTTGTTGAAATTTGGGATTGAAGACTTCAGAATTGGGATTTTGTTTTAATTTTAGATTTGGGATTTTGTTTTTTTAATATTGTGATTTAGATTTAATTAATAACTTTACAAACTTTCAACTTTTAACTTTCAACTTTTAACTTCCAACTTTTAACTTTGATATGAACGGATCAATTCATCACATCGAGATATATGTTTCAGATCTGGAAAGATCGACTAAATTCTGGAAGTGGCTTCTTACGGAGAAGTTCACTTATGCTGTATTTCAAAAATGGGACAGTGGGATCAGCTTCAAGCTGGGGGATTCGTATATTGTATTTGTTCAGACCGAAAAAAAATATCTGACCAATTCATACAACAGAAAAAACACAGGATTGAATCATCTTGCATTTCATTGTGACTCAAGAGAGTTTGTAGATACTCTCAAAAAACAGCTTGAGGAAAAGAACATCAGTATATTGTATGCTGACAAATATCCGTTTGCGGCAGGCAAAAATTATTATGCGGTATTCTTTGAAGATCCCGACAGGATAAAAGTAGAAGTAGCTGTTACGTAAGGCGTCTTAAGTATCGCGTCTAAGAACATACTTTCCCATCAAATCAAATTCAATATTCACTCTATCATTCTTAACAAGCTTTTTAAAGTTTGTGACTTCAAATGTATGAGGTATTATCGCGACCTTGATCCGTACTGATTCCTGAGTTTCATTTATAATCTCTGCAATTGTAAGACTCACCCCGTTAATAGCTATCGAACCGACCGGAATTACATTGTTCCTGAAGGCTGCCGGGAATTCAATAAAATATTCCCTTACATTATCATTGATAACAATATCACAGACATTACCTGTCGTGTCAATATGTCCCTGCACTATATGTCCGTCAAGCTTTGAATGAAGTGTCATGGCTTTTTCAAGATTGACAACATCATTCATCTCCAGCAAGCCAAGATTTGTTTTCTTCAGTGATTCGCTGATAGTTGTAAATGTGAATTGTCCTTCAATGCTTTTCTCAACCGTCATGCACGCTCCGTTAATGGAAATGCTGTCTCCGGTATTCACATCTTTTAGAAATGTTTTTGAAAGAGGGGATACCGTGAACTCAATGCTGTGCGCACCCTTGTTCATCGCGCTTAACGTTCCTAAATCCTGTATTATGCCTGTGAACATTTTTTGCTATAAATTAAAATATCCCTATCAAATTTTTTAGTATAAACAAATTCAAGGTTCTTTGCCTGCGAAAGCTTTGTTACTTCAAAATCACTGAATGATGAAATGCCTCTTCCGACTATCTTGGGCGCGATGAAAAGATAAATGTCATCGTACAGATCCGACTTTGCGAATTGCGAGTAAAGATTCGCTCCGCCTTCAACAAGCACACTGGAAATATCCATTGAATAAAGTTTCTTCAAAATGTCCTTCAGTATAAGCTTCTGATCTTTTTCCCTAACACGTATCATGTTGTAATTATAGATTTTCGTAACCGATTTCTTTGAGATACCGGTGACAACATAAGTTCTTTCCTTATCTTCATCTGTGAAAAGCTTAAGGTTTTCCGGAAGCGAAGAGTTATTGTCAATGACAATTCTGTAAGGCGTTCTTCCTCTTACATCACGAACAGTCAGTGAAGGATTATCATACTTCGCGGTATTTTTTCCGATAAGCACAACATCATATTCACTGCGCAACTGATGAACAAATTTTCTCGAAGCCTCACCCGTGATCCATTGTGATTTGAAATTGTTAAGTGCGATCTTGCCGTCAATGCTTTGAGCTATCTTCAGGCTCACGTAAGGCAGCTTTTTTGTAACAAACCTGATGAAGAATTTATTAAGCTCTTTGCATTCATCCTCAAGCACTCCAACTACAACTTCAATGCCCGCGTCCCTTAGCTTTTTCATTCCTTTACCATTCACTTTTTCATAAGGATCTTTCATTCCGATCACCACTTTCTTAATCTTCTCTGTTATCAGCAGCTCAGCACAGGATCCTGTCTTGCCAAGATGTGAGCACGGTTCAAGATTAACATACAAGACAGCGCCTTCAACATTGTGACCGTTTTTTTTGGCGTCGAGTATCGCATTAACTTCAGCGTGTGCTTTTCCGAAGTTCTTATGATAACCTTTACCGATTATTTTATCATCCCTGACTATAACACTTCCAACGAGCGGGTTTGGCGAGACAAAACCTTTCCCTTTCGAGGCAAGCTGAATGCACGTCTGCATTAATTCTTCATCTGTAGTCACCGGTATTTTTTTTTAATTTACTCAGGACACTGTCTGTGTTATTTCTGTAATATATATATTTTTTTGAATCCAGCATTTTAACATTATAAACTTTCTCAGCTCTCCTGTAAAAATCCGAATCGTGCGAATAAACATTATTAAATCCGCTAAGCTCTTCAAACACTTTTCGTTTGCCAAAGAACGTGCCTCCGATGATGCAGTCGTTAACGTGAATAAGTCTTGTTTGATCGTTTGCATCAGGTACATAAAAATCTTCTTCCTCGCCGATAAGCTCAGCAGGCGAGCAGATCAGATCGGTTTCCGGATGAGCAGTGAAATAATTTACTCTCTCCTCAAGATAATCACTGATGTATTCATCATCTGAATCAAGGAAAGAAATAAATTCTCCGGAGGATATCCTGAGTCCTGCATTTAAAGATAGCGGATGTTTCCTGTTTGAATGCCGGAGATATTTTATATTGTTGTTTGATTTAAGGACTGGGAACAACAGGTTTTCAATTCCATCATCACTGCCGTCGTCGACGATAATTATTTCCTGATCTTTCAGGGTCTGAGCGAGAACCGAATCCAGCGCCCTCATAAAGTATCTGCCGCTGTTATACAATGTCATTATCACAGAGATCTTGTATGAGTTGGTATTTAAAATCACCGCTGATATAAGTTTGGTTGGTGGATGAAGATCACAGATACAGTAATAAGGATTAATTTATTCCCAGTCTATCTTTCTTGCGCTCTTCGGAATCTTCAGTTTGTATGTAAGCTTTCCGTTGTTAAAATTCTGATTGTAGTATGTAAGCCAGATGTTCTGCTTTTCCTTGGGTCGGGTGACATATACTCTTTTCGGAAAGAAAATATTATCGCTTTCAAAAAAGTCATCATAGGTGATCTCAACTTTTGTACTGCCGTCTATATCGGTGGTCCTGAGTTTGGTTACAAAATAATTTTCGCTATCGATCCAGTATTTTCTTATTTCATTATCATAAGTTAAACTGACCACATAATTACTTTCTTCTGAAGTGATCTTTGCGTCTTTAAAATTTTCATTGCTGAATATGAATTTGCCTGAGAATGCATTTAAGATGTCATCAAACTCCAGCTTTATTCTCATAATGATACCGAGATTTTTTTGCGAAGATGGTCCGCGAATCACTTTGTTCTCGTTCGCATTATAATAAACAAAATCATTTCTTGTGATCAGCAGGTCGGCGATATCAATTCCAAATGGTCCTTCAAGCTTTGTGTAGATGCTGTCCGGCTTGAGAATGCTGAGTGTAATTGAGCCTGTATTGCTCATGTTCGGCGAGTCAATCGATATTTCACCGTCAGCATCGACGGACTTCAGCTTCATTGCGTTCTCATTCACTCTTTGCTTTATTTCCTCAAAAGTAATTTCTGATGAATTCTTACCGACCTTTGAAGAGGAACAGGAATAAAGTGTTATTGAAACGAACAATAAAATTAGCAGACGTAATCTCATATTATTTGTTTTACTTCACATTCGGAAATAAATTTTTTTAAAATTGTTCCGGAGCAGGGTTCGTTAAAATCCAAAAACCGTTCGGGATGCCACTGCACACCAATGAAAAAAGCTTTGTTACTTTTATCCAGATATTCGATGCCTTCGATCACTCCGTCACCGGCTTTCGCATTTACCATAAGACCTTCGCCTAACCGGTCGATCGACTGATGATGTGAACTTGTGACTTTAGCTTCGGTCTCATTCGTAATTTCATAAAGTAAAGTATCTTCAAATATTTTTATATTATGTGTCCGGTCTTCAGTTGGAGAAATTCTCTTGTGATCAACTCCGCGTATTTCCTCGAGATCAAAGATCAGACTTCCCCTGTAATGAACATTCACAAGCTGCAGTCCTCTGCAAATTCCAAGTATGGGAATATTTCTTTCAATCGCTTTTTCAAGAAGCTTTAATTCAAATCCATCACGTTCGGGTTTGTATGTACCTTTGGTTTCGGCTGTGTCCCAATCACAATAGATCTCGGGATAGATGTCCACACCACCCGTTAAAAGCAGCCCACTGCAGTCATCAAATTTCTTCAGATCTTTTTCATGGTCTTCGTAATCAAGAATAATGTAATCTGCTTTGAAGTGGTCCAGCCATTTAAGGCAGCGATCAAACTTTGATTCTGTTTTTGTTACACCGATCATCCGGCTATGTTCTTAAGTTTATCGTACAAAGCATTTTCATTTTTTGTAATTTCAATTTTAATTTTCAGATAATACACGGGATATTTATTAATGAAGTCATTGTATTTATTCAGCTTGACGTAATCCTTCTCGGTTGTAATGAAAATTTTCCCTTCGGAATATTTGTCAGTAAGAAATTTAATGTCCTTTTCAGAGTAATGGTGATGATCAACAAACTTTACTTTCTCACTAATGCTGATACCGCTCTGACCTATCAACTCAATAAAGGATGCTTCATTTGCAAGACCTGAAAATACTATTGCAGTTTCGTTATGATGTTTCAAAATACCATTTTTATTATCCATAAAATATTCCGTTTTGTATCTGATCGTAACAATGGGAATGTTTTTACTGACCGGTAAGATAATTGTATTATGATCACTGCTTTTATTATTTTGAATAATAACGTCAGCGCGGTCAAGGTAGGAAAGGCTCTCACGCAGATTTCCCGCCGGCAGTGTGAAAATATTCTGCAGCCTGTTTTTTTTGAAGTCCTTAGCATCAATTATAACAATGTCCAGATCTCTCTTTATCCTCCTGTTCTGAAACGCGTCATCGAGAATTATCAGATCAACATCAAACTTCTTTATGATAATTTCCGCTGCACGGATTCTGTCTGTGTCAGCAGCCACGAAAAATCTACCCGCATATTCTTTGAGAAGCCGGTTTGTAATTAAGATGAGCTCATCCCCGGCTGATTCAGTATCCGCAAGGATCTTCCCGCCGTCATAAACCATGACCGTATTAGTCGTCGTCCGTTTATATCCGCGTGAAATTATTCCTACGCGTTTTCCTCTCTGCAAAAAATATTCCGCTACAAAGATGGTCATAGGCGTCTTGCCTGTTCCGCCGGTTGTAATGTTTCCTATTGATATGACCGGCTTGCTTACTTTGTGTGAACGGAGCATTCCGCTATCATACAGTTTATTCCTTATTAAAATTATGAGAGAATAAATTGCTGAAAAGGGTAGAAGTAATATTCTTAAGTATGACAATTGATTATAAGTATCTTAGAAGCTTATGGATAGAATGTTTACATTTGGTCGCTCAGTCTTTGCTTAAACTCAGCTAACTTATCCTTTTCAAGAAATTCATTATAATAATGTTTCTCTCCGAAAGTTACATCACATTTTGAAAAGGGAAGTGGCAGCTCAAACTTATCCCAGCTTTTTATTAATATTTTTTTTTTATAATATGTGATCTTCAATGGTATTATGGGAATGTTATTTTCCTTGGCGAGTATAAGCGCGCCGTTTTTTATCTGGAGCGCCGGACCGCGCGGTCCGTCAGGAGTGATGACGGCGGACGTGCTTGCGGTTTGTATGGTGGAATTTAATTCCGCCAATGCTTCCTTGCCACCTTTGCTGCTTGATCCGCGGAAAGTATTGTAACCCCATTTATCAAGCAGACGTGTAAGTATCTCACCGTCCTTGCTTTGTGAAACAAGTGCAGCAAACTTTCTGTCACGGAATAGCCACCATCCCAAAATCATTTTTGAATGCCAGAAAATATAAACTGCCTTTTGATCATGCTTGTCCCTGTTGTGGATCTTAATTCTTAAAGTTTTAATGTATGCAGACAGCATCGAGGGACCGAACATTTTAAAAAATTTATTCAATCAGCTCCCTGCCTTGCTTAACATATCTGTTATAATAAGTGCTGCGTTTTCAGAAGCATCTTTGTCTGTTAATATTTTGCGCAATTCAATGAAGCTGCTCTGCATTTCATTACGATAACTTTCATCGTGCAGGATCTTTTTACCCTCGGTCAATAGATTTTCGGGAGTCATTTCATTTTGTAAAAATTCTTTGACAGCTTCCTTTTTAAGAAGAATGTTTACCATTGCAATATGATCAACCTTAATAAGATTTTTTCCAATGACATAATTGAAGACGCCGGTTTTGTAAACCACGCAGAAAGGAGTTCCGATCAGGGCGCATTCCACTGTTGATGTTCCTGACTTTGTGATCACCAGATCCGAATTAAGGATAGTTTTGTAATTAAGCTCATCACCTTTATTATCGTAAGCTAAGCTAAAATTCTTTCCCTGAAGAAAATTCTGATAATATTCCAAAGGATAATTTGGCGAGCAAATAAAGCTGACATCGCAGTTCTCAGTTTCCTTAAACCCTGAAGCTGTCTCGATCATAACAGGCATTATCCTTTCGATCTCATCTTTCCTGCTTCCCGGCAAAAAGCTGATCTGTAATTTGTCCTTCTTCTGTTTTCTATTTTTAAATAAAAATTCATCGACCCTTTTCATCAAAGGATGTCCGACAAAATCCGCTCTGACTTTTTCATTACCGTAAAATTCAACTTCAAACGGGAAAACAACCAGCATAACGTCGACATGTGCTTTGATTATTTTGATACGACTTTTATGCCATGCCCAAAGCTGCGGTGAAATATAATAGATGATCTTTCCTTTGTAGAATTCTCTGATCTTTGAGATGAATCTCAAATTGAAACCCGGATAATCAATGAGAACTATGGCTTCAGGTTCAATTTTTTTTACTTCGTCAACGCAGTTGTTAAAGATAGCTTTTATCTTACCGTAATTTCTGATCACCGAAGAGAAGCCGATAAAGTTTACCTGCTTAATGTCATAAAGTAATGTGACATTCTCTTCCCGCATTTCAGGACCGCCGATCCCGGTGAAAATAAAATTATCGTCAATTTTCTTTATAGCTTTAATAAGCGACGCGCCATGCATATCGCCTGAAGACTCACCCGCTATAATGAAAATGTTTTTGATAAATGTAAGTTGAAAGTTGAAAGTTAAAAGTTGAAAGTTTGTAAAGTTTGTAAAGTTTGTAAAGTTTGTAAAGTTTGTAAAGTCGTAAATTTGTAAAATCCCAAATCCCAAATCCCAAATCTAACTTCCCATGATCTGCTTAGCTGCGTCTTCACCGGATTCGACAGCTCCTTCCATAAATCCCTGCCAGTCTGCAATATGTTCGCCGGCAAAATGGACATTAGTCATTTTCTCCTTTAGCACAGGCATTAGCGAGAACCATTGTCCTTTCCCGTATAATGCATAAGCTCCCATTGTATGCTCATCAAGCCCCCAGTAATAGTTAACATTTTTCTCAATAAGATTTCTGACATCCCCGAATGCACTTGTGAGTGAACCTGCAATAGTATCTTCCTGCTCTTTCTTCGTTAAGCGTGACATCATATCAGCTTTATCGCCGATGGAATATGAGATAAGCACACCCTTACTGTCATCCTGAAACTTTGAGCCGTGATAAAAATAGTGTGAGAAGGTATCCGTTACTATGCTGAATGATTCGTCTTTCCAGAATTTTTCTGAGAATAAAGTAGCAGCTTTGTTTATCCTGCTGTATTGCAAAGCATTGATGGCTTCAATTTTATCATTTGGAAATACAGGGTTCCATTTGATCTTTGACACCGCAAAAGTAGGAAGTGTGCATATCAGCTTATCGCATTCAAATGTCTCACCAGCGGTTGTTTTAATTTTTACCCTATTTCCGTAGTCAACCTCTGTGACTTTTGAATTCAGCTTTATATTACTCAAACCGATCTTATCCGCCATAGCAAAAGGTAATCCCGAATTACCGCCTTTGATCTTATAATCCATTTCATTCTCAATGTCGGATTCTGCATACTCAGCAAGTGCCGCATAAGCAGACACGAATCTTATTGACTCACCAAAATCAGTGCTGTCGGAATATTCACGAAGATCAAGATCTCTCTGTGAAATATCATTGTTCTTTAGAAATCTCCACCAGTCCATTTTATCCAGAACGATCTTCTGATCATCAGTCATAGTGGCATAGTCTGCAATGATCTTTTCAAACTTTGTATTCCATTCCGGACTGAAGTCCCATTGATCCGGCTGGAAATATTTATCTTCATAGATTAGTCTGTCATCAAACTGGTTATCAATTAATTCAAGATCCATTTCCTTACATAAAGCGATCATTCTTGGGTGAGTTCTTCCAATCCATTCACCTCCGAGCTCAATGGTGATCTTATCCGCTTCATTCATTGTATGTGAAAAAACCCTGCCGCCTGTCCTGTTCCTGGCTTCAAGAATAGTTATATCGTACCCGTTTTCCTGAAGCAGCTTGCCTGCTGCAAGTCCGGACAATCCGGCTCCGAGTATTATTACCTTCGGCTTATTTAATATATGAAGCCCGAAATTATTGTTTGTCAGAAATGCTCCTGCCGCAAGCACGGCTGATTGCTTAATGAAATCCCTTCTTGATGACATAAAATGAGTCTAATTTTAATTGTCAAAATACCAATTTGAATTAACTTTATAAATTGAAAATATATTCAAATCATCCTGATAAGAGTAACGGGGTACAATTGAAAATACTTGACTTAAAGCTCTGAAGGGCTAAACTAAAGTTCCACTCAGCCACACGTGGTCCGCTAATTGAAAATATAATCTCGGCACTCATAATACATTTAAATTCAACTCTCCGTATCGTAGATTGAATAAACTTTAAAATAACATCTATTTTGCCCGACATAGTTTCAACTTCAAAAATTACCTTCGATCATCTGACACCTCAAAGCGAACTTAAGGAGTTTGCCATTAATGTCTTTGGAAAAAATTTTAAAGATATAGATCGGCTCATAACTTCTTTTGATAATGCACTCATAGAGACCCGCAACCTTAGTGTACCCGTGAGCTACTTCGCTGATAATAAACCCTTTTCCGAAAAGAATAAGAAATATATCGAGTATGCGTTGAAGTATTCAGTGAAAGCTATTAATGCCTCTCTGCTTAAATCAGGAATTAATAAGGATGATATTACAGACATAATCTTTATCTCAACAACCGGTTTATCCACTCCGAGCATTGATGCGCTGATCATTAACGAAATGAGGCTGAATGAGAATATTAACCGGTGGCCGGTATGGGGACTTGGTTGTGCAGGTGGAACAGCCGGCATTGCAAAGGCAAATGTCATCGCAAAAGCTGATCCTGATGCTGTTGTGATGGTTGTTGCATTGGAATTATGTTCACTGACTTTTGTCATGAACGATATGTCGAAAAGTAATTTCATTGCCACGGGATTATTCTCAGACGGAGCCGCTGCTGTTCTGGTCACAGGTGATAATTTTGAAAATAAAAATAAGGAAGATGTTTCAGTCAGGATCATCGATTCACACAGCAGGATGTATTATGATTCGCTTGATATAATGGGCTGGGATTTTCTGGATGAAGGATTCAGGGTGATCTTTTCAAGAGATATCCCGACGGTGGTTCGTGATAATGTCAGAAACGATGTTGATGTATTTTTGAAAAGGAATGATCTTAATATTTCCGACATAAAAAATTTTGTAACTCATCCCGGCGGAACAAAGGTGATCAATGCCTACATGGAAGCTTTGAATGTTGAACCGGCAAAATTTAACAATACTTTTGAAACACTGAAGGACTATGGTAATATGTCGAGCGCAACCATACTGTATGTACTGGACAGGTTCTTTGAGAAAGGTTTTGAAAAAGGTCATGGACTTATGATATCACTCGGACCGGGATTTTCCCTTGAGCTTGTGCTTCTGGAAATTAAGTAAGAGTTGATTATGCTTAAGAGTTTTATAGCTTAAACAATTTAAAATCAGACTATGTCTGCCCCAAATATCTTTCTGCTTTTTTTCATTGGCTGAACAATAATTAAAATTACACTACTTGCTTTTCTATATTGTCATATCATTTGTCATCATCCAGAGACTTACCGAACTTATTATTTCAAAGAGAAACGAAAAGTGGCTGCTGAGTAATGGCGCAGTTGAATCAGGTAAAGAACACTATAAGTTCATCGTGATGTTGCATACGTTTTTCTTTATCTCAATGATGCTTGAATATAATTTTTTTGAAAGAGACCACAATTTAAATATTATTAATTATTTGTTTTTGGTATTTTTCATCTTACTTCAGTCAATGCGCGTGTGGGTGCTTGTAAGTCTGGGTAAATTCTGGAACACAAAGATCTTCAGAATTTCCGGGAAGGATCTTGTCAGAAAAGGTCCTTACAAATTTCTTAAGCATCCCAACTATGTTGTTGTAACCTGTGAAATATTTGTTCTGCCGATGATATTCGATCTTTATTTTACCGCGATTATATTTACAATATTGAATGCTGTAATGCTGTATGTAAGGATAGGTATTGAAAACAAAGTATTAGAAACTTAAAACTTCAGACATATATAATGAAAATTCAGTTAAGAGAAATCTGTCACGGAAGAAGTGGTGACAAAGGCGATGCCGCTAACATTGGACTGATCGCCTATAAGAAGGAAGATTATGAGCTTATCAGAAAAGAAGTGACCGCTGAAAAAGTAAAAACTTTTTTTGACGGAATATGCAAAGGCGAAGTTGAAAGATATGAGATGCCGAATATCAACGCTCTTAATTTCATACTTAATAATACACTTGGCGGCGGCGGAACAGTTTCACTAATGCTTGATGCGCAGGGGAAGACTCTCGCATCCGCATTGCTGAGGATGGAGATAGAAAAGTAAGTTGAAAGTTGAAAGTTGAAAGTTGAAAGTTGAAAGTTGAAAGTTAAAAGTTGAAAGTTAAAAGTTGAAAGTTAAAAGTTAAAAGTTGAAAGTTGAAAGTTAAAAGTTAAAAGTTGAAAGTTGAAAGTTAAAAGTTAAAAGTTGAAAGTTAAAAGTTGAAAGTTAAAAGTTGAAAGTTTGTTAAGTATCATTTTAAAAAATTTATCATTAAAAATAAAAAATGTTTGAACAACAAAAGTACAGATTAAAGGATTCAAAAGAGAAAATAACTTCTCTTAGGAGGTTTCTTTGAAATCGATGCTAAAATTACAAAAATAAAAGAGCTTGAAGTATTGTCACAGGTTGAAAATTTCTGGGACGATAATAAGACCGCGCAAAAAATACTGCAGGAAACATCCAATCTTAAAAAATGGGTCGAGGAATATCAGACACTTGAAAATCATTTTAAAGATATCAATTCATTGATCGAAATGGCGGAATCTGAAAAGGATGAAACCATTGAACCCGAACTTGAAACTGATATTATCAATTTTGAAAAAGAGCTTGGTGAAATTGAATTTAAGAATATGCTTTCGGATGATGACGACATTCGTGAAGCGATCATTACTATCAATTCCGGCGCAGGCGGAACGGAGTCGCAGGATTGGGCTGAAATGCTTTTGAGAATGTATCTGCGTTACTGTGAGAATAATAATTTTACTGCGACACTTGTGGACCGGCTTGACGGTGACGGCGCCGGTATCAAGAGTGCGACAGTCGAGGTCAAAGGTGAATATGCATACGGATATCTTAAAGCCGAGAACGGAGTCCATCGACTTGTGAGGATCTCGCCGTTCGATGCGAATAAAAAAAGACACACTTCATTCGCTGCGGTATATGTAAGTCCCATTGTGGACGATGCGATTGAAATTGAGATCAATCCCGGTGACATAAGGATTGATACGTTCCGTGCAGGCGGTGCAGGTGGACAGAATGTGAATAAAGTTGAAACAGCCATTCGCATAACACACATGCCTTCAGGCATTGTAGTGCAGTGTCAGAATGAAAGGTCACAGATACAGAATAAGATGAACGCAATGAAGATGCTCAAGTCAAAATTATACATAATTGAGAAAGAGAAGGAGCTTGCCAAGATCCAGACGATAGAGAACTCAAAGAAAAAGATCGAATGGGGAAGCCAGATCAGAAGCTATGTATTCCATCCTTATAATATGGTGAAGGATCACAGGACTGATTTTGAAACAAGCGATACACAGGGTGTTATGAACGGTGCGTTAGAGGGATTTATTAAAGCTTATCTGATGGAAAAGTAAACATAAAATTGATTGGATTATAAATTTTTTATTGCCAGAAGGTATTTGTTTGCGAAGAGTGATACGAAATTTATTTCGTTCATTACTTACATTTCAATTGCCGGAGTTGCGCTTGGAGTTGCCACACTCATTATCACGATATCCATTCTTGCGGGCTTTGAAAAAGAGATAAGGGATAAAGTTGCAGGTCTTGTCTCGCATATTCAGATATCATCATTTACTTCAGACGGACTTTCCGATTATAACGAGGCGATCAAAACGATCAGAGACAGTATCAAAGATGTTACCGGAATATCTCCGATCGTGCAAAAAGAAGCCGTCATAAGATTTAAGACCAATGTTGAAGGCATCGTACTTAAAGGCATTGTTCCTGAAACCGATCTTTCAACAGCAAGAAGCCGTGTTGTGAAAGGCTCTTTTGATCTTGCTCCTATTGATTCGGTCTTTTCAAAACTGATCATTGGCGACAAACTCGCAAAGAAGCTGAATATTGATGTTGGTAATAAGGTAATAGTTTTCGGATTAAACGGAATTCCTACCCCGCTGAATCAGCCAAAGATAAAGCAGTTCTATGTCGGCGGAATTTATGAAACAGGACTTCGTGATTTTGATGACGTAATTATTTATACCGATCTTTCGACTACTCAAAAACTATTTAATTTCGGTGATAATGTTTCAGGTATTGAGATCACACTCAAGAATATTGACAATGTTGAAAAGGCAGTTGACAGGATAAAGAAAGATGTAGGCTATCCTTATTTTCCTAAATCACTTTATAAATTGTATAAGCCACTCTTTACTTGGGTCGAACTGCAGAAAGCTCCGATACCAATTGTTCTCGGTCTGATTATAATAGTCGCCACATTTAATATTGTCGGGACTTTACTGATGCTGGTGCTTGAAAAAACGCAGTCGATCGGAATACTGAAATCTCTCGGCGCAAGCAGCTCCGGTATAATGAAAATATTTTTGCTGGATGGATTGCTCATCGGCGTCATCGGAATCATCTTAGGTAATTTCTTAGGACTGGGGATTTGTTTTGCCGAGCAAAAGTTTAATTTCTTTTCACTGCCCGAAGTTTACTATATGAAAAGTGTCCCAATACTTCTTCAGCCGGATTATATTATCCTTATTTCCGGCATAACAATACTTCTTACTTTCTTAGCCACTCTTATACCTTCTTATATAGCATCAAAAATAGATCCCATTAAATCAATCAGGTTCAGTTAATTGGAGCATACAACTACCGATAAATCGAAAGAGAAAATTCAGGCGATGTTCGATGAGATCGCTCCCACCTATGATAAGCTGAATCATCTGTTTACACTAAAGATCGACATAAAGTGGAGACGGGAGATCGTAAAATATCTTATCGGAAAGAAATTCCATGCTGCGGATATTCTTGATCTCGCTTCCGGTACGGGTGACCTTACAGCCGAACTCCTTACGCTTGATCCCAAAAAAATTATTGCTGCTGACATATCAGATAAGATGCTTGAAGTTCAGCGTGCTAAGATAAAGGATACCAGACTTCAGCTTGTCAATGCTGATTCATCACAACTCCCTTTTGAAGACGATAGCTTTGATCTTGTAACGATAGGATTCGGGATAAGGAACTTCGAGCTTATTGAAAAATCTCTGAATGAAATACGCAGAGTATTGAAGCGGGGCGGGAAACTTATCATTCTTGAAATGTTTAAAGGATCCGGTATCAAAACAAAAATATTCAATCTCTACTTCGGAAAGGTTATGCCATTCTTCGGTAACAGGATCTCAAAAAGCAAGTATGCTTACAGCTACTTATTCAAATCCGTTGACGGGTTTTATAGTGTAAAAGACTTTATTAATTTATGCCAGAGTAACGGCTTCAAAGTTGAATATTCAAAGAATAACTTTCTCGGTATTGTAAACACGATAGTCTTTGAAGTAAGTTGAAAGTTGAAACTTAAAAGTTAAAAGTTGAAAGTTGAAAGTTGAAAGTTGAAAGTTGAAAGTTGAAAGTTGAATTTTTATTACTTTATAAATTTTACAAATTTTACAAATTTTACAAACTTTACAAACTTTACAAACTTTGAACTTTCAACTCAATGCTTGAATCTTCAAAATATTTGTGTTAAGTTGTAATATCAATCAGGAAGAGCAGGAGAGTTTTGAAACAAGTAAACTTTGTTGCAATTAAAATATAAAAACTTTCTGAATAATAGTTTCAAACTTAACATTTCAATATGAAAATCATTACTTGTTTTATTTTCCTTTCCCTGTTAACGCAAACCCTTAGCTCACAACCCTTTGTACTTCAGCAGAAATCCTTAGACGGGAATAATGTTTCCACATTCATACAGAATAAGGCAACATTCAATTCGGATATCCGGAGCACCAATACCCCCGGATTAATGTGGCCGCGAGGAAGCAACAAATTTGCTTTCTTTACAACCGGTTTTACAATTGCTGCTTATGTTTCCGGTCAGTTACGGATGTCTGCTGCATATTACGGAGGGGAATATCGTCCGGGTTATTCGCAGGGAGGACAATTCTTTACCGACAGCAGATTCAGATTTTATAAAGTAAGCAAAGGAGATAATTATGTAAATAATCCTGACTGGCTCAACTGGGGCGATATGGTTCCTTTCGGTGCCCCTTATATTGATGTTGACGGTGATGAAATTTATAATTATCACATTGATACACCAGGTGTCAGCAATGCAAGCCAGACAATATTTATTTGCCTTACCGACGGGGATAGTACATTCCATACAATAGGTACCGGTTTTGGCGGAGGAACTAAACCTTTGTTTGCTGAAGTGCATCTTATAGCATGGTGTTATGATAATGTCGGTCTTGATGATGCTCAGTTCTTTAATTGGAATGTAACAAACAAAAGTAATTTCACCTGGGACAGTGTTTACTTTGGAATAGTTTGTGATCCTGATCTGGGAGCGGCAGGTGATGATTATACCGGCTGTGATACTAATCTTAATCTTCAGTATGTTTATAATGCTGATAATATGGATGGTACGGGAAATCCTCCTGAATATGGTCTTAATTCACCCGCCGCGGGAATGTGCCTGCTGAAAGGAGCTGTCGGTGATCAGATCAGTTACGGCGCAAGTTCACTCAGAGTATTTCATAAAGCCGAGCCCTGTGATCGCGATCCGAATTCATCAATTGAAGGTT
This sequence comes from bacterium, assembly GCA_034439935.1. Taxonomy (GTDB): domain Bacteria; phylum Bacteroidota; class Ignavibacteria; order Tepidaquicellales; family Tepidaquicellaceae; genus JAGPCH01. Next base: position 30,857 of record JAWXBH010000197.1, read on the forward strand.
ACAGATTGTTAAAAGGTCTTAAGAATGACGGTACTCCCTATGTAGTACCAAATACAAGTCCTCCTGTGATTACAAAATTTACCTATCCCGGAAATCCTGAAACTGCGCAGGGATGGACGGAATTCTCCGGAAGGGTTAACAATTGTGGCGGTTCACTTTTTGGACAGATCGTTGTGCCTGCACCTCCTGCCGACAGAAGAATGATGATTTGTTCAGGTTCAACCTTATTAAGCATGGATCCGGGAGACAAGCAGACAATATGCATGTCTCAAATGGTAGCGCAGGGAACAAATAATCTTAATGCTGTTACTAAGCTTAAAACTTTAGCTCAGAATATAATTACGTTTTATAATAAGAATGATCCTATAGGTATAAATTTAATCTCAACAACTGTTCCGGATAAGTTCGAGCTCTATCAGAATTATCCGAATCCATTTAATCCGGTTACGAATCTGGGATTTGGGATTTCGAACAGGGGATTTGTTTCATTGAATGTGTATGATGCTTTGGGAAAAGAAGTTGCGGAGTTAGTGAATGAGAGCAAGCCTGCAGGAAGATACAATATAACTTTTGACGGAAGTAACTTATCGAGTGGGATATACTTTTATTCTCTTACTGTCGATGGAGTAATGTTTGAGACAAAGAGAATGATACTCTTGAAGTAAAATTGATAATTGATAATTGATAATTGATAATTGATAATTGACTATGCGGATATTGATTTTGGTTTACGGGAAGTGACAAATTTATCTACTTTATTCTTTAGCCAGACATGATGCTTAATGTTTTCATTCTTGAGGATTTCAAGATAAAGTGAATCGGTATCGATCCGCTTATCGCCGTTCTTAAGGAATAGTAATTTCTCGTAGAGATTGATAAACTTGTTAATGCTTTCCTTTTTATTTGGTGTTACAAGTGAATTTCTCTTCAGGAATTTTTTGAAATTTTCCATTTGCGTCAGAATAAATTCTTCATTGCTCCCGAGATCATAATACAGCATCAGGTAAATGATCTTAATATCATACTTCACTATAAAGGCTTCCTCACTGATCTTGTTAAGATAATCAAACGAAAGATTAAGGATCTCAACCGACGAAGAATCTGATCCGGTATAAAAATAATATTCTGCATAAGAAAAATTTACAAGGTTCTCAGCCCTGTCGGGGTGAAGGTAATGTGAGTAAGTTTCAATAAAATCCAAAGCCCATTCGAACTTCTTCAGCTTCAATGACAGATAAAGAATGTTTCTGAACAAGGAATCATCGAATACCGTTGTCTTGTCATCCAGGAAATAATTTCCCTTCAGAAAAATATTGTAGATATCAAAAAGCTCCTTGTCGAGCTGCGAATTAAAATCCTTTGTGCAATTTTTTATATGACAATACGAAATGAGCTTCGTGAAATGATAATTTGCTTCATCTCTGCTGAATCTTTCCATGTTGCGTAGAACGGAATCTTTGTATCTTTTGTAATGCGCCGGCTCATTCATCTCCGAAAAGGCATAGTATAGGTCTATGTATGTTTCCATTACGAAGTCATTTTTCGAAAAATTTTTCATCGCATCTGAGAGCTCCTTAAGGTTAATTGAGTCAATGATTCTTTCGGAAATATCCTTATAGGTTTTTATGGAATATTTGTTTTCATAGAAATCAATATACATGCAGCAAGTGGTGATCTCCATTACAAAGAACTTTATGGTGTTAACTATATATTGAATTATGCACAATACATCTCTTTCAACATCTCCTTTATTCAGCTGACCGCGGACTGTACAATTATAATTATACTTCAACAGCTCAAGCACGCCTTTGTTGTAAAAGTAAGTGCTGTCGATTTTTTTGACCTCAAGCTCTGAGTCGGCAGTTGAGATACATTTGTCAAAAAAATAAGTATCACTTTTTTCTATGAGTGATCTCAGCAGAAATACATTTCTCTCCCATTCAACATTTAACATCCTTTCAATTGTAAGAAAATTCTTCAGCAGTGTGCTCAGATCGGACATAAGACTCCTGAAAGTAGAATCATTATAATCTAAAGCGGGATTTATTTTCTTTGCAATGTTTGATTTTTCAAGATCTGAATGGTCAAACTGCGGATAATATTTCCTGATCTCCTTAAATAAAGAAATGATCTTTTTACTTTTATTATGATAGGGAGACTCAATGAATTCCTCAAATCTTTTGATTTCATTCATTGAAAATGTTTTTAAAAGAGAAAATATACCTTCGTTAACCATCTTTCCGACCGACAATTTTATGTAAAAATTGGTAATAAAATAGATAAATCTAATGCAAAATCAAACATTTTATTCCATACATTTTTTCTGACGAGCGACAGAATAGAAAAAGTGTCCCTACCACAGTACCTGTGTAATTCTTAAACTTGCATTAACCAAACCCCGAAGGAGGAACAATATGAAAGCCATTGTCTTCATTGGTTGTTTTCTATTTTCAGTATTTTTTACGAGTACGGAAAGCAACTCTGCAGCAGCTACAAAGGAAGTAAATCAGATTATTTTTAATGTAACTTATGAGAGAATTTTGATTAACGGTCAGTGGTGGATATTCGTTTATGAAGACGGAAAGTTAATAAATCAATATCCGGAATGATCCCGTAAAAGTTTCCGAAGAGCAACAATTAAAGACGAAGAACAAATA
>JAWXBH010000198.1:0-28129 GCA_034439935.1 bacterium
AACTTTCCAACTTTCAACTTTCAACTCTCCGTCTGTATGCTTTCAAGATTACTGTCAGTATACTTCTGATAAAAATAAACAGCAATTATTCCAATCAGTACCGCAAACCAAAGCGTCGCAACTCTTATTATGAATGTTGATGCCACTGAAACATCTCTTGGTATATTAAGAAGAATAAGTAATCCGGTCAGTGAGGCTTCCGTAACTCCCAGTCCGCCGGGCAGCATTGCTATCGAACCGACTATCGTTGAAAAACCGTAAATAAATACCGCACTCATGATGCTTACATTTACATCCGTTATTGATGAATAAACCTTCAGGACCACATACAATCCAAGACATTCCATAAACCATGCAACGGCGCTGACTGCCACCGCAATTATCAACGGTTTGATTTTCACCAATATATAAATACTCTCGTATGCTTCCTGAAATTTTCCCGCTATCTTATGAAGAAATTTTATTTTCTCAAGGTATGAGATTATTCCGAGTGAGATCTTCCTTGAACTGATCAGTATTACTCCAAGTATAAAAAACAAACCCACTCCTATTATCAGCTCTTTACCATAATCAAATACAAATGCTCCTGCTATGCATAGCAAAACAATTGAAATGAAATCTGTCAACCTCTCGGCAATAATGATTGGAGCTGATCTGCTGACAGGTGTCCCGTTCTCTTCACGCACCAGATACGACTTCAGAACTTCTCCCATTTTTCCGGGTGTGACACTCATCACAAAGGTGGACATGAAGATAAGAAAACTTGCCTTCACCGTAAGGTTGATATCAAGAAGCTTTCTGTAATATTCCCATTTATAAAATCTTATGATGTAGTTTGCGAATGATAACGCGAGGACGAGAGGAAAGTAAAGCCAGTTGAATTCGCCGAAGGTCTTGATCAGCTTGTCAAAGTCAGCGTAGATGCTGAACGCGAGAAACACGATCGCTCCGAAGGCGACAGAGATCAGTATCTTTTTTTTGTACTTCTTAAACAATTTTACCGAGCGTTTTGTAAAGTCTTAAAAGCGGCATTCCCATTATATTATAATAGTCACCCAAAATCTTCTCAATGAAAAGGCATCCGAAGCCATCCTGAATCCCGTAAGCTCCGGCTTTATCCAATGGATCATATTTCTCTACATAATAAGTGATCTCGTCTTCACTCAGTTTCCTGAAATGAACTACTGTCTTCTCATAATCAAAAATTTCTTTTCCGTTCTTTATATTAATGACGTTAATACCGGTATACACAGTGTGCTTTTTATTGCTCAGCTTTCTTAAAAATCTTTTCGCTTCTTCCTGATCTTTCGGCTTGTTGAATATTTTGCCGTCCATCGATACAACTGTATCAGCGCCGATCACAATTTCTTTTTTGTAATCGAGAGCAACTTTTCTCGATTTTGAAAGCGCATTATATTTTACAAGCTTCAACGGATTATGATCCCTGTCATCAAGTTCTGTAATGTTACTGTCAACAGAAATAAAGTTAAGTCCGATCTGTCTCAGAAGCTGAATTCTTCGCGGGGACTGTGAAGCCAGTACGTATGGTTGGTTAAGGATCTTTTCTGTATTGTTCAATAGTGTTGTATGCTAAAATTATTTTTAAAAAATGTTTTTGTAATCGCTATAAACTTTGAAACATGAACACATTTATGAATTCAATTCCATTATCTTAGAGACTGCATCTTCCTTCTTCACAATTATCCTTTCACCGTTACTTCTTATCTTGATCTCAACGTTGCCTGCCTTCATATTCTTTTCTCCGATTATAAGCTGAAGAGGGATCCCTATCAGATCAGCATCATTAAATTTAACTCCGGGTCGTAGATCCGGTCTGTCATCAAACAGAACCTCAACATTTTTGCTGTTGAGCTCTTTATAAAGTTCTTCGCAAAAAGTCTTTATCTCTTCATTTCCCTGATTCAGCGAGATAAGTATTACATCAAAAGGAGCAATCTCTCCTTTCCATATTATTCCCTTTTCATCATTACTCTGCTCAATGAATGACGCGGCAGTCCGCTCTACACCGATGCCGTAACTTCCCATTATGATCGGATTCTCCTTGCCTTCAGCGTCAAGAAATTTCGCGCCGAGAGCTTCAGCATATTTTGTACCGAGCTTAAAGATATGTCCGACTTCAATTGCTTTGGTGATCTTCAATTTACTCTTCTTATCGATCGTGTCTTCGCCTTCCCTTACTGTTCTGAGATCCTTGTATTCAATTCCCTGCACATCGCGTTTGAGATCAATGTTCCTGTAATGGTAATCATTTTTATTAGCACCGCTGATAAGCTCATCAGAATCCTCCAGAAGTAGATCTGCAATGATCTTAATTTTTTTATTCTTCAATCCTATAGGACCGATCGAGCCGGCGTCAGCACCTGAAATTTCAGCAAGCTCTTCACTGTGTGCCGCCCTGATATTGATCCCGAAGTAATTCTGAAGCTTTGATTCGTTCACTTCATCATCCCCGCACACAAGCACCAATACGAATTCATTTCCTTCTTTCTTAACATTGACAAACACTCTCGACTTTGCAAGGCGTGATTTATCATTTGTCTTAACAAATTCCGCGAGCTCATCTATTGTTTTAATATCAGGTGTATGAAATTCTTCCGGCTTAAGATCTGAATTTTTTCTTTCAACTTTATTCTTAAATGAAACAGCTACTTCAATATTTGATGCATACTTTTTATCTTCGCTTACTGCAATGTTATCCTCGCCGGCTGCCGCAGGCACCATAAACTCTTCCGAAGCGCTCCCGCCCATTGCTCCGCTGTGTGCTGACACAACTACAAAATCCAGCCCGCACCTTGTAAAAATATTTCTGTATGCCTTTGCCATATTATCGTAAGCTTTATCAAGTCCTTCCCAGGTAGCATCAAGAGAGTATGCATCTTTCATTGTGAATTGTCTGCCTCTTAAGACTCCGCCCCGGGGACGCTCTTCATTCCGGAATTTTGATTGTATCTGATACCAGACCTGCGGAAAGTCCTTGTAAGAAATTAAATTCGGTTTTGCTATGGAAGTAAAAACTTCTTCGTGTGTGGGACAGAGCACAAGGTCCCTGTTCTTTATTCTAAACATAAGATCACCGTAATCTTCAAGTCGTCCTGTTTCTGACCAAAGCTCGCTTGGAGAAATTGCGGGAAGGTAAAATTCATTTCCACCGATTGCGTTCATCTCTTCGCGGATGATGTTCTCAACTTTCCGGAATACTCTTAATCCTAATGGAAGAGCAGAGTAAACTCCCGAAGTCAATTGCCTTATCATACCTGATCGAATCATTAATCTGTGTGAAACAACGATAGCATCAGCGGGTTCTTCCTTTACTGTCGGAAGAAAAAATTGCGTTAATCTCATAAAATTTTAATAAGCTACAAATATAAAAATGACTGCCGTCTATTACAATTCTATTTGAAGTGAAATTAGTTTGATATTTCAGGATTAAATATTTAAGTTAGAATAACCAACGTCAGAGTCTCCCCGATTTATCGGGGGACTCTGACGATCAATAAATCAACTCGACATTATAAACTCCTGCTCCAATAATGTAATTCGAAGCACTTGAATGTTTATAATCCTCAGGTTTTTCAGAAAGCATCCATTTAGGTGTGCAGGGATTGTTATGTATGTAGTTTAGCTTTTCCCGGTATAAGGCAGCATTCACCATTTCCTTACAGTCAAATCTGTCTGTAAAAATTCTATGCAAAGCTCCCTTTTTAGTTTCAGCAGCATCAGAAAATATGTTTAACAAATCTGTTCGACTATCTTCTTCAAGAAAATCCACTATTCCATAGGCTTGAAATCTTTTAGCGTTTTGAATTAACTTCGACGGATCCGGTGAATATTCGGAAATGTATAATAATAAGTGAACATGATTGGGCATGAGAACATAACCATGAATTCTATTGTCGTAGTGCTCCTTCAAATAGTCAAACCATTTATAGACAAGATTATAATATTTTTCATCTGTAAATACTTTGATCCATCTGAATATTGTGCAAGTTATAAAATAAATTCCTCCCGGAATAAACTCCCGTACTCTTGTAGCCATCAAATCCTCCTTTTAAAATAATTAGAAAACAAAGTTATTCTATCCAATTTAAACTTTCAATCGTGTTAATCCGTCAGAGTCCCCCGATAAATCGGGGAGACTCTGACGGGGGTTTATAAAAATGACTGCCGTCTATTACAATTCTATTTGAAGTGAAATTAGTTTGATATTTCAGTACTAAATATTTAAGTTATAATTAAAAGGAAATACATTATGAACCTCTCTTCAAATTTTATCACTTTTTTAATTTTCAATTTAGTTTTTATATTCAACATCTCATTTTCACAATGGACAATAATCCGGAATGTTGCTAATGAAGAACTATACTCTATAGATTTTGAAAATTCAGTAACCGGGTATGCCGGAGGCTCGACACCATCCGTGGGAACTGTTGTTATAAAAACCACAGATTCCGGTTTAACATGGAATTATGTAAGAAATACAAATGACGGTGATCGAATTGAATGTATCGCTAACCCTGTTCACCAAACTGTATATGCAGGAAGTTTTTACGGAAAAATTTATAAATCTACTGACGGAGGAAATACGTGGACAACCAGACAAATTATATCCGGCAAAAATTCAAGAATTTTAAAAATCAATTTCGCTAATGCTCTCACCGGATGGATTAGCACTGAAAGAGGATATTTCAGAACTAACGATGGTGGAAATGGCTGGGCTTATATTTCCCTGAACTATTCACCATTCCTCGCACATGCCATGTTTTTCTTTGAAAATACCCAAACCGGATTTGTGTGTTCGAATCAGAATATTTACAGGACAACTGACGGTGGTAATTCCTACTCAAATGTATTTAACCATAACACCGGCGAAAGGATAACTTCAATTAAGTTTATTAATGAAAATACCGGTTGGGCTTGCGGCTATCACCGCTTAGTTATAAAAACAACAAACAATGGTATCAATTGGAATCTCATAAGTATGGATAGTATTCAGGTAAAATGTCACGATTTGGTTTTCAATGCCGATTTTGCGAATGACCGTGTAGGATACCTGGTTGGACAACGATTTTGCGGAGGTATATGGGGAACAAGTTTTGAAAAATTGTTCCGAAAAACAACAGATGGTGGAAACAGTTGGAACTATGTATTTTTTAATTCAGGTTTAGATGCAATTCAGGATATAAAATTTGTAGATAGTATTAAAGCTTTTGCTGTAGGTTTTTATGGCAGGATCTTAAGAAATGATTATGCAGGACTTACAGAGATAAACCACAACTCTCTTCAATCTGGCAAAGATTTTTCATTATCCCAAAATTATCCAAACCCGTTTAATCCTTCTTCAATTATAAAATATGATTTACCGGTTAAGAGTCGAGTGACTCTGACAATTTATAATGCATTGGGAAAAGAGATTGAAATGCTTGTTGATGAGGTTAAAAACCCCGGCACTTATTCAGTTAAGTTCGACGGCAGCGATCTTCCGAGCGGAATGTATTTTTATAAACTGACAGCGGGAGAGTTTACCATGACAAAAAGAATGATATTTTTAAAATAAAATTTAAAATTTCATGAGAATAAAGACCACTTACTACTTTTTATTATTAATATTTTTTTTGGGAACAGTTAAAGCGTTTGCCTGGGATACTACTGCGGCAAAATTCTACCCGCTCAATATTGGGAATAGTTATACATTCGGACACATGAGTCTTGGTTTTAATTGTGACCCTTACCAAACTTATGCTAAACACAAAATTATCATCACTGATTATACCCTCAGACCAAACGGGAAAAAATATTACAAATTTCAGAATTGGTTTATAACTAACGGACAACAACCGTCATGGTCTTACCAGAGAATTGATTCTGTTTCCATGAATGTGTATGCATATGATTCAGTGAACAATTCTGATTATCTGCTTGATAGCTTACTTGCCGGTTCTGACAACCCGTTTAAAGGAAACAGATTTAATTATTCTAATTTGAACGGATATTGTTATGTAGTGCAATCAGGAGAGCTGTTCGGACAGACAAGAGTTTTCAAGCGGTTAAGATCAACTTTACTTGGTCCGATATCTGCTTACTACTCATTAGCTGAAGGAATTGGTTTTATTGGGTACTCATCTTGTGAAGTCGGTTCAGGCGAATCTTATTTTCTAACGGGCTGTGTAATAGGCGGCACTGTTTACGGTGATACAACAATGACTTCAGTTGAACTTGTGGGTACTGAAATACCTGAAGTATATTCCTTATCCCAAAATTATCCAAACCCGTTCAATCCTTTTACAATTATAAAATATGATTTACCGGTTAAGAGTCGAGTGACTCTGACAATTTATAATGCATTGGGAAAAGAGATTGCAGCGCTTGTTGATGAAGCTAAAAACCGCGGCACTTATTCGGTTGAGTTCGATGGCAGCGATCTTCCGAGCGGAATATATTTTTATGCACTGACAGCGGGAGAGTTTACCATTACAAAAAGAATGATATTGTTAAAATAAAATTTAACAAAATCTTAAAGCAAACTAAAAAGCAATTTTATTATATTATGGAAAATTTAAAAATTGCTTGAGTAAAAAAATACTAATTCTTTGTACAGGAAATTCATGCAGAAGCCAGATGGCTGAAGGTTTTCTGAAGAGTTTCGGACCTGAACTTGAGGTCTTTTCCGCAGGAACAAATCCCGCCAAGAAAGTAAATCCCAATGCTGTAAAGGTCATGAAGGAAGAAGGCATCGACATTTCGGGAAATAAATCAAAAGATGTTTCGATATTTCTGGATGGCTCCTTCGATTATGTAATTACCGTATGCGATAACGCAAAAGAAACATGTCCCGTCTTTAATGGAAAGGTTAAGCGCAAACTTCATCTCGGCTTTGTTGATCCTGCCGATGCCAAAGGCACTTCCGAAAAAATATTATCTGAATACCGTGAAGTAAGGGATGAAATTAAAATTGCTTTCAAACAGCTTTATGATACTAAATTGAAATAAAGTTGCTTATGAAATTAAAACTGAAACATGTCAGCTTAAAACAAAGTCTCTGATCTCTGAAAACATTATTGCTGCTGAGTCTTTAGAAGATCATTTAAGTCGGAATACTTTTTAAGATAATCCATGTTGCTTGCCCTGATCACCTCGTAAGCTTCTTCCCTGCCATAAACTCCTGCGATCTCAACTTTCTTAGACCCTTCTTCAGGTCCTTCCTTGTAAGTAAGGAAATAATGTTTAAGCCTGTCGATGAAGGAATCCGAGCAATCCGAAATATCCTTCCATTTACTGAATATCGCATCACCTTTCATGATCGCGATGATCTTATCATCCGCTTCCTTATCATCTATAAGACGCAGACCGCCGATCGGTATCGCCTGCAAAAGTATGTTACTATGATTGAGAACCTTCTCGGTGATCACGCAAATATCAAGAGGGTCATTGTCACCGATAATTTTTTTCTTTCCGGTTTTATCCATACATATTTTCGCTACATTTTCCGAACAAAGTGTCTGAGGAATGAATCCATAAGGTGTCGGACAAATATTGGAATATTTCTGCGGACGGTCAACCTTCAGATAACCACTTTGCTTTTCTATTTCATACTTTACCGTATCCGTCGGAACGATCTCTATGTAAGTCGTTACAACAGCGGGAAAATCATTACCTATGGGCACTCCGTGCCAGGGATGTGATTTCATGAGCAGACGTATCTTGCTCCAAATATCATTTAAAATTGATTCACTCATTTATTTTATTTTGAAATATATTCAAGGGACTTGCGGATTATTTCTTCTGTGGTAAGCTTTATGCTTTCATTCTGCTTCAGCACTTCTCTTATTATTTTCTCGGCTTCACCTCTCAGGTATCCGAGATTCATAAGCGCATTCATCGCTTCATATCTTGTACTGTCGGCGGAGGAAACCGCCATATCTTCATACTGGTCAATATCTTTATCGATCTTGTAGATCTTATCTCTTAAGGTCAATGATATAAGTTCAAGTTTTTTTGAACCTATTCCCGGGATCTTTATATGAGCTGAGCTTGGGGAATTACTGATAAGACTTATTATCTCTTCAAAGGACAGATGCGTTAAAATTCCGTGAGCGATCTTTGTTCCAATTCCGCTGACAGAGATCAGAAGCTTATAAATTTCTTTTTCCTTTTCATCTATGAATCCGAATAGCTGCAATGAATTTTCTTTTACATCAAGATGTGTTATGACAGTGTATTCTGAATTTATTTCTGTAAGCTTCTCTGAAGTTTTTTTTGAAATGAAAACATGGTATCCCACTCCGTTTACATCGAGAATTACCTGGTTCTTGTTCTTATGAATTAGTTTTCCCCGGAGTAAAGAGATCATTCTCTTAAATAATTATCCTTTCCGGATTTTGTTCCGCGAAATATTTCCAGGAATTACTTTTCCTCCCGTTGCTTCCTGTGGGAATCAAATTCTGATTATTAAAATAATGGCACAGCGCAACAGCGATAGCATCAGAAGAATCAGTCATCATAATTAGTTCTTTAAGAGACAATATCGACTTCACCATGTATTGAACCTGCTCCTTTGATGAAGCTCCGTTTCCGGTTACTGATTTTTTAATTTCCCTCGGTGAATATTCTGAGATGGTGAGATTTGAATTTAGCGCTGCAATTATGGCGACTCCCCTTGCTTGTCCAAGCTTGAGAGTTGACTGAATGTTCTTTCCGTAAAATGCGGTTTCAATTGCGAATTGGGACGGCTTGTATTTTGCTATACATTGAAGACATTCATCGTAGATTTTTTTGAGACGATCAGGCAGCGAATCTTTTGAATTAAGATTTATGCAGTCGTAGTGAACAAGATATATTCCCTCATTGCTGTAATCAACAATGCCTATTCCTGTTACCGCTGTCCCCGGATCAATACCTATTATTCTCATTATGAATATGAAAATTTACTCAACGAAATCAGCATTAGTATAAACATTCTGAACGTCATCATTCTCTTCTACGGCTTCAATGCATCTGAACACTTCCTCTCCGCTTTTGCCTTCTACTGCTATAAGATCTTTTGCAATATACTGAAGAGAAGCGCTTTCTGTTTTATAACCTTTCTCTTCAACTGACTTTCTTACTTTTTCAAAATTTTCAATCGTAGTTATTACTTCAAAATAATCCCCTTCCGGCTTCAGATCATCAGCGCCCGCATCAAGTATCACTTCCATCAGCTCATCTTCTTTCACATTTTCTTTCTCAACATTGATCACACCTTTGCGCTCAAACATCCACGCGACCGATCCCGACTCTCCGAGATTTCCGTTGTTTTTGGAAATTGTGTGACGAAGCTCTGCAACAGTTCTGTTCTTATTATCGGTTACGCTTTCGATCAGCATAGCGATTCCGTTTGGAGCGTAAGCTTCATAGGTCATCTCTTCATATCTGACGCCTTCAAGCTCTCCCGTTCCTTTTTTTATTCCCCGGGTAATGTTTTCCTGAGGCATGTTATTGCTCTTTGCAGTCTGTATCGCAAGCCGCAGTCTTGGATTAGCATCCGGATCACCCCCGCCGTCTCTGGCTGAAATTGTTATCTCTTTAATTATTTTAGTAAAAACTCTACCTCTTGCGGAATCAGTTGCCGCTTTCTTTCTTTTGATTGTTGCCCACTTGGAATGACCTGACATTTAAATGTAAATTTATAAATTTTAAATTATGCTTTAATAATTATTTTCAATTTTTAACTTTCAACTTTCAATTTTCAATTTTCAACTTTCAACTTTCAACTTTTAACTAAGCTTCATATCTCTGATCCTAAGCTTGGTATATTCCCTGCCATTCCAGACATTCTTATCCACCGAGTAACATATATCGACAAAATTTCCGGACACTATAACTTCCTTAAACTCTAAAGAATTAAAGAACACCGCTTCAAAGACTTTCTTTGTTTCATTTTCCCTTACTTTAAAAATATGTGTGTTTGCCTTTGCAAAACGGACATCACCAATTATCTGAACATCCTTTGTAACAAATACCGGCATCATGTTTTCCGGACCAAAAGGTTCAAAAAAAGTAATGATCTTTATGAACTGATCTGTCAGCTCATCGAATGTTATCTCCGCATCATATTCAAGCTCAGGAATAAGCTGTTCATCTGTAATTTCCTTTGAAGCAATTTCATTGAAGGACTTCTTAAATTCCTCAACATTGTGAAGCTCAAGCTCAAGACCTGCCGCATGAAAGTGTCCGCCGAACTGTATGAGTTTATCCTCACATTGCTTTAGCGCTTCATAAATATTAAACGAGTTAATGCTCCGCGCGCTTCCTTTAGCAACACCGTTAACCGTGGTAAGCACTATTGAGGGCAGATTATATTTTTCAACAAGACGCGCAGCCACAATACCGATGACACCGGGATGCCAGGTCTCATTATGAATAATAATGGAATTCTGACACTTGATTTCCAATGTCTCTTCAAAGATCTTAAAGGCATCATCTGTAATTGTCTTGTCTATCTCTCTTCTGTTCTGATTTTCGTCATTAAGAATAAACGCAAACTCTTTTATCTTTTCATCATCTTCACAGGTCAGAAGTTCAACTGCTCTCCTTGCATCCCCAAGACGCCCTACTGCGTTTATCCTCGGAGCAAGCGTGAATACAATGTTACTTGTATTAAGGTTACCTACTTTAAGACCGCTCGATTCGATCAGTACTTTTAATGAGAGGCGTGGATTTGAATTAATTAAATTGAATCCTTCTCTGACAAGTATCCTGTTCTCATCAACGAGCGGAACAATGTCCGAAGCTGTTGCAATGGCGACAAGATCGATCAGTGAATTTGGAAGATCCGGCTTTCCGAGTTTTGCTGCAACTCTCTGCGCAAGCTTAAATGCAACTCCGGCTCCGCAAAGATATTTAAAAGGATAATCATCGTCAACCCGCAGCGGATCCATCACAGCAAAAGCTTCCGGAATGACTTCCGGCGGATGATGGTGATCACAGATTATAAAATCTATTCCGAGTGACTTGGCATACTCTATCTTTTCAAAGGCAGTTATACCGCAGTCAATTGAAACTATTAAATTAATTTTTTTTTCTTTAGCGATATTGATCGACTTGATGGAAATACCATAGCCTTCGATGATTCTGTCAGGAATGTAAACGTCCGGATCAAGATCGAAATTTTTTTGAAGGAAGAGATAAAACATCGATACACCGCACGTCCCGTCAACATCATAATCGCCGAGTATCATTATCTTTTCCTTATTGTTAATGGCTTCGATGATCCTGCCCGCTGCTTTGTCGCAGTCTTTCATCAATGCGGGATCGTATAGCTTATCAATGGAAGGACGGAAAAATTTGAGTACCTTTTGATAATCCGTAATTTTTCTGAAATACAGAAGCTTCAAAACAAGTTCGGGGAGCTGAACATTTGTTTTCAAAGTCCGCATCTGTTGTATAAAATTTTCTATGTTATCATCACCGGAGCTATCCTGCGAATTTACTGTCTTTAGTTTCCAAATCTTTTTCAATTTTCATCATTTTATTTTTTTGTGCTCAAAGAGGGACTCGAACCCTCACCTAAATACTTAGACTGCACCCTGAATGCAGCGCGTCTACCAGTTCCGCCATCTGAGCTTACGCGGTGAAAAATAATTATACATCATTCTAAAAACAATTTGAAAATCAATCCTCTCATGCAGAATATGTATACAATGATTTTGATTTGGGAATTGGGGTTTTGGATTTTTATGAACTTTAGGATACCTGTACTTGTGGCACATTTAAGTATACTTTGTTAGCCATAAAAATTATTCTCAAATGTGCCACAAGTAATTTTCAAGCTTTCAACTTCTTTCAACTTCTAACTTTAACATTGAAAAGCCTGTATATAAAATTTATTTTACATTAATGGATAAAAAGTATCTGGAACAAATTTTTGAGGCATCAAAGAAGAATAAAATTTTCATTATAGGTGACGTAATGCTTGACAGGTACCTGCTCGGAGATGTTACTAGGATTTCTCCCGAAGCGCCGGTGCAGGTGTTTGACATCAGGAACAGCGAGTACAGGCTCGGCGGTGCAGCAAATGTCTCCTTTAACGTAAAGACTCTCGGAGCTGATCCTTTTCTTATTGGTGTCATAGGTAATGACAGTGAAGGAAAAATTCTTATCGAGTCACTATCTGATCTCAGCATGAATACTTCCGGCTTGATCACCGAAGAATTAAGACCAACAACATGCAAGACACGGGTAATTTCCGATTCTCATCACTTGCTTCGCATTGACAGCGAATCAAAGAATGACATTACAATGGAAACTGAAGAGAAGATCCTTGAACTGCTTGAAAAGAATTGCGATGGATCGGCAATAATAATACTTCAGGATTACAATAAAGGAGTTCTGACAAAAACACTTGTTAAGAAAGTTTCTGAATTCGCGGGTAAAATGAAAATCAGGATACTTGTCGATCCCAAGTTTGAAAATTTTTTCGAGTTTAAAAATATCTATCTGTTCAAGCCGAACCGTAAAGAGCTTGAAGACGCATTCGGAAAGAAGATCAAAGGTCCGGATGATCTGGAAAATTTTGCAGAAGAACTGATGAAGAAGCTCAATTGTGAAAACATCATACTTACTCTTGGTGAGCACGGAATGATGATATTTGAGAACAGCAATGGTAAGTTTAAAAAAGAAAAAATAGGAACGAAGGCGAGAAAGGTTGCAGATGTTTCCGGCGCAGGAGATACTGTTATCTCAACAATTGCTGTTTGTCTTTCAGGCGGCGCAAGTCTGCGTGACTCTGCGATCATAGCAAACCATGCAGCCGGTTTGGTTGTCGAAGAAGTAGGCATCGTTCCTGTTCAGAAGGATAAGCTAATCGAAAATATTTTATCTTAATTATTATATAAGAGTATTTGATAACAGATATACAAAAATTCAAAGATGTAAGAAAGAAATTAAAAGCAGAGAATAAGAAAATTGTATTCACCAACGGCTGTTTCGATATTCTTCATAAGGGGCACGCAGCATATTTAAATCAGGCTAAGTCTCTCGGCGACATTCTTATCGTAGGAATAAATTCAGATTCCTCCGTCAAAAAGCTGAAAGGAAATGATCGTCCGATCAACAATGAAAACGACAGAGCTTTTCTTATAGACAATCTTAAGAGTGTTGACTATGCAATTATTTTCGGCGAAGATACGCCATACGAACTCATTAAGGAGATCGTTCCCGAGCTTCTTGTAAAAGGAGGAGACTGGAAGGAAGAAGATATTGTCGGCTCTGACATTGTGAATGCAGCCGGCGGTAAAGTTATGAGTCTGAACTATCTCGACAACTATTCCACTACGAATATTCTGAAAAAAATTTCGGATAAATAAATTCACTGCTCTTTGTCAAATGAAGTTGAAAATATAGAAACTCCAAAAAAGATCAAGCCGAAGAAAAGCTTCATTATGAGATTCTTCAAATGGACTGCTATACTTTTTGGACTGCTCATACTTTTGATCGTTGGGATCTTTATTTTCATTCAGACTGATACTTTTGACAGGATAGCACTGGGCTTCGCCCTTGACAAGATCAACGCCGGACTTGCGCCCAAAGATGCGGTCATTTACGCCGAATCGCTTGAAGGAAATCTATTCAAAGGTTTCACGCTTAAGAATGGAAGCGTTAAAGTTAAAGGTGATACTCTTCTTAAGTTTAATACAATTGAAGCAAACTATAATGTATGGCAATTGCTCGACAAGAAAATTTCCGTTCAGAATATCACTCTCCGTAACCCGCAGATCAATCTCACAAAGGTCAAAGATAAAAACGACAGTCTTAAATGGAATCTTACGTACCTTCTCGAATCCGATACGCCCGATGAAGATACTACAAAATCTGAATTCGACTGGGGCATCACTGCTGAAAGCGTGAATATTCAAAACGGATCTGTGCGCATTCTTGCTGATAAAAACTCAACTCTACCCATCCGTGATATTGTAATGCAGAAGCTTGATACTTTTGATTTTGACAGGATCGATATGAATAACCTTAATCTGAATCTTTCAGCAAAATATTTTCCGGATGAAAAAAATGTCGACATAAAAAATCTTGCATTCAATACTAACTCTGATTTTAATCTGAAAAATTTCTCAATTATTGCAAGCGTAGACGAAGAAGATTCGGTTACTTTGATCAGGGATCTTGCTGTTGTTACCGACCGGTCCGATATTAAAATAAATGAATTAAGAATTGATGATTTGAATCCGTTAGGAGGAATTGATTACGAGCATTTTGAAAATAAGCACACAAAGCTTGATCTTGATGCCGGGCTCTTCGACTTCAAAGATCTTACTTTTTTTCTGCCTGCATTGAACTTCATGGATAGTACTGTTTCACTCAGGCTTGCAGTAGAGGGAAATTACGGCAATCTTAACATTTCCGGTCTTGATCTGATATTACCTAATTCAAAATTCTCCTTTACCGGTAATGTAAAAAATCTGGATGAGCCCGTAAAGCTGTATTTTGATGTGACCGGCAAGAACTTTGAAATTGATCCGCGTGACACAAGGATCAATCTGCCCGGACTATCTATCCCTGATTACAGCTATCTTGGAAAAGTTTATATACCATCGGTTACATACAAAGGAGAGCCGGATAGATTTACATCTGACTTTGATGTCAGGAGCTCCGCGGGAAATGCTCGAGGAAATGTTTATATTGATCTCACACAGAGCGTGATAGTTTATAAAGGAGATGTCACAACAACGAATGTGAACATCGGGAAAATTGTAAAAGACAAATCACTCGAAAGCAGCATCACCGGGAATTTCGATGTGAACGCGAGAGGATTTGATTACAGGAAGATGACCGGTAAGGTTAATTACAATCTGCAGAGAACAAAATTTTTAGGTCAGAACATTACAAAGTCAGATGGAATACTTAATTTTAATAATGGTAATATCGGGCTTGATCTCTCTTACAATTCGGAAGCTGTAAATACCAGGATGAAAGGAAAAGTAAATATTTCCAATCTGAATAATATTTCTTACGATATAAAAGGTTCCGCTTCGGGACTTAACATCTCATCATTCACACAGGACAATGGTCAGAAAAGTAATTTGAATTTTGATTTTGATCTGAACGGCAGAGGCACTGACCCAAACAGCATCACCGGCAATTTTAAGATCAATATGAATGCTTCAACATTTGCAGAATACAGTATTCCGGCAACGCCGATGGATATTCAAATTGATCAGAATGGAAATGTAAAAAAACTTTCACTCAAGTCTGACTTCCTTGATCTTGACGTGGACGGAGCGATCAATGTTGATGATCTCACAAGGGTCATTGCGCAAAATATCGATAAGATAAAAAATGAGTTCACAGGTAAGATATATGCTGATTCGGTAAGACCTGTACTTGAAGGAATAAATAACTTTCCGGTAGTTTGCAGCAATCTTAACTTCAGTTATACTATTGATGCAAAAAATCTTGATCCACTTTATTCATTCACAGGAAACGATACCATAAAATTCAAAGGATATTTAAAAGGTAATCTCAGCGATAGTTGCGGCATCTTTGCCTTTAATTCCGAAGGCATCATCCGTGAGCTTGAAATGAAAGATTCTGTTTTTATTACCGACAGCGCGCTTGTAAATATAAAGATAAGAAATGACGTTGCGGGCGAACGGCTGACAAAATTTTTTGCTGACGTAGATCTCAGAACCAGTAATATTGTCGTAAGTAAAATTACTATGGATACTACTCAGCTTAAGTTTACATTCATTGATAATAAAAATGATCTCGTTCTCTGGACTAAACGTGATTCTACTATCCGTATCTTTACAGAGGTAAGCATAGAAGATTCCGCTGTCGTTACTTTCGATTCATTGTCAGTAAGATTTAATGATGTTCTTGCTACAAATAATGATAAGCTGATCGTAAAGACCGAGATCCTTGACAGCAGCATGGCATTTGATTTCAGGCAGTTCACAATTAACAGCATGGATCAAAAGCTCAATGTAAGCGGAAGATATTCACTCGATGATACCAGCAATGTAAAGATCTCAGCATCAAACATTAATCTTGGATATTATCAAAAGCTTTATTATCCGGATGTTGATACATCAGGTGCTGTAAGGGGCAGGATCAGATATGTGGATATTTATTATAAAGGAACACTTGAAAATCCTGATATCAATTTCAGCGCGACTTCCGAAATTCTGCGGTTAGGTTCTACAAAGATCGGAAGACTTGATGCGAGCGTACTTTATAAGGATGATGATTTTAAGCCGAACATAAATTTTTATAATGAGAATAATACGGGAAAGTTTTCCCTTACCGGAAATTTTCCTTATCTGAATCCTTATATCAGTGACAAGCTTGACAGTTCGCAGAGAGCAGAACGCTTAATGGATAAACAGGTAAGTCTTAACGCTGAAGCAAAAAATTTCCAGCTCAAAGTTCTTCAGCAGCTTCTTCCTTATACAGCTAATCTTGAGGGAATACTTGACGGAAAAATAAATCTTTCAGGAACACCCGAGCAGCCGCAGTTGACCGGAAACATGGATGTCAGCAAGGGAGGATTTTATGTTACCTTAACTAAAATGCTTTATAACTTCGAAGCCGGTCTCACAACAGAAAATGAAAATCTCATAATTAAGAACTCCAAGGTCTTTGTTGCTGATGAGCCGTCACGATTTATTTCAACAACGGGTTATGTGGATTTTACAGGACTGACTCTTAATGATATCAGTCTTGAAATGACGGGAGATGTAAAAGCATTTGACAAGGATAACGGCGCTACTGAGATTGGATTTTCCGGTGATCTGTGGGTTGGAAGCGGAAACCCGCGGCTTAATTTAAAAGGGAACTCGGACAGGTTTGATCTTAAAGGACAACTTGTACTGATAAAAGGAAATGTTATCTTCAATCCTTTTGTCCAGGAAGCATACAACTTATACGGGGATGATTTTCTTTACGGAGTGATCATCGATTCGCTGAGGGCTGACAGTACAAGGACGCGGGCGACTTTACTTCAAAAAAGTGACAGCATAGTTGTTCTCACCGGTCTTAATCTGAATCCATTTGAACAAATACTTTACACCAATCAGCGTAGTGATCTTAAGAAGAAGGTTAAACAGACCTCGGGAAAATTTTTTTACGATATTTTCATATCCACATCAGAAAATGTTTTTCTGAGATTTATTGTAAATGCAAAATCACAACAGGAATTTTTCGGGGAAATACAAACCGACGATCTTAACATTTATAATTACATTAATTATGAGATGAGGGGAAGAGGAACAGTGACTCTTAGTGACAGCTATTATAAATTTTTCAAAAAGTTTGATGCAACCGGCGATGTTGTTTTTAACAGCGACATCAAGAATCCGACTTTGAACATCAATGCAACATACACGGGTTACGCTTCAAACAGCTCACAGAGTAATCAGCAGAATATTGAAGACGTTACAATCGATATGAGAGTTACAGGTTACGCCTCAAATCCAATACTGACGATCTCACTTAAGAGAGGCGGGGCAACCGAGAGCGGTCCAAATGCTACAAGCGATGCAATTTCATTTTTACTGTTTGGTAAGTTTAAGGATCAGCTTTCATTCGGGGAGAGCACAAGCTTTGGTGCAAATATCGGAGCATCTTTTTTATCGAATTATGTTTCATCTTCGCTTGAAGACATATTCCCGTTTCTCATTAATACAAATCTGAATTATGTGGATTCCCAGACAGGGACAATCGCTCAGAACACCGACATTAGATTTACTGCGGCAGTCGGCGATGCAATAATAAGATTCGGCGGTCAGATATTCAAAGGTATTGCCAATACGGACATTGTAATAGATTATCCTTTGAATAAGCTTTTTAAAATGAAATCGTTATCTAATAATCTTATATTACGGCTGGAAAAGATCTATGATCCTTTTGCGGAACAAAATGACGTGGCAAATACAAACGGATCAAAGACCGGTGCAATCATTTATTACAGAATTAAATTTTAATAAATCGCGCTGCTTCCGGAAATCACCGGATCAGTAAAGGAGAAAAGAATAATCAAAGAGAAAAAATATTATAAAAAAAATAAACCGGTGCAAGAAAGCAGGACTGTCGGAGAAATTGATTTCGGGAAGGACGGAAGATTTGTCGTTAAGGTTGCCGGAAAAAATCAGGATCACTTTTTAAAGATCCGTGAAAAAGCAGTAAGAGTGAATATCGGGGACAAGGTTGAATACAAGCTTTCCAAATCAAATGAAAATCCGAATGAAACCACCGCTGATGTGATAAGGATCGTTGATCCGGGGAAAAAATTTGTAAGTGGAAGATTTGAGGATCATCAGTCTTACGGTACAGTGTTTCCGGATTCAAAAGAATTCAGGAAGGAGATCCTTGTAGCCCGTGAAGATTTCAATAAAGCTTCTGACGCTGATAAGGTTTATATCGAGATCATAAATCCTGAAGATGTTTCGAATGAGTCATCCGAACTAAGAGGGAAAGTCATTGAAGTGCTTGGTAAAAGCGGTGAAAGAGGCGCGGAAGAAAAATCAATTATAATGAAATTCAACCTTCCGACTTCATTTCCAAAGGAAGTTGAGAAAGACGCTAAAGCAATAAAGATAGAGTATGATATCAATGACAGAGTTGATCTCAGGGATAAGGTCATTTTTACGATCGATCCTGTGGATGCCAAAGATTTTGATGACGCGGTCTCAATTGAAACGCTTGAAGACGGATACATGCTCGGCGTTCATATTGCCGATGTCTCACATTACGTTACAGAAAATTCAATACTTGACACTGAAGCACTGAAGCGCGCAACAAGTGTTTATCTTGTAAAGAATGTAATACCAATGCTTCCGGAAAAATTATCTAACGACATTTGTTCGCTCAAGCCCAATGAAGACCGTCTGACATTTTCAATATTCATAAAGCTTTCCAAAAGATGCGCTCTGCAAAGCTTCGAGATCAAGAAGTCTGTTATCAACAGCAAGAGACGTTTCAGCTACGAAGAAGCGCAGGAAATAATTGAAACAAAGAAAGGCGACTTTTCAGATGAACTGCTTCTTATGTATAAGCTCAGCAAGTCAATCACTTTAAGGCGGCTAAAAGAAGAGAGTCTGGACTTTGATTCGAATGAAGTGAAATTCACATTCAACAGCAGCGGTGTGGTGGAGGATATAATTGTAAAACAACGGCTTGAGTCGATGCGTCTGATCGAGGAATTCATGCTTCTTGCAAATAAGTGCGCGACACTATTCGTTAAGGACCTCTCAAAGCAGGACAAGATGTACTATCCTTATGTTTACAGAGTGCACGATATTCCTAATAAAGAAAAAATGAAGGAGCTTTCCGAGTTTGTAAAGCAATTTGGATATAGTATAAACATCGATGATAAAAACTCGCTGAGAAAGCTATTGACGGAAATAAAAGATAAGCCGGAAGAATTCATAATCAATAATCTTCTCATCCGTTCGATGGCAAAAGCAATTTATACAACAAAAAACATCGGGCATTATGGACTGGGATTTAAGGACTACACACACTTTACTTCTCCGATCAGGCGTTATCCCGATCTCGAAGTTCATAGAATTCTTTATGATTACATTTATAATAAAAAAAATATTCTTCAGAAGGTTGAGCATTACAAGAAAGTTCTTCCTGAGATCTGCAAGCACAGCTCGGTAATGGAGCAGAATGCGGAGCAGGCAGAAAGAGAATCAATAAAGCTCATGCAGTCTGAATATATTGCCAATCACATCGGTGATGAATATGAGGGAATAATTTCAGGCATAGTTCAATTCGGAATGTTCATAGAGATCATGGATATACTCGTTGAAGGGATGGTGAGGTTCAGGGATATTGAAGATGACTATTATGACTTTGATGATAAAAAACATATTGCCAGGGGAAAAAGAAAAGGTAAAATATTCCGTGCAGGTCAGAAAGTGAAAATTAAAGTGATACGCGTAAATAAGGAAAGCAAGAAAGTGGATTTTGTTTTACTGAGCTGAAATTAATTTCTATTCGTATCTAAGCGCGTCGATAGGATTGAGCTTAGCAGCTTTGTACGCTGGATAAACTCCGAAGACAATTCCGACTACCGAACAAACGACAAGCCCGATCACAACCCAGTCGTAAGGTATTACAACGGGACTGCTCAGATATAGTCCGATCAGATTTCCTGTCAAGACTCCAAGAGCAATTCCGATTATACCTCCGATTTCACAAAGTATGATCGCTTCAATAAGAAACTGAATAAGCACACTGCTGTTCTTTGCACCAATGGCTTTTCTGATACCGATCTCCTTAGTCCTT
Organism: bacterium; assembly: GCA_034439935.1. Lineage (GTDB taxonomy): Bacteria > Bacteroidota > Ignavibacteria > Tepidaquicellales > Tepidaquicellaceae > JAGPCH01. The sequence goes on from JAWXBH010000198.1 coordinate 20,302, forward strand.
TCGGTTACCGATACAAGCATTATGTTCATAATGCCAATGCCCGCGGCAAGCATAGCGATGAATGAAATGAAGCCCGCCCCGTATTTAAAATATTTAGTAAAGCTGTTCACCTGTGTAATAAGTGATTCATTTGAATATATCTCAAAGCTGTCAGGCTCGCCCGGCTTATCCTTTCTTATTGAGCGCATTACGCTTGTAATATTTTCAACACTTTCATTGAATGTTTCCTTGCTCGGAGCCATTATGGCAATGTTAAGTGACCTGTTATTCTTTCCGTAGATCTGCTCCATTGTTGTGATCGGCAGCAATGCAAAGTTATCATTGCTTTGTCCAAAGCCTTCGCCTTTCTTTTCAAAAACACCTATGATCTGGAATTCATTATTCTCGATGGTCATTTTTTGTCCGATCGGATTTACATTCGAATATAATCTGTCAACTATATCCATTCCTATCACAGCAACACGGCTGTTGTTTGAAAGATCTGTCTCTGTAATAAATCTTCCGAACTGCACTACCCTGTTATTACATTCCAGATACTGAGGCATTACGCCCCCGACAGTGTTATTCGGGTTTGTAGATTCCTTAGCACTCTTAAAAGTTTTTTCATAAACATAATCTTCGAGTGAAATGAATTTATAAATTGTAGCTTTATCTATAAGCCTTACTCCCTGGTCATAAGTAATGTCTTCACGGTTCCTGAATTTTCTGTTATGTCCGGGTCCGCCTACCTGAATTGCAGGATATTTTTGTATCTGATAAGTATTGCTGCCAAGCTCACTAAGTCCGCCTTCGATCCCCGCCTGAAGAGCGTTGAGCAAGGTCATGATCGCGATAATTGAAAAAACACCGATGATAATTCCCGCTAATGTAAGCGCAGCCCTGAGCTTACTCGCTCTCAGAGTGTTTATCGCTATTCTTATTAATTCAGATAAAGGCAACTTTGCTCAATTATAAATTATTAAATTGTAAATGATGAATCTTAAAAATCTACTTTATTCATATCTCAATGATTCGACAGGATCCATCTTCGCTGCATTATATGCCGGAAAAAATCCTGCAAGCACACCAAACACCAGTGATACTACAAGTCCCAGAACAATAACCCAGATCGGCATCGCAGTCGGAAGTACATACGCATCTATGATCAGGCTTATGGGAAATGAAATCAGAATTCCTATCACTCCTCCAAGCAGACATATCGCACAGGATTCAATTAAGAACTGGAAAAGGATCGTACGTCGTTTGGCACCGATTGCTTTACGGATCCCGATCTCCTTTGTCCGTTCTTTAACAGAAACAAACATGATATTTGCAATGCCCACTGAACCCACAATAAGGGATAATGAAGTTATCATTGTACCGATTATTTTTATCAGTGATGTAATGCTGTCGAATGTTGTTTTAAAAGCTTCCTGCTGGTTAACTCCAAAGTCATCTCTTTCTCCGTAGGGGATCTTCCTCGCCTTCCTCATAATTGAAATCACTTCTTCCTTTGTTTCATCCATATTGTTTATGTCACCGGCTTTAATATTAATTGACAAGGTTCTCTTGCCTCCGTACAATCTGAAAAATCTTTCGATGGGAATTATGACACGGTTATCCAGACTGAAGAGCCCAAGAAGACTTCCCTGCTTTTCACATACACCGATGATCCTGTATGAGTAAGTTCCGATTTTAATTGTCTTACCGATCGGATCTGTAGTTTCAAAGAATGCATTTTTTATATCCGTACCTATTACACAAACAGGATATCCGCCGTCAGACTCCTTTTGAGTAAAAAATCTGCCGTCATCCATATTAGTGCCGAAGGTAAGCTGATAATCTGAAGTTGTCCCTAATACAATAACATTCTCGAGAACAAGATCATTATATTTCAATGTCTTTGCAGTCTGAGCGGTAGGACACATTACCGTGGATGTCTGTGAATTTTTATTTACATAATCAAACTGTGTCATTGTAATGTCTTTCCTGTTCCTGTAAAATGACCAGTCTTCTTTACCGAACCATTCAAACTTCTGCACATAGAGAACATCAGCTCCGACAGCAGAAATGCTTTTCTCAAAAGCCCTGGTGATACCTTCGATAGCAGTCTGCATAAGTGTTACAGAAGTTATGCCTATAACAATACCGAGTGTCGCGAGAAAAGACCGCAGCTTATTAGCAGTGATCGCTTTATATGAAATGAAAAGGTTCTCTCGTATTTCGGAAAAAAAATTCATAGGTTCTAAATTAGGATTTCTTTCTTCGCGGCAATATCCATTCCTTTTTGACTCAGCTTATCGCTTTCGATGACACCATCCCTAATCTTGATAACGCGGTGAGCATGCATTGCCACATCCTCTTCATGAGTTACGATTATAATGGTATTTCCCTTTTGATTTAATTCCTCAAGCAGCGCCATGATCTCTTCACCTGTCTTTGTATCAAGATTACCTGTCGGCTCATCTGCAAGTATAATCGATGGATCATTGACAAGCGCTCTTGCGATCGCGACTCTCTGTCTCTGACCGCCGGAGAGCTCATTCGGCTTATGCTTCATTCGGTCTTCAAGTCCTACATTGTACAGCGCAAGCTCGGCTTTCTCTACTCGTTCCGCTTTTGAAACACCCTTGTATATAAGAGGCAGCTCTACATTATGGAGAGCATCACTTCTCGGAAGCAGATTAAAAGTCTGGAATACAAAACCTATCTCTATATTACGGATCTCAGCGAGCTCATCTTCATCCATATCGCTTACATTTTTATTGTTAAGCAGATATTCACCCTCTGTTGGCGTGTCCAGACAGCCGATTATATTCATAAGAGTTGATTTACCCGAACCGGAAGGACCCATGATCGCCACATATTCATTCTTTCGTATATCCGCGCTTACACCCTTAAGAGCATACAGTTCTTCTGTACCCATGATATATAGCTTCGTAATATTTCTCAGCTCAATTAAATTTTCTTCCATTTTTATTTAGTTTCCTTCTGTTTTATTAAATTTCATTTTATTCACATCATTATCAACTTTTATCTTTGTGCCATCCTCGAGCTCTTTATTGATCGCCTTAAAGCTGCCCTTTACCACTTCCTGATCTTCCTGCACACCTTCCGTAATTTCTATAAATGAATCGTCGCTGATTCCTGTCTTCACATTTTCCCTCTTTGCCTCATTATTATTCACAATGAATACAAGCTCTTTTGGCTTAAGCTTCTTACTCTGCTTCTGATCTGACTCTCTTGTGAGATTTTCATTTTCACCCTCACTTCCACTTACTTCCTGTCCCTGCGTCTCTTCTCTTGTTGTAACTGATTGAATTGGCACGCTAAGTACATCGTTCTTTTTTTCTACTTCAATGTCAACAGTACAGCTCATTCCCGGTCTGAGATCTACATCATTATCAATTATCCTTACTTTCACTACAAAGTTTACTACTTCATCCTGAGTCCCCATACCTTTTGCCTTCGCGGTATTTGCAATTTCATAAACATAGCCGGTGAAGATCTTATCACCAAAAGCATCAATCTGAATCTTCGCGGTGTCACCGATATTCACCTGTATCACATCAGTTTCCCCTACTTCAACTTGGCATTCCATTTTAGAAAGATCCGAGATCGTCATAATATCCGAACCCTGATTTGAAATTGTACCTAATACTTTTTCACCCATTTCATTATTCAACTGCGTAACCGTTCCGCTAATAGGCGCATATATGGTTGTCTTTGAAATATCATATCTTATCCTTGAAAGTCCTGTTCTCTGCTGATTTACCTGAGCTCTTGTAGAGTTCATCTGCGCGAGTGTCTGATCGACACTGTTCTGTGCATTGTCAAGGTCACTTCCGGTTGCGAGTCCCTTGTTATACAATTCCTGAATTCTTCTAAGCTCCTGCTCGTATCTTCTCAGTGTAACTTCATTTATTTCAAGATTACTTTCGGCGACCTTTATCGCGGCATCCTGTTCTTTGATCTGAGGAGTAAAGACATCCTGCTTTATTTTCACAAGCAGATCGCCCTTTTTAATTTCATCGCCTTCTTTAAAAGGAAGCGAAACTATTTCACCGCTGACTTCCGCGCTAATGTCAACTTCGGTTTCGGATTGTATTTTTCCCGTAGCGGTAACAAGCTGTGTAATATTTCTTTTTTTAATTTTCTCAGTCTGAACAACTACGAGATTTTCTTTTTTGCCTGAAACAATAACTCCTATGACTATTATTGCGATCAGCAAAAGTCCGATAATCCAAAGCAATTTCTTTTTGCTTTTCTTTTTCTTCTTTTTAACCGGAACAGGAGGATTTATTACCGGGATTGTAGTATCTGACATTTTAGTAATTAATTTTATTTAAAAAAATTTAATAAGTTAAATCGCCTGTATAATATCTGATCCTTTTTTCAGCGAGCAGAAAATCATAGTATGAATTAATAAGATCGATCTTAAGTGAATTTAATTTTGTTGCTGCTGTCTGCGCGTCGAGAAGTGTTCCAAGTCCTACGCGGTAATTTTCTTCCGAAAGGATCTTGTCCTGCTCTGCAGAAACAATATTCCTGTTAAGTATTTCGATCTGCTTATACTGGGTTTCCAAATCAATATATGCCTTCTTTATATCGCTGCTGATCTGCTTCTCAAGCTGCTTCACATCATCCTGTCTTTGTCTTATTACAATTTCAGATGCCTGACTCCTGTTGCTTAAGCTCATTCCCTGGAAAATGGAATAGCTCAATGTAAGCCCGAAGCTGAATGTTCTTGAATCATCTATATTACTTATTCTTGAAGCGTTCAGATTATAATTTGCAAAGCCGGACAAAGAAGGAAAGAAAAGATTCTTTCTGTCTATGTTAAGCTGAACCTGTGAAATTCTGACACTTTGCTGAGTTGATTTATAATCTATCCTATTCTGAAGTGCGGCGCTGGTAAGTACCGCTGTGTTTGAATTTCGGTCAAGTATGGTTTTGAGATCCGCATCGGATAAATTAGTATTAACACTTGCCTCCGATATAACATACTCCTTATTAATATCGGTATTGATCGCGAACAGGAGATCAACTTTACTTTTCTTGAGTTCATTCTTCGAACGTTCGAGCGCAAGCTCGTTCTGCGCGACCTGTACGTCCTGCCTGTAAACATCTGCTAAGGTTTTCTTACCGACATTCATAAACTCCTTTACCATATCAAGCTGCTTTTTTGAATCCGCAAGATTTTCATCATTTGCTACGACGATCTTTTCATTTTTCAGCACAGCAAAGTATGAGGTATTGGTTCTGAATACGACATCATACTTTTCCCTCTCATACTGTATCCGCGCGAGATTCTGATTTTGTTCTTCAAGTGTTACTTGTTCATAATTAGAGAAGCCGTCGAACAATGTTACCTGTGAATTGATACCGACATTGAAGTTATTGAGCCAAGTATTCTGCTGCGGTATCACTATTGGCACCCCGTTCTGAAATCTTGTCGTGCCGTTTGAGAAAGTATTATTTCTGTTCCAGCTTGTACTTAAGCTCAAAGTCGGAAACAGACTTCCCTTTGCAGTGCTCACCGAAAGTCTCTGTATATCAATGCTTCTCTGCAGATTGATGATGCTTGTATTATTGCTTAATGCAATGTCTATTGCCGTGTTGAGATCTATTGTTTCTTGTGCGTTAGAGTTGGTTGCAATTGTGAAGAAAAAAACAGACAGGAGAAATAATTTTTTCATTAATGAGATTTAATTCACTTAAGAATCAGTTGAGTTAACGAGCGTTAAAATAATAAGTTTCAGACTTAAGAGATATGACATAATTACTGTTACTTAAGTTTTCGGATTTTTTTACCTCTAAGTCTCAAAGAAAATCTTAAATCTTTTTACCACTAAGACACAAAGAAGATCTCAATTTTTTTACCTCTAAGGCTCAAAGATTCAAAGAACATATTATTTGTAACCTTAGTGACTTTGTGACTTTGTGACTTTGTGTTAAAGTTTTTACCTTAAGACTCTAAGAAAATCCTTTTATAATCTTAGTGACTTTGTGACTTAGTGGTTAATGTTTTTGACTCTTGTTTTTGCTTCTTTTAAATATGACTGTATGCGTCTGCAAAAGGTTTCAGATAAATTACATTTCATAATTCATCTAATACAATTAATTTTAATAAAAACACAGAATGCTTTATATTACAAGAAGAGAGCACTTTTCATCATCACACCGGCTGGAAAACCCCGCGGTTTCCCCGGAAAAGAATATCGAGATCTTCGGTAAATGCAACAATTATCACGGACATAATTATTATATGGAAGTAACACTGGCAGGCACTCCTGATGCAGAAAGCGGATATGTAATGGATCTCAAGCTTTTAAAAAAAATAATTCACGAGGAAATTCTAAGCAAGGTCGATCACAGCTTTCTCAATGATCTCGATATATTCAAAGGGATCATTCCCACAACTGAGAATATGATCGTCAAATTCTGGGAAGTTCTGGCTCCTAAAGTTAAGCGCAGCAATGTCAGCTTACATTCCATTAAGCTTTATGAAACCGAAAAAAATTTTGTTGAATACCGGGGTGAATAATTGACAATTAACGAACTTAAATATTATAAAAAACTTCATCAGAAAAAGTTCAGAGAGCTCGAGAATAAATTTCTAATCGAAGGCGCACATCTTGTTGATGAGTGTCTCAGATCAGAGATTTATAGCAGGCATATCGAAGTTGTGATACTGAGAAAAGATTTTAAGTTAGGAACAAACCTTGAAAATAAATTAAACACGCTTCGCATTAAGAGCGTTATCCTTGACGCTCCCAGATTTGAACAGCTAAGTGAAACCGTAAGCTCGCAGGGGATTATGGCAGTGGTATCTATTCCACATCAGAATGAAATTGATCTCAACTCCACAAAGTGGATCGTAGCTCTTGATAACATTCGTGATCCGGGGAATGCGGGTACGATCTTCAGAACGTGTTACTGGTTCGGCATATATAACGTAATACTCAGCTCTGACTCGGTTGATCTTTATAATCCGAAGCTTATCCGTGCTTCACAGGGCGCAGTATTTCATATACGCATCAATGAAAATGCAGATCTTGAGAATACGCTTAAGGAGCTTCACAGAAGCGGTAGCAAAATTTTGCTTGCAGACATTGAAGCAGACAGAACAGTCAATGAAACCGGTTATTCAAAAGATTCACGCTATACTTTTGTTTTTGGAAATGAAGGAGATGGTATTTCTGAACGGATACTCAATAATGAAAATTTCGACCGCGTAAAGATCAGTTCATTCTCCGGGTGTGAATCGCTCAATGTTTCCGTAGCCGCCGGGATAATCCTCTATGACGCCTGCAACCGGAATACATAAGTCCTTCTGAACTTTAACTAAACTGCTCCGCAGTTTCAACAATAAATTTCTCAAATTCAACATTCAACTCTTCAGTGTCACAAGTTAACGTATGTTGTTGGTGACCAAAATGTTTGAATAAATATACCCTTTCTGAAAAAGTTCACAAACATTTCGGAATACAAACAACGGCGGCAATGAAGAGTGAACATTAAAATAAAATCTGATCTGAACTTGTAATTCCTGGATTCTCGCTTTCGCGGGAATGACAATACGGTCGGGATCAGTATTTCGTTCAAACTATTTTATAATACCAATTATCGTACTAATATATTTTTAAAATAATTTTCAACTATTTAAGTCTAACGTTTAACATCTCGTAATGGTAAGGTTATAGAGCAAACAAATCAACGGGAATGAAATTTTTCAGGAAGGTAGAGACAATGCACTTATGGAAAATATTTATAAATATCTTTTCTATGAAGGAATCTAATTAAATATACTTCTTTGTTGACGATCGACATTCCAATCCGGTAATCA
>JAWXBH010000199.1:0-47215 GCA_034439935.1 bacterium
AAAGTTGAAAGTTGAAAGTTGAAAGTTAAAAGTTAAAAGTTGAAAGTTGAAAGTTAAAAGTTAAAAGTTGAAAGTTAAAAGTTAAAAGTTAAAAGTTAAAAGTTAAAAGTTGAAAGTTGAAATTAGTAATTAGTAATTGGTAATTAGTAATTAGTAATTAGTAATTAGTAATTGGTAATTAGTAATTAGTAATTAATTAGTAAATATCTCGGCGAAAAAATTCTTCATAGCTGACCATGATCTTTTATCAGCGTTCTCATTGTAAGCGGAGCCTTTTGAAATATCGTTACCCGCACTTTCCATTGTAAATGAATGAACCGTTCCGCTGTATTCAGATATCACATAGTCGACCTTAAAAGCTTCCATTTCTTTCTTAAAATTTATAACATCATCATCAGGTACGTTGGGATCGATTGCGCCGTGCTGGACCAACACCTTGCATTTAATATTTCCCGCGCCGGGGCTTCCGGTCTTTAATCCTCCGTGAAAGCTGACAACTCCTTTAATATCCGCTCCGCTTCTTGCAAGTTCAAGAACCGAGCTTCCGCCGAAGCAATATCCGATCGCCGCGATATTATTTGCATCGACAAGGGGCTGCATCTTAAGTTCGGAAAGTCCTGCTGTAACTCTTTCTCTCATAAGATTCGGATCACCGTAAAATTTCCCTGCCTGCTTACCTGCTTCTTCATTTGAAGTTGGTCTTACTTCTTTTCCGTACATATCGCACGCAAACGCAAAATATCCAAGCTCAGCAAGCTGTCTTGCGCGCATTTTTTCATAATCGGTAAGTCCTTTCCACTGATGGACGATCAGTATCCCCGGACGTTTCGCGCTGCTTGAATTGTCGTAAGCAATATATCCCTGCAGTGTAACATCGCCGATCTTATATTCAACATCGGATGTAACAATTTCAGAATTTGCATTCATAAAAAATGACAGTAATATGGTTAAGGTTAATAAAATTTTCATGACCGCTCCTTAATTTTAGATTTATAAATTTCTAAGTTTTATTTTAGTTACTTAATTATAAATCAAATAATCAGGATTTATAATTCAAAAAATTAGATTATCAGACTATCCGGTTATCCGTTTATAAAATTTTATGAACATTCAACTTTCAACTTTCAACTTTCAACTTACTCAATTATATTTGCTGAACTATTCTTATGATTAATAATTTTACAACGGGTAACGAGGATCAGGTACCTGATGAAGATAAGACGGAGAAGAATAAGATCATCTCTTCCTTTTTCTACAGCGGATGCTTTGTAGTTTTGCTGTGGATAATTCAGTTTATTCAATGGGCTTCAGGAAAGAACATTTCCTCGTTCGGTGTATTCCCGAGAAAGATTGAAGGTCTGATCGGCATTCTCACAGCACCACTGATCCATGCTGATTTTTCTCATCTTGTTTCAAATTCAATCACACTTTTCCTTCTTCTCTTTGGAATTTTGTATTTCTACCGGAGCTCGGTGATAAAAGTATTTTTCATAATTTATATCGTTGACGGGCTGCTTGTCTGGATTTTTGCAAGACCGTCCTATCACATCGGCGCAAGCGGTCTTGTATATGGCTTCGCAGCGTTCCTTTTTTTCAGCGGACTTTTCAGACTGGATAAAAGATCGATCGCGCTTTCTTTGCTGATCGTATTTCTTTACGGTGGAATGGTATGGGGTGTGCTGCCGACTGATCCACAGATATCATTTGAATCGCATTTATTCGGAGCGCTGACAGGAATTGTCTGCGCCTTTATTTTCAGAAAAAATGATCCGCCTGTAAAGTATGAATGGGAGGAAGAGCAGGAAGACGATGATGATTATGATGACGGAAAGGAACCTGAAGAAGCCGACATTGATGATGATGCGGAGCCTGATGATTTCAGGAGAAATTAAATTATTTTCACCACTCCATTCTTTTTTTCAGTTCATTGATATGCGCGTAGTGATGCTTTCCATGCCACGCGTACATTGCCGCGATCTCATTCAGAGGACACTCTATACCGTGCTCGGGATGAAAAAATGTTCTTGTAAAATCCTTTTCGTTCATCGATCTGAGGAGATTGACCCACTTAATGTGAAGGGCATCAAGTAAATTCAACGAAACATCTACCGGCGTATTTTTAGAATCTCCAAGCTCAGCCCACTTATCTTCATAGTACGGCTTTATCGTTGGCGTGTCTTCGGTCAGAGCGGCTTTAAAACGAATGAACGCGTTCATGTGACTGTCAGCAATATGGTGCACGACCTGCTTCACGCTCCATCCGTTTTTTCGGTAATGTGTATTCAGTTTTTCTTCTGAAAAATCCGCAACGAGCTTCCTGAGATCCGCAGGTAATGATTCGATCTCTGATATGTAAGTTCTTAAATCATCCTGCGTAATGCTTTCCGGACTTTTAAATCTGCCGATCGGATACATCAATTTTTCAATTTCAGGTTTTTCCATGCTGGTATGTTTTTTAAATTTTTTATTTAATGGCAACGTGAACAGATACTGCCGGTTTATTCTGCCCGGGAGTTTCAGGATAAAGATCAAAGTCACCTGTGTAAGTTCTCTGCAGGTCAGAGCTCCATATATAATGCCAGGTCTTTATCAGCTCGTCGGGCATTTTCCCTGTAACAGAAAAGACAGCGAACTTTGAAGCCGGAATTGTCTTTGATACCATCCCTTCCGGTATATCGCTGAAGTCTTTTACTTTACAGCAGATCACAAGTGTAAAGGGTTTTGTATAATCTGATTCGTATTCGGTGTATAGCCACAGAACTTCTTCCGATACTTTATTCGGAATCTTGTCCATAATGTTTTCAGAATAAAACCTGTTCATCAGAAGAGGAAAGTCCTCTTGCCCGTCAGCGTTGCTCGTTCGCATTTCTATTCCAATGACCTTTATTTCTTCAAGTGAAACGACCTGATGATCCATTCTGAATTTTTTTAAATTACAAAAACTTTTTGCCAATTTAAACAATCACTATATGAAGAGTTGATTTTCCGGTGCAGCTCGTTTCGGATTATAATTATGCGTGTCAAATACTGAAATGTTGTTTTGGATTTTCAGTTATTTAATATAATGTTTAAGGACTTGTTCAGTTATGGTCAGATTATAAATTCCTGACTTTTGAACGGGATCTCAATGTCTTTAAAATTCTGCCCTTTCAATCCTTCCTTAAATGCTTCCTGCATGTCGGGCTCACCGTGAACAAGAAAGATCTTCTGCATCTGATTGCGGTCAAACTTATCAAAGTATGCAAGAAGCTCGTCCCGGTCTGCGTGAGCGGAGAATGAATTCAGCACAACGATCTTCGCGTGTATATAAAATTCCTCACCAAATATCCTTACCATCACGTTTTCCTCTTCACGTGATTCGATGAGCCTTCTGCCAAGTGTATGCTCTGCCATGAATCCCACAATAAGCACAGTTGACTTCGGATCTTCGATATTGTTCTTAAGGTGATGAAGAATTCTACCCGACTCAGCCATTCCAGACGCGGAGATAATTATACAAGGTTCTTTTATAAAGTTGATCTTTTTTGAATCTTCCACATCCAGCACATAATGCAGATTTGGCAGCTCAAAAACTTCATTTCCGTTTAATATCATATTGGAAAACTCTTCATCATAACATTCGGGATGAATTTTGAAAATGTCAGTTGCTTTGGTTGAAAGCGGACTGTCGACAAAGATCGGGATTCTTGGAATTTCACCACGGTCAAATATTTTTGACAATGAATATACAATTTCCTGTGTTCGTCCTACGCTAAAGGCAGGGATTATTATCTTTCCACCACGTCCCAAAGCTTCCTTTATCACCGACGCAAGCTGGTCATCCATCATGTTTGACTTATCATGAACTCTTCCGCCGTAAGTCGATTCCGAGATGATAAAATCAACATTACCGATAAACTCCGGATCTTTAAGTATCGGCAAGCCGGGTCTGCCGATGTCACCTGAGAAAGCGAACTTGTATTTTTTCCCGTTCTCATTGATCTCAAGGACCATCATTGCCGAACCAAGAATATGTCCCGCATCAAAATATTCTACTGTTACGCTTTCACCGAGTCCGTCAATAAAAAATTTCTTTCTGTATGACACAGTCTTAAAATTTCTCAAAACATTTTTGGCGTCATTCATTTTGTAAAGCGGCTTGAACGGAGCAAGGTTCTTACGTATCCTTTTTTTATTTACATATTCAGTATCCTTTTCCTGAATGTGCGCGCTGTCGAGAAGCATGATCGAGCAAAGATCTCTTGTAGCCGTAGTGCTGTATATATCACCGGAAAAACCCTTTTTGAAAAGCGACGGAAGATTCCCGGAATGATCAATGTGTGCATGAGAAAGTATGACGCAGTGTATCTCTTTCGGATCAAAAAGAAAGGTCCGGTTTATATCGTAAGCATCTTCTCTTTTGCCCTGATACAATCCGCAGTCAAGCAATATTTTCTTTCCGTTAAGCTCGATTAAATGCTGAGAACCTGTTACAGTTCTGTCTGCTCCGCAAAATTTTATTTTCATTTGTAATATTTTAAATGTATAAACTTACCGGTGTATTAATTCTATATTTTACAAAACCTCTTTATTGAACTTATGCTTTGTCACATAAGGATTATCCTTAATAAAGAACCTGTATGGAAAATCAACTCCTACATTAAGTCCGATGCGTCTGGTGGTAATGATCTCAGGTTTTTCCCTCTTATCAGGTTTGGAAATAAAAATACTTCTGCTTTCAGTAGCATCTGCTCCATATAAAGAGCTGTCAATATTCATTGCAAGACAAAGCTTAGCAGGACCGTTCGTAAGTTCGTGCAGATTTTTTACAGGTCCTCTGAACTTTTTCATTTCATCAATTCCTTCAAGCGGTTCGACAGCGCGTATCAGTGTCGCATTGCCAGTTCCTTCAGGTCCGCTCACAAGATTAAAGCAAAAATAATTTCCGTAAATGAAATAAACATAGACAAGACCTCCACGTTCGTACATTACCCGGTTACGTTTTGTTATTTTTTGATAAGCGTGACTTGCCGGATCATGTTCACCAAGGTAAGCTTCAGTCTCGACAATTTTAGCGGCAAGAATTTTCTTACCGGTATTTCGGATAAGTATTTTACCAAGCAGTTCCCTTGAAACAGTGAGCGAATCCCTTAGATAAAATTTTACGGTAACTGGCTTATAGTTATGCTTCAAGTGTGACAGGGCTTTATAAGGCAATATAACAATGAAAGTTAAAAGTTGAAAGTTGAAAGTTGAAAGTTTGTAAAATTGAACTTCTGACAATCTGATAATTGATAATTGATAATTGATAATTGATAAGAATGTATTTGAAACAATGGTTAATGAAAATTATTTTAAGAGAAATTATTTACCTTCAAAATCACATCCTAAAACAAATGGATAAATTGGTTACATGGCTCATCATAGTTCACGCAACAGCCGGAGGTGTAACATTGATCGCCGGGCTGCTTGCTTTAATAGCTGTCAAAGGCAGTACGAAGCACATCATGGCAGGTAAGGTCTTTTTTTATGCAATGATTGTAACTGTAACACTCGCGTTCATTGTGTCGGTTTTACCCGGATATGAAAATTATTTTCTGACTTCGATAGCGGTATTCAGCGCATACTTTATCATTACCGGTTTCAGGATCTACAGTCTTAACTCTCTCCCGGATCGCAAAGGCAGAACATCTGATAAAATTATCGCAGGCTTAATGACATTGGTAAGTCTATTGATGATAGGGTACGGAGTAATTCTTAATAAAAGCGGACGTAATATCGGATGGGTGCTTATTATTTTCGGTGCGCTTGGCATTCTTACTTCGGTAAGTGATCAGTTCACATACCGAAAAGGATTTAAGGACTTCAACGGACTTGTAATGTTTCACATTCCGAAAATGATCGGAGGTTACATTGCAGCTTGGACCGCATTTCTTGTTGTGAACAATCTTCTTCCCGGACTATGGTCTTGGCTGACTCCAACAGCTCTCGTACCTTTTCTAATAATATATTTTCAGAAAAAGTATAAAGACCTCAATGCGTAGACAGTTTGTAAAGTTTGTTTAGATTTAAAGATGAACAATTTATATGCCTGATTCATAAAAGATGTCTGTCAAACTATTGATCTCTTAATAAACGACTACATTCAAATTCAAAATACTGGAATATCAATTCGAATAAGTTATTCCTGATTCATTGACAACGAATTTCATAGAAAATGTTTGCTATTAAAGGTAAATTCATTGACCATGATTAAGAATAAATCCGAATATTTACTAAACCGCGAGCTTTCCTGGATCGAATTTGACAAAAGAGTTCTCGAAGAAGCCAAAGACAATTCCCAGCCGCTGCTTGAACGGCTGAAATTTCTTTCCATATTCAGCACAAATCTCGATGAATTTTTTATGATACGTGTTGCCGGACTGAAGCGACAAGTTAAGAGTAATGTTAATGAGCTTTCTTCTGACGGGATGGCTGCACAGGAACAGCGTGACACCATTTTTGAAATGCTCACACCGCTTGTTGAAGAAAGTTATCAGGCATTCAATGAAGATATAATTCCCGAGCTTAAAAAAAACAATATCCGATTCTTTAAATATGATGAACTCGATGATGAGGAAAAGAAAAAGGTAGATCAGTACTTTGAAGATGAAATATTTCCCATACTTACTCCACTTGCAATTGACAATGTTCACCCGTTTCCAAACCTGATCAACAGAAGCCTTGCGCTTGCAATTCTGCTGGACGATCCTGATACTAAGGATGTTGAAGAAAAAGTTTGCGTAGTTCAGATCCCGAATAATATTTCACGTTATTATCTGATCGAGTCTGATAATGAATACAATTTTATACTTCTTGAAGAGATTATCAAAGCCAACGCGGAAAAGCTTTTTGCAGGAATGAAAGCTGTTGGAAGCTACGCCTTTCGCATTACCCGCAATGCCGATCTCGAGCTTGAAGAAGAAGAGGCGGCGGATCTGCTTACTCTTATTGAAGAAGAAGTTAAGAAAAGAAGGCTTGGAATTCTTGTACGGCTTGAGGTAGACCGGGATATGCCGGAGAACCTTTTGAATTTTCTGAAGAATACTCTCGAAGCTGAGAATAATGAGATCTACAAGATCGACGGTCCGCTGAATCTCGGCGACCTGATGTCTTTATATAAAATTGATAAGCGTGATCTGAAGTATGAAGGGTTTACACCGCGCATCTCATCCTACTTCCGTGAGGAGGATAATTTTTTCAAAATGATCTCCGATCACGATGTACTTTTGCATCACCCCTTTTATTCATTCTCATCTGTCAGTGAATTCATTGCACAGTCAGCCGAAGATCCCAACGTTTACGCTATCAAACTTACATTATACAGAACAAGCGGTGATTCACCAATTATACAATCACTCATTGAAGCAGCCGAGAACGGAAAGCAGGTCACGGCGGTGGTTGAACTAAAGGCAAGATTTGATGAAGAGAATAATATCATCTGGGCAAGAGCTCTAGAAAATGCCGGTGTGCATGTTGTTTATGGTGTTGTTGGTCTGAAGACACACTGTAAGATGGCGCTTGTGGTAAGGAAGGAAGAAAAGGGAATGAAGAGATATCTTCATTTGAGTACAGGGAATTATAATTCGGCAACATCAAGAGTATATACTGACTTCAGCTTATTCACCGCAAATCAGGAATTCTGCAAGGACGCTTCAAACCTTTTTAATTATCTTACCGGATATTCAAAGCAAAGGAGTTATAAGAAATTGCTGATCGCTCCGCTGAATCTGAGGAGAAAGATCCTTAGGATGATCGATGATGAGATCAAGTCACATAAGGAAAACGACAACGGCTATATACTGTTTAAGAATAATTCGCTGGTTGATGAAGAAGTCATAATGCGTTTATACCAGGCATCTAAAGCAGGTGTAAAAATAGACCTTATCACAAGAGGAATATGCACGCTTCGACCGCAGATAAAGGATCTCAGCGAGAATATAAATGTTTACAGCATAGTTGGAAGATTTCTCGAACACAGCAGGGCATATTATTTTCACAACAATGGTAATGCGAGACTGTATCTTGGCAGTGCGGATATCATGCAGAGAAATTTTGACAGGCGTGTTGAAGTATTGTTCCCGATTGAAGATGTCCGGATCAAGGAAGACATTACTGACATATTGAAATTGTATCTGACCGATACACAGAAGACATGGGTAATGATGAGCAACGGTTCTTATTCAAAGAAGGAAGAACTTTTTAAGATATCCGGTGAGCAGTTTGAAAAGGTGAACATTCAGGAGCACTTTGTGAAAAAGGTGATTAAGAAATATGAAAAGGAATTGAAAGAAGACTTGCGCAAGAAAATTTCCGCCAACGGTGTTCATAAAAGAATAAGCATTGATTAGATCCGTTTACTCACCCAATATAGCACAAAAGCTCTGATGCCAAAACGTACAGACCTTAAAACAATTCTCATCATAGGCAGCGGACCCATTGTAATTGGTCAGGCGTGTGAGTTTGATTATTCCGGAACACAAGCCGTCAAAGCATTAAAGGAAGAAGGATACAGGGTTGTCCTTATCAATTCGAATCCGGCAACAATTATGACAGATCCGGAGATCGCTGATGCTACATATATCGAACCCATCACAAGCTATTACATCGAAAAAATTATACAAAAAGAAAAGCCCGAAGCAATCCTTCCCACTATGGGAGGACAGACTGCATTGAATGCCGCTATGGATCTTCATGAAAAAGGCATACTGAAAAAGTACAATGTGGAGCTAATCGGAGCTAAAGTTGACGCGATAAGGAAAGCTGAGTCACGCGAGCTTTTTCATGATGCAATGATAAAGATAGGACTTGAGGTCGCAAAAGGAAAATTCGCAAAAAATTATTCCGAAGCAAAAGGATTTGCAGAAGAATCAGGATTTCCAATTATCATCCGACCGTCATTTACGCTTGGGGGAACCGGCGGAGGCATAGCTTATAATTTTGAAGAGTTTGAAACGATCGTCAACCGGGGACTTGATGCTTCACCAACACGTGAAGTGCTCGTTGAAGAATCTCTTATCGGGTGGAAAGAGTTTGAGCTCGAGGTGATGAGAGACGTGAATGATAATTTTGTTGTGATATGCTCGATAGAAAATTTTGATCCGATGGGAGTTCATACCGGTGATTCTATCACTGTCGCTCCTTCACAGACTTTAAGTGACAGGCAGTATCAATTGCTTCGCGATGCATCCAAAAAAATCATATCCGAGATCGGTGTTGAGACCGGCGGATCGAATATACAGTTTGCCGTAAATCCTGACACAGGAAGAATAATCGTGATTGAAATGAATCCAAGGGTATCAAGGAGCTCGGCGCTCGCATCAAAGGCAACGGGTTTTCCGATCGCGAAGATCGCCGCAAAGCTGGCTGTAGGATATACGCTCGATGAGATCCCAAATGACATAACAAAGACAACACCATCATGCTTTGAGCCGGTCATAGATTACATTGTTGTAAAAATTCCGAGATGGGATTTTGATAAATTTCGTTCGACGAGTCCTGACAATGATGTGCTTGGCGTTCAGATGAAATCCGTAGGTGAGGTAATGTCATTTGGCAGAAATTTCAAGGAAGCATTTCAGAAGGCGATCCGCTCACTTGAGCTTGGACGGTATGGTCTGGGTGCTGATGGAAAGGATATTTATACTTCTGAATTCATTTCAGGATTAAGCAAAGATGAAAAAGAAAATCTCAAATTGAAATTATTAACAAAGCTGCAGACACCGAGGAGCAATAACATATTTTTCATAAGATACGCGATGCTTGCCGGAGCAAGCGTTGATGAGATCCATTATTCAACAAAGATAGATAAATGGTTTTTGTATCAGCTAAGGGATATTGTTGCAACAGAGCTTGAGCTGTATGAATATGAAATGTAGTAATTTGATAAAGTAAAGTTCAAACCTGAGATGATAGTCATCATAACTTTTCTTTTACTTTACAAACCTTTTTCTGTGAAACTCATTAAAAATGTCAGGATTTTTATTTAATGTTGATTTGCTTAAGAATAATTTTTTACTCACATCCATGTGATTGTTCATCATTCGCCATGGTTGATCATTTGGTAACTTTCTAAATAGATATTGTTGCTTCATTTTTTTTCTTTCATCACTTCATACTTAATTATTACCCCATTTAAAATTACAACTTGCTTTGGTCTGGACAGAGGTGATTTGCCCCTAAGCAGCTGTGTGTGACTCTCAGACAATTTATATAAGAAATAAAAAATAATATTTTTCAAACTTTTGACTTGATTTTATGGGGGGGGGCAATGTTTTACAAACATATTCTTACCCAAAAAGAATTTTTTAAAGTCCTACTCCGATCTTTTCAAAAAAAGTTTTTCAAAATTTAGGTTTCATTATTATGAAAAAAATAATCTCGTGCATTCTCGTTGTGAATAGCTTAATGCAAAATGCTCATGCTCAATGGATGCAGCAGCAAAGCGGTGTAAGCTCTCCTTTGTATGATATAGAAATGATAGACAAGAACACGGGCTGGTCTTGCGGAGTAGGTGGTGTGATCCTTAAAACAACAAACGGCGGAACGAACTGGATGCAGCAAGTAACAAATGTTCCAACCAAGCCACTTCTTGGAATTCATCCTGTAAATGATAGTGTAGTTTATTCAGTTGGTTGGTTTGGAACAATATTAAAAACTACTGATGGAGGAGAGAACTGGTTAGCAATTCAAAACGGAGTATTTGGAGATGGAAATTATTTCTGTGTTTTTTTTATGTTACCGGTTATTCTACTAGTATAGCATTCATTGAAGAAAATACTGGGTGGGTAGGGGGAACAAATGAATTATATAAAACAACAAATGAAGGAAATACTTGGATAAGACAAAACGTAAGCCCCGGAGTTTTATATTCAATAGAACCTACAACAGATAGTTTGGTTTGGACTTGCGGAAATGGAGGAAGAATCTGGAATACTATTCGAGGTGGTGACACAATAACAAATATAAAACAGATTTCATATATTATTCCCATTTCATTTGAACTTAAGCAAAATTACCCGAACCCATTTAACAGTACTACTGTAATAGAATTTTATATAAGAAAAAATGGGATTTACAAAATGGACATATTTAATAACTTAGGACAATTAGTTGTAAATTTGTTTCATAATAAATTTAATGAGGGAAATTATGTCTAAAGTATATTGCTGAGAAATTAACTTCAGGAATTTACTATTATACATTAAATGGTGAAAATAATACATTAACTAAAAAATTTATTTTAATAAAATAAAAAGGAGGTATTATGTCCCGGTTTAAGAAACAAAGGTTCAATTTGATTCACCTCTTGATAATTATGTAAGCATTAAAGTATATGATGTAAGTGGAAAAGAAGTCGCTGACTTAGTCAATGAATTCAGGAATGCCGGAAGTTATATTATTACTTTTAATGGAAGTAATTTATCAAGCGGAGTATATTTTTACAGATTTTAAGCAGGCAATTATTTTGAAATTAAAAAAATGATTTTAATAATATAAATTTATACAATTTACTACGATTTACAAATTTTTAACATCTTTTATGTTGTAATTAAACAATGAGATAAGTAACTTATACAAGTAAAAAAACAGTACAGCGTTTTTTTTGTCCCTGCAAATAGGGATTGTTCTACCAAAATAAGAAAGTAGTAACAAGCTTTTAATATTTTGCTGGTGTTATGACCTTTAATGGAAAGTCGCCGCAAATAAATCAGGAATAAAATCCCGGTTGAAAAAGATTTAAGAGCCAAAAAATTTGCAAGCGTACAATTCACTAAAACAAAAAAGGAACAACACAGCAATGGAAAAAGGAACTGTAAAATGGTTCAACACCACAAAGGGTTATGGATTCATAACCAGAAGTAACGGTCAAGATGTATTCGTACATTTCAAAGCTATTAACGCTGATGGTTACAAAAAACTTGACGAAGGCGATCAAGTTGAATTTGAAGTCGAAGACGGAGCAAAAGGTCCGCAGGCTGCAAATGTTACAAAAGTAGGATAAAAAGTTTTTTATCTAAAGAAGAAAGCCCGTGATTAACATCACGGGCTTTTTTTATTCTATTACTGATTTTTCAAAAGTAAATCTTAATTTCTAAACCAGTATCTTTTCCCAGTAACCAACATCGATCCACTTCCCGAATTTATAACCGCTCTGCTTAAAATGTGCGCACTTTTCAAATCCGAATCTTTCATGCAAAGCAATGCTTGCTTCATTTGGAATTGCGATGCCTGCCATTAATTTATTAAGCCCCTTCTTATTCGAAAGCTCTATAAGATTTTTGAGCAGCTCCGTTCCAATTCCTTTTCCTTCATTTCCGTTTTCAACATAAACAGCGATTTCCGCTGTAAACCTGTAAGCATTACGATCCTTCCACCTTGTTGCGTATGCATATCCCGACACAATGCCATTCTCTTCATAAACTATCCATGGGTAATCTTTTGACACTTTTGTAATCCGGTTTTTTATTTCTTCCTCACTTATCACTTCTTCTTCGAAGGTGGCTATGGAGCTTTTAATGTAATGGTTATAAATCTTAACGATCGCTTTTGCATCGTTTATATTTACTTCTCTTATCAAGTCTTTCCGATTATTTATTTTTTACTTATCAGTTTCCAGTTTCTTAAGCATCTCCTCAGCGTTCTTATTACCCGGATCGAGCTCTAAAGATTTATTGTAGTTTTCTATGGCAAGCTCTTTGTTGCCGTCGATCATGCACGCTTCACCCATGCTGTCATATACATTCGAGGAGGATGGAAATGATTCTACATTAAGCTTCAGTATTTCAATTGCATCTTTAGTTTTACCTGCCTGCAGCAATGTATAACCGATGGCGTTTAGCTGGCTTTCCTTAAAATTATATTCATCGAATTTATTCGCTTTGAGATCCTTGTACTGCGCGATAGCTGCCTGAACATCTTTTTCAATGATGGTCTGAAGCAATACAACGTCAAGACTTTTTTTAGGGTCACTGACACCCATCAGCTCAACATCAAATATTAGCGTAGCATCAGGAGGAATCAAATTTCCCGCGCCTTTTTTGCCGTACGCAAGTTCAGATGGAATTATAAGTCTCATCTTATCACCAACATTCATCAGTGTAATTCCTTCATCCCATCCTTTTATAACCTGCCCCTGACCAAGTACAAACTCTATCGGCTCTTTCCTCTCAATTGATGAATCAAAGACTTTTCCGTCTGTTAAATATCCCGTGTAATGAACTTCAACTGCTTTCCCGGCTTCGGCTTTTGTACCGCTCCCCTTTTCCATAACTATGTATTTTAAACCGCTCGCTGTAGTGGTAGTATCCTGCGCCTTACAAATTCCAAATGCTATAAAGAACATCACTGCAAATAATAATTTTTTCATTAGATTTTTATTTTTAATTTTTATTTAGTTTGTAATTTAATTTCAATGCTGTGTGCCTGTAATCTCTTCAAGGCTTTCCTCAACTTCTTCCCTGCTGAGATTCCCTTCGACAAGCTTGTCGTCCGAAAGGAGCTTGAGCCGGTTGTAGAATGCAATTCCCTTTTTATTTATACCATCTCTGTCATCATCAATCAGCTCAAACAAAATATCTTCCGCCTTCGAATACTGCCCTGACATTTCAAAATATTGAAACAGACTTTCCTTCATCTCAGCAGGAAATTCTGTTTCCGAACAATACATTAACAGCTCGTTTAATTTTGGAAAATAAGTCCCGGGCTCAGGTATCTCTTTAGTTGTTAATGCTTCCGAATATAGCCATAACGCTTTCAAATGAAAATTATCAGCATTCTTGAAATTCTCCTTTGATCTGAATATGTCACCGTATTCTTTTAGAAGCTCGGCTGAGATCAGACATCTTCCTGAATAAACATCTGATGTCTTCATTAATTTAATGACGTCGCTGATCCCAAGCACACCAATGATATTCAGATCGAGACCGACAATGGTTTTCGCCGCAGTCTCAATTTCCTTTTCAGCTTCTTCGTAATTTCGTTTCTCTTTGTTCAGCAGAACTCTTACAAGCACAGTGGAAAGCATCTCCACCATTCTCATAAAGTAATCACGTTGTATCATAAGATCCTTTTTGAAATAAAATTTTTTATAAGCTATTCTTCATCAGGTATTTAATTGCCGCTTCAATGTTAAGCTTGCCATAGCCCCATTCGGGATTCGGAACGGAGCCTGTAAACTGATCCTGCTTCGCTGTGCTGATCAGTATCTCACGGATCCTCGAATGAGTCAGCGTCGGATCATACTGAAGCATTAACGCAGCCGCGCCGGTCACATGAGGGGCTGCGGCACTTGTACCGCTGAAGATGACATAACGGTGACCTGTTCCGATTGAAAAAGAAGTATGTCCCGGAGCTGTAATATCAACTCCGGTCTTTCCGTCAATGTTCACTCCTCTTCCGCTGTAAGTTGCCAGCTCTCCGACCTTTTCATCCCACCCGAAATTGACAGCGTAAGCCCCTACAGAAATAATACTGTCAGCAGTAGAAGGAAAAGTCACTGTTGTTTCATCAGTTAAGTTTGTTGTCCAGTGAGTATTACCTGCCCACGACTGCGTGACATCTACAACGTACCCGTTAACTATTACATTATTATCTGAAGTAACATTTATTTTCCACTCGCCGCCAACATCTGAAGAATCGGTTTTGGAAAATGAAAGTTTAAACATTGCCGTTCCTTTAGGTGATACTTCTTTTGCATAATAAATATTATAACCACCTGCTATTGTATAATTGCTTTGCGGATCCAGCTCAGCAGTGATATTACTTTCCGGTGTTTCAATGATTACCTTAAGATCAGCTTCTGAATTATTCCACAGAAGAGATGCAAACACCCCATTGTTCAGCTTTCCTTCAGCTTCACGGGCTGCATTAATTATATAAGTCTGTTGCTCACCGCCTTTCAATGTATCCTTCAGATGCATTTTTCCGGAAGCAAGATTTCCTGAGCCGCCTATGATAGTAATTCCGTCACGGGCGTATTCGTTAACAAGCTGTTCCTCTTCAGATGAACCATCCATGAATTCCCATCCCCATTCGCCGTCCTCAAACAAAATTATATCAACACCCTCACCTTTAATAAATCTCACAAGATCAGGGAAGTTCTTTACAAATCTCGGAGTATAGTCATATTCGATGGTAGCTAAAACGAGCTCTGCGTCAGGGGCGATGCCATGAACTTCCTGCACGCCTGATGTCCCGCCGATAAGCACACCTGAGACCGAAGTCCCGTGTCCGAAAATCGAATCAGGTTCTGTTTTGATAAGATCGATACCTCTTCTTCTGACAGTACCGTCTTTCTCTCTGACAGCGCGGACCTTTGATGTCTTCAGCGCGATTAACTTTTCGCCTTTGTCTAATGCATCATTCTCATCCTTATCAATCGAAATAAAGATCTGCTCGCCGTAAGTCGGATCATTTTCTGTGAAACCATCCTTTGTACCGTAGTCTCTTTTCCCGTTATTGTTTTTGTCAATGTAAAGAAAGTCCATGCCCGGATTATAATTGCCGGCGTCCATCGGAAGCAACTTGTAGACCTCATCCTGCATTTCAATGTAACGAAGCATTTCACCTTTGTCTGCCTTACCGTTCTTATTCATGTCTATGGCGTCCTTACCGGAGGTGAACTTGTCATTCTTATCCACATCAATGAACTTAAATTCACCACCGTCTGCGAAGAAGAACATAGGATTAAATATATCTATGCCTGAATCAATATCACCTATCAGGACTCCCTTACCTGTAAGCGGTCTTCCGCTTTTATCGAGAAAGTTTTCCCTGAGCCGGGTTGTGATCTGTATATTATTGAATTGTGAAAATAAAATTTCCGGAATGCAGATGATCAGAAGCAGTATTACAATTTTTGTTTTCATATTTATTGTTCTTAAGAATTTAAAACATCAACTCGCCTTTGAGAACTGTAACAGCTTCGCCGGCAATCAAGACCCTGTCACCATTCAAAGTGACCATAAGCATTCCTCCTCTTTCTGATGCCTGATACGCTTTCATTTCCTTTTTGCCGAGCTTCTCGCTCCAGTATGGCGTCAGCACACAATGTGCTGATCCTGTTACAGGATCCTCATCGATTCCCTTTGACGGCGCAAAGAATCTTGAAACGAAATCATATTTTCCGTGATCTGACTTTGATGTAACGATAGTACCATATTTGTCAAGCCCGGAAAGCAATTTAAAGTCAGGACTGATATTTTTTACTTCATCTTCAGAATTAAACTCTGCAATATAATGGTGCTCGGTTACTCCAAGGCTTACAGGCTTTACGCCAAGAGCTGTTTCAAGCTCTGAAAAACTCTCAGCAGCTTCAGGTCTGTTGACAGGGAAATCAAGAGTTATTGTATTACCGATTTTCTTTGCTTTCAGAATACCTTTGTATACGGTTTTGAAAACTGCCTCTTCATCCTGCTTGAGGATCCCTTCCTGCCAGAGAATGTGTGCACTTGAAAGGGTTGCGTGCCCGCACAGCTCAACCTCAGATTTAGGCGTGAACCATCTCAGCATAAATCCTTCATCAATTTTTTTTACAAAAGCCGTTTCGGATAAATTCATCTCGGCAGCGATGTTCTGCATTAACTTATCATCAATATCTTTTTCCAGTAAGCATACACCCGCCGGATTTCCTGAAAACAACTTGTCCGTAAAAGCATCAACTGTGAATATCTTTAACATATAATTTTTTTATGAATTTTTAATCGAGAGGTTTGAAAAGGTCAAAGCATCTTAACTATTAACTATTAACTATGTCAGACAAACCTAACCATTCAAAAAAGCTTTTACAATTACAAATAAAAAAACCTGCCACTGATGAGCGACAGGCTTTATTCTTACTTTGTCTTTCGGAAATCCCGAACATTATTTTACATGTGTCATCTTCTTTGTTTGAGTATTGCCGTCAGCTTCGAGGCTGTAAGAATATGTTACCCTGCCGGATCAAGCAATCGGCATGTTACCAATTTTAAATTAAAGAACTGCTTCAGAAAAAAACGACAAGAATACTATCGGATTCCTGAAGAAAAAGCTTAAGGAAACTTTACCTGTAGTTGAAAAAGAATGACTGCTCGAAAAGATGAAATAATATTGCAAAAATTTTGTCAGGAAAATATTTTTTTTGGTATACATTGTAAAAAAAATTATTGCTGTAAAAATATTTTTATAGTCAATAGTGAAATTTTTTGTAAACGTTTGCATTTGAAAATCATTTGTTATAATTTTGATCAATCCAATTTCTTACTTCGTTTTCTTCAATAATATTTCTTAGAAAAAAATTGACTAAACAAATTTACATTTTACAAACACCTTTCTTAAAAAATAAAAATCACGATACAACCTTTAACACTAAAAAAATTTACACCGGCAATATAATTTTAAATAAGTTTTTCATTAACCCGAATAATTTTATGTAAATGAAAGTTAACAGACTTTTCGTTGATAAAAGCGTAAGCGCTTTTGACATGGTTGAATTTGATACCAGGTCATCCGTGATAAGAAATCCTGACGGCTCGATCGTATTTGAAATGAACGATATCAAAGTACCTAAGCACTGGTCGCAGGTTGCGACAGATATCATCGCACAGAAATATTTCCGCAAAGCCGGCGTTCCGGTTTATCTGAAAAAAGTAAATGAATCAGGTATCCCTGTGTGGCTGCAGCGTTCAGAATCTGATACAGACAGACTGAAGAACATAGTTGACGAAGAAAAGCATACCTCCGAGAAAGATTCACGTGAAGTTTTCACAAGGCTTGCGGGATGCTGGACATACTGGGGATGGAAGCACGGATATTTCCAAACCGAGGATGATGCAAAAAATTTCTATGAAGAATTATGCTATATGCTGGCTATGCAGTTTGCCGCCCCGAATTCACCGCAATGGTTTAATACCGGACTTAACTGGGCTTACGGAATTACCGGACCGTCACAGGGACATTATTATGTAGATCCGAAAACTGAAAAACTGATGACATCGAAGGATGCATATACTCATCCGCAACCCCATGCGTGTGCAAGAGGAAATACAAAATTATTTACCGATAAAGGTATCTATGAAATAAAGGATATTGTTGACAGAAATCTAACCGGCATAAAGGTCTTTGACGGAAATGATTATGCCGATATTATAGCTGTTAAAAATAATGGAGTAAAAAGTATCTACCGTGCAACGCTTAAAAACGGAAATTTTATTGAATTCACCGATGATCATAATATTTATTCTTCTGACAAAAGATTAAAAGACGGTGGGAACTATGAATGGAATGAATTAAAGAATCTTCTTGGAAAAAAAGTACAGCAATATTCCTTAAAGAATCTTCCGTCTTATGATGAATTGTTTTCTGAAGCAGAATTATCTGAGAATCGAAACCGTGCCGTCAACGAATCAGAATTCAGGAATACTTTATCACAAATGGGGATAGACAGCAGTTCCGAAATGCCTGCTGCAACTCACCTTGATCTGTCCAAAGCTGCTCTTGCAGGCTGGATAACGGGTGACGGATATTATGGAAAGTATAACAAGAATAATAAAACTACAATGTTCGGAGCGATCACCATTAACGATGATGAATATGGTTTTGTAACAAACTTGTTTGAGGAAATATTCGGGACATATAAAAGCGTGACAAGAAAAAATATCAACGAACTTTACCGTATAGTAAAATTTGATTCAAAGAAAGCAGATGAATTTGTAAATGAGTACGAGTTAAATTCAACTTCATTTACAGCTCATGTACCGGAAATAATTTTCAAGTCCACCGACAATGAGAAGATATGGTTTTTAAGAAGCCTTTTTCAGGCGGACGGATGCGTGAGAATTAGAACCGAAAACGGTAGAAGTTCTGGTGATATAGTGCTGAGCACAATTTCCGGGCAACTTGCACATGATGTACAGATACTCCTGTTAAGCCTGAGTATCTACTCAAATGTCAGTGTTTGCAATGACAGCCGCGACAACCGCAAACCGCTTAGCATGGTTAGCATTTCTTATGCTTCTGAGAGAAAAAAGTTCGCGGAGAAAATAAATTTTATTTCTGAAGACAAGATTGAAAAGCTAAAGTTACTCAATATAACTGTACCAGGAAAAAGCAAGAGTGAATTATCAGAGGAAACAATAATTTCAATTGATTATATGGGTGATGAAGAGGTTTATGACATTCAGACTTCATCATCACAATTCGCGGCAAACGGAGTAGTGGTTCACAATTGCTTCATCCAGTCATTATCAGATGATCTGGTAAATGAAGGCGGAATAATGGATCTTTGGGTTCGCGAAGCAAGACTGTTCAAGTATGGCTCGGGAACGGGCTCAAACTTTTCAAATGTACGTGGCACAAACGAGCCATTGAGCGGTGGCGGAAAATCTTCGGGCTTAATGTCATTCCTTAAGATTGGCGACCGCAGTGCAGGCGCAATTAAATCCGGCGGAACAACAAGACGCGCGGCAAAGATGGTTACACTTGATCTTGATCACCCTGACATTGAAGAATATATCAACTGGAAAGTTACCGAAGAACAAAAGGTGGCATCACTTGTTGCCGGTTCAAAAATTTTAAATTATCATCTCAATAAGATCATAAAAGCATGTCAGGATGTTCATCCCGAAAATGACGGCTTCGACAGAAAAACAAATAAGCAGCTTGCGATCGCGATCAATGAAGCAAGGAAGGCGCAGACTCCGGAAAATTATATAGAACGGGTTGTGCATCTTGCCAAGCTTGGATTCGATGAAATCGAATTTCCGGAATATGATACTGACTGGAATTCCGAAGCATACCTTACTGTGTCGGGACAGAATTCTAACAACAGTGTTCGTGCAACAAATGAATTTATGGACGCGGTTAATGATGATAAAGACTGGAATTTATATTTCAGAACAGAATTAAAAAAATCAGCAAAGGAAAGCCGCGCTCCGAAACCTTCAAAGACACTTAAGGCAAGAGATCTGTGGGAAGACATCGCGTACTCTGCCTGGTCAAGCGCGGATCCCGGAATACAATTTCACACAACAATAAATGAATGGCACACCTGCCCTGAAGGCGGTGATATCAAAGCTTCTAATCCATGTTCTGAATATATGTTCCTGGATGATACAGCATGCAACCTTGCTTCACTCAATCTGATCAAGTTTTTTGATTTTGAAAAGAATAAATTTGAGATCGAAAAATACAGACATGCTTCAAGATTGTGGACAATTGTTCTCGAGATAAGCGTTTTGATGGCACAATTTCCAAGTAAGAACATTGCAAAGCTTTCTTATGAATACAGGACTCTCGGGCTTGGGTATGCAAATCTCGGCGCACTGCTGATGGTACAGGGAATACCTTACGATTCAAATGAAGCGCTTTCAATTACCGGCGCATTAACTTCAATACTTCACATGACATCTTACGCGACCTCCGCTGAGATGGCAATGGAGCTGGGGGCATTTGCGCAATACAGAAACAATGAAAAGCACATGCTTCGTGTAATAAGAAATCACAGACGCGCTGCTTACAACATGACGCCGAATGAATATGAAAATTTGTCCATTACACCTGTTGGCATTAATAAAAAATTCTGTCCCGATGATCTGCTTGATGCAGCGAGAAAAGATTCTGACTATGCGCTTGAGCTGGGTGAGAAACACGGTTTCAGAAATGCACAGGTAACCGTCATCGCGCCAACCGGAACGATCGGCTTGCTTATGGATTGTGATACAACCGGTGTCGAGCCGGATTTTGCTCTGGTAAAATTCAAGAAACTCGCCGGAGGCGGATATTTTAAGATCATAAATGAATCAGTTCCGCCGGCACTAAAAAATC
The DNA here is from genome assembly GCA_034439935.1 of bacterium. Taxonomy (GTDB): domain Bacteria; phylum Bacteroidota; class Ignavibacteria; order Tepidaquicellales; family Tepidaquicellaceae; genus JAGPCH01. Next base: position 20,821 of record JAWXBH010000199.1, read on the forward strand.
TCGGGCATACTGCAAAAGAGATTAATGAAATAATTAAATATACAAAGGGACACGGCTCACTTGTCGGCTGTCCGCATATCAATGCGCAGTCACTGACGGGCAAAGGTTTTACAAAAGATGTTCTGAACAAAATTGAAAAGTCACTTCCATCGGTATTTGATATTAACTTTGCTTTTAATAAATGGACACTCGGTGCAGGCTTCTGTACTAACGCATTAGGATTCTCTGAAGAGCAGCTCGATGATGCTAGTTTTAACGTTCTTAAAGAACTTGGATTTTCAAAAGAGCAGATCGAGGAAGCTAATGATTATGTATGTGGTACAATGACAGTTGAAGGCGCACCTTATCTTAAGGAAGAGCATTATGCGATATTTGACTGCGCCAATAAATGCGGCAAAAAAGGAACACGTTACATTTCAGCCGATGCTCACATCAAGATCATGGCGGCGGCACAGCCGTTCATCTCCGGCGCAATTTCAAAAACGATCAATCTTCCTAATCACGCATCTATTGAGGATATGAAAAATGCTTACATGAGTTCATGGCGTTTAGGAGTAAAGGCAAACGCGCTTTACAGGGACGGCTCAAAATTATCCCAGCCGCTTAATTCAGTGAAGGATGATGACGCGATCAGTATTGATATGGGACAGGATGTAAGTCAGGAAGTTGCAAGAACAAATGATATTGTAAAAGTTGCTGAAAGGATCATTCACCGGTACATTGCAAAGAGGAGGAAGCTTCCATTCAGAAGGAAAGGTTACACACAGAAAGCGAAGATCGGAAATCATTCCGTGTATCTCAGGACCGGTGAATATGAGAACGGTCAGCTTGGTGAGATCTTTATTGACATGCACAGGGAAGGCGCGGCGTTCAGAAGTCTTATGAATTGTTTTGCGATCGCGATCTCTCTCGGACTTCAGCATGGAGTTCCACTTGAGGAATTTGTGGACGCTTTTGTCTATACACGATTTGAGCCAAACGGTATTGTCATTGGTAATCCTAATATTAAGATGAGCACATCGATCATTGATTATTTATTCAGAGAGCTGGCGGTATCATATCTTGGAAGGAATGATCTGTCGCATATTGAAAAGCATTCAGAGCTTCAGCGCTCGCCGATAGATGCGATCTCAAAGATCGATGGTGATAATGATTTTGATGAAGAGGAAATTTACAGTGAAAGAATAATAGAAGAGCAGCCGGTCAAAAAAGATAAACCACGGACTGATGTGCCGTCAACAGTTGATTCAAAAATAAAGCTGTCAGTAGCGCAAACATCTACAATGGAAAAGATAAAGGAAGCCAAGCTTAAAGGTTATACAGGCGATATCTGTACTGCATGCGGAAGCGTTACAATGGTACGCAACGGGACGTGTCTGAAGTGCACTAATTGCGGTGAAACAAGCGGATGCAGTTAGATTGTTTTAAGTTGTAGATTTTAAAATTATAATTTCAATTAAGCCGGTTGCTTTTCAGCGATCGGTTTTTTTTATAATTGTAAAAATGAATAATAGAATTAGTTTTAAACATGAATAAGGCAATTGAAATGTTTTGCAATAAATGGAAAATCCGGGAGTTATCTCAATTTGGGGTTTTCATTAACCTCTGAATTCAATAATAATAGTGATATTGACCTGTTGGTTTCTTTCAATGAAGACACACATTATGGTTTATTTGAACTTTCTGAGATGAAAAATGAACTTGAAGAGATTTATGGAAGAGATGTTGATCTTGTCACCAGAAAGAGCGTAGAAAAAAGTCCAAACTATAAAAGAACGAGTTCTATTCTGCAAAATTTAAAAGAGCTTTATGCAGAGAGAAACGGTTAACAAAAATTTGCCTCCTCTAATAGACAAACTTGACAAAATAATTAAATTAAAAGATTAATGACTCAAAAAAGAAATTCAGACTTTAAGCCGATTGCTTCTATCGATCGGCTTTTCTTTAGTCACCAATTATCAATGTTCATTGTTCAATAATCTCCTCACGAATAATGAATAAATAACATTATATATTGACCATTGTAATAGTACATAGAGAAAGCTATGCCACAAATGCTAAATTCTTTCTTTTGAATTATTCTTAATTAATTGTAATTTTGATTAATTCAAACTTGCATCCCAAACTGCAATGAATCAACTTTAATAATTTATAAAATAATTTCATAAACTCATCATGACAAAACTTAAATTATTTCTATTTGCGGCGATTTCCTTTTTTATTTATGAACATTCATATGCGGTAACAAGATTTGTTACTCAGTCGGGTGCAGGATCGAGGAACGGATCTTCCTGGTCAAACGCACTTCCGGACAGCTTACTTCAGTCTGCGATCAACAGTTCAACGTCCGGTGATGAGGTGTGGGTAGCATCCGGAACATACAGGACAACAAACACTTCAAACCGCAACATTTCATTCAGCATGAGAAACGGTGTCAGTATTTACGGAAGCTTTTTGGGAACGGAAACATTACTCACTCAGCGAATATTCCAATGCGGTCCGGGAAGTATTTTAAGCGGAGAGATCGGTGCAGCCGGTATATTTGACAACAGCTATCACGTCATCAGCAATGTGAACCTGAATTCATCCGCTGTCATCGACGGATTCACTATCCGCGACGCAAATGATAACAGACCGGCAACAATGACCAACGGATTGGGCGGAGGCATTTACAACAACGGAGGTTTCTCATCAGGATTGTGCAGTCCGACGATCCGAAATTGTCTTATCATTAATAATCAGGCAGTCTTTGGAGCGGGAATATTTAACAGTGGTCACAGCGGAGGAAATTCAAATCCCTCAATCATCAACTGCATCATCGCTAACAACAACGCGCTCGACGGAGGAGGAGGCATTGATAATTTCGGGCTTGGAGGCAATTCAAGTCCTTCAATTATTAATTCTATTGTTTACAATAATACCGCGAACACAGCCGGAGGAATGTACTGCTGGGGAGGAAACGCCGGAGGTAATTCGAATCCCATAATATTAAACTGCGCGTTCATAAATAACCGTGCGCTTTCCGGAAACGCCGGAGCGATCATTGCGGACAATTCAAATTCATCCGGTGGCGGAAGTTCAGGTACAAGCAACCCGGTATTGAAGAATACGATCTTATGGGGTAATACAGCATCACTGACCGGTCCGCAGTTTTTTATTAAAGGAACGGGAATATTCACAGCAACTTATTCTGACATAGATCTTACGAATCAAAATTTTCCTCACATTATTTCAGGCAGCGGTACAGGAAATCAAAATTCAAATCCAATGCTGGTTTCCATTTCAAATGGTATTGGAGCTGACAACTGCTGGTATACCGGTGATGACGGTTTGAGATTATCTTCATCATCTCCTTGCATCAATGCCGGTGACAATTCTGGTGTAACATCTCTTGATATAATTTCTAATCCAAGGATCATTACCTTAACTGTTGACATGGGACCATATGAAAGCCCGCAAAATATCTCAGCTTTTACTGCTACGGTAAACCCCGGTAATGTATCACTCAGATGGAAAGCGAATTCCGCTTTGTCGGTTAATTTCTTTGTTACTGAAAGATCGGTGGATTCTGTTCAATGGGTCAGAATAGGAGTAATAAAGCTTCCCGGCGTTCCTTCGACGTCCGGTTCATACAGTTTCGCTGATGCAGATCCGGTCAACGGAATGCAGCATTACCGGATAAAAATTGTTAAGCCCGACGGAAGCTTTGATTATTCACAGAGCATAAGTGCAAATTATATTTCTGATAAAGTATTTCAAAAAATGCCTGTAAGAAAATAGATAAGCAAAAATATCAAACTTAACATACGAGACTCTCCGCTGTTCGGTTCTTTCTTACTGAAAATATATGGCTCCCTATATTGAATATTAAAAACATCTTTAGTAATTTTAGATAAGTTCAAGATTAGACTCTAATGAAGAATAAGTATTTAAATAAACTTTCCCCACTTTTCCTTTATATAATATTTTTCATATTCATAATTGCATTCAACTTTTCTGATAGTCCTCCCGGTGGATGGCAGCGGCAGTTTTTTCCTTTTTTAAATAATAGAGCTATTGCGGACATTACATTTCTTGATAGTCTTACAGGATATGCTGTAACGGGTGATGGAGTAGGCGGGAATGATACTGATTATATATTGAAAACTACTAATGCAGGTTCTAACTGGGATATGCTTATAAGTAAAATTTATGATTTCAGCAGAATATCTTTTCTTAATCCTGATACCGGTTTTGCACTCCACGGGGATGAGATACTTAGAACAACAAATGCGGGTTTTAATTGGAACAGAATGCCAGTTCCTCCTGATAACTTTGGATTTTATGATATGTATCCGATAAGTTGGGATACAATGTGGGTTTCTTTTCCCTATGTTGGTGGAGAATATATATATCGAACTACCAATGCGGGGCTTATATGGACATATCAGGTACAACGGGCAGGCATTGAGAAATTATATTTTTTTAATGGAAATATTGGTTTTGCAGGTGCAGTGGGAATAAATGTTTTATTGAAAACCACAAATTCCGGTATAAACTGGTTTCAACTACCCAATCAAAATGGATTTGGAGATATTCAATTAATAGACAGTTTAAATGGTTGGAAATGTTATGGAGACGAAGTAAAAAAGACATCTGATGGAGGAATATCATGGGAACCTCAATTGCTTCCTACTGGACCATTAGTGACAAATTATATGGTTAATTTTTCAATAATTAATCCGGATACTATATGGGGTGTAGGCGGCTATATAACATATCCGGGTTCTGGAATTACGAATAGAGGAATAGTTTACAGAACCACAAATGGAGGAGTAAATTGGGCTTACCAAATTTCCGATACAAGTTTTCGAATCCCAAGATTTCAGTACGTTAATTTTCTAAATAAGAATACGGGATGGTGTTACGCGTTTATGTCCCTATCCAATAATGCAAATGGTATTCATACTGTTACTGGAGGAGACACAAACTTTATTACGAACATAAACCAAATTGGACAATACTACCCAAAAAATTTTATATTAAATCAAAACTACCCCAATCCATTTAATCCTGAAACTAACATTAGCTATTCAATTGAAATTGCTAGCAAGGTAAAATTAGTTGTTTATAGTATACTTGGAAAAGAAATTGCAACATTAGTTGAGGAAAATCAAAATAGAGGAATCCATCAAACTCAATTTGATGGTTCCAATTTACACAGTGGAATTTATTTCTATAGCTTATTTATAAATAATGAAAGGATGGACACAAAAAAAATGATTCTTATAAAGTAATTTTAGTAATTCCCCAAAACTCACTCCAAACTATTTAAAAAATTTAAAACCGGTACAATCCGGAATTTTTTAACTAATTAATTAAAAAATTATGAAAGAAAAAAAGTGGTACCTCGCGGGAATAGCACTACTATTCTTGATTTCGTTTTACAGTTTTAAAGACTTTAACTCTTCTGAAAACATTTCCCAGACATAGTAACTTTACCGACACATCCGTCAAAAACTTACCACGAGGCTCAAAGAGTTTAAGAAAAGATTTTTATAATTATAACTGAAATCTTTATACGCCTCAGTTAAAGTTTCAGCTTTTCTTTGAGGACAAGATGATTTGGTAAACTGCATTTTACTTTTCCCTCAATCATACTATTTTAAAAATAATTCTTCCGGGTATATTGAATTATCACATCTTAAACGACGCACAATTATTAAAAAATATTTAGTTCATAATTAACCCCGCATTATGAAAACACAATTAGGACGAATAGTAATACTTGTAAAGGACTATGATGAAGCATTTGAGTTTTATGAAATGAACCTGGGCTGTAAAAAATTTTTTGATCTTACCGACGACAACGGACAGAGGTTTCTTCACATTAGCTTTGATTCGGAAAGTCCGGCAGGAATCTGGTTTATTAAAGCCGAAACAGAAGAGCAAAAAAAATGCATTGGCAGACAAACCGACGGTATGCCTGCATTCGTGCTTTATACAGATTCATTTGATGAATTTGTGAACAGACTTATTCTAAACAATGTAACAATCTTAAGAGAGGCTGAAGTAAGCGCGGATTCAGTGTCGTTGAGCTTTTTGGATCTGTATGGAAATGAGATCGTGCTTGTACAGTTGAACAAGGACTCGTGATTTGCATTATTTGATTTTTGATTTTTCAATCTGAACTTCATTTACAATAGTCGGATAAATTGACAATCTTAACTATATGATAATTGGTGTCGCCAATCCTTACAGTGCTGAGACCGAAGAAGTAAGACAGCGCAATCTTGATGCGATGAACATTGCCGCGGCGAAACTTCTTGAGATGGGACACATTCCAATAATAGGAATGAACGCTGCACTCCCTGTGATTGCGAAGTCAAACATAACTGACAAGTATAAGGCAACAATGGAAATTTCTTTGGCGGTCATAGACAGTTGTGAAGCGATCCTGCTTCTGGCAGAAAGTCCGGGAGCTAATAAAGAACGCGACCTTGTAAAAGCAAAAGGACTTCCGGTATATTACAGTTTAGCGGAAGTATCGGAGAACAAATGACCGAAAAAAATTTCAATCGTGATAAATTCACGCATGCTATCTACCTCAACGCGCCTGCAGAAAAAGTTTTTGAGCTGTTGGCGACACCGTTAGGAATTACAAAATGGTTCATCGGGAAGGCAAAATATTATTACAGGGATCTCAACATCCGGCTTGGTGAAGAGCAGGTCTGCAAAGGCGATTCATTTCTCTGGAGCTGGCAGAACAAGGATCTTGAATTAAAAGGTATTGTGATGGAGTGTAACACTAATAAGAAATTCCGTTTCACCTTCAGTCCGTTATTCATTGTCACCATTGACCTCACCCAATCGAAAAACAAAACCTACCTTGCACTAACTCAGGAATACCAGGAGTCCGCGGTGAAGAATGATTTCAATTATATCAACTGCTGTACGTGCTGGGTTTTTTTTCTTACAAATCTGAAATCAGTAATCGAGAACAAAATCGATCTGAGAGAGACCGAAGATGCCGATGAGATGCTGGTGAATATTTGATTTGGGATTATTAATCACTCCATATTCTTTTATATAAATTCTCTGTCGATTCACATCCGTCCATAATAAGGAAAAAGCTTTCCACGAATTTCACGAATGATCACGAATTAAAAATATAATCACTAATTTTAAAAACAGAATTAACATAAATTTATTTGCACAGCATAAGTATATCTTCAAGGTTATTTAAAGGTTGATTTTAAAGATTCGATACTGGTGGAAAAATATTACCAAAACAGATTAATTTTAAATTATTTAAATTTTTTTAAAACATTTTGTACGGAATGAGTCAATTCCCCAGATTCACAAACCTTTAACATTGTAATTATATCGCAATGTGAGTAATTTGTGTTTATTCAAGTTTAAAACACAAACAACTGTTCAATGAGTGACAAAGCTCACCTTACAAGACAATACTCAAACATTTTAGTATCGGAAACAGAAAATCCAAAAGCTCTTAAAGTTGGACTTATCCGTCTTAACCGTCCCGACGTCCTCAACGCTCTTAATATTGATCTTATGACCGAAGTTGTTGAAGCTCTCGAAGCATTTGATAAAGACAGTGAAACCGGATGCATGGTTCTGACCGGCAGCAAAAAAGCGTTCGCAGCAGGAGCTGACATTAAGGAGATGGCTGATGCCACTGCTATCGAAATGCTTTTGCGGGATCAGTTCGCAAGATGGGACAGGATACGAAAGATCAAGAAACCTATAATCGCGGCAGTGAGCGGCTTCGCTCTCGGCGGCGGTTGCGAGCTTGCAATGACATGCGACATGATCATAGCTGCGGAAAACGCTAAGTTCGGACAACCGGAAATTAATCTCGGCGTGATACCGGGGGCGGGCGGAACACAGCGCCTTACAAAGGCGATCGGTAAGGCAAGAGCAATGGATATGATACTTACCGGAAAAATGTTCGGAGCTGAAGAAATGTTTATCGCGGGTCTTGTAACAAAAGTCGTCGACAGTGATCTTTATCTTGAGGAAGCTCTTGAAGTGGCTAAGGATATTGCATCTAAACCAACTGTTGCTGTTCAGCTTGCAAAGGAATCGATATTAAAATCATTTGACTCTACAATTGAATCGGGACTTGAGTTTGAAAGAAAGAACTTTTACCTGCTGTTCGCGACTGAAGATAAGTTCGAAGGCATGAAAGCGTTTGTTGATAAGAGGAAAGCTGAATGGAAAGGAAAGTGATTTCGATTTGGGCATTACTGATTTTTGATCTTAGATTTTCTAATGGAAAAATTTATATAAATAATAATTGAATAAATATTTTATTACGCTGATTCTTTGGTTATGCATCTGCATTAATATTGCTCACTCGCAGACGGCACCGGAAAAGACGATCAGTGACAGTGACACCAAGGATGATAATCTTAACGCGGAGCAGATCATTGAGAAATACAAACCCGCGCTGATCTCGATCTGGATGAACGATCCAAACTTTTACTCATACACTACCTACACATATATTGACACGACAGTTCTAAACGGCAGCGGATTCATTATTACAGAAGACGGTTTAGTCGGAACGAACTATCACGTTGTAGAAAGCATCGACAGTCTGATCGTAAAGACAAGCGACGGTACATTTTATAATGCCGAGCTCGTGATGATAGATGAGAAGAATGATTTCGCGTTACTGAAAATAATCGACAGTACCGGCACGAAATTTCCTACGGTTAAATTTGGGAATTCAAATGAAGTGAAGGCAGGGCAGGAAGTTTTTGCGATCGGAAGTCCGCTTGGATTTGAATACACGATTTCGTCAGGCATTGTAGCAGCGATACGTGATAATGAGAAAGTAAATTTTTCCGACCCTGCAACATATCTGACAAAAGAGAAAACATTCGAAAAAGTGATACAGGTCACAGCCGCGATATCGCCCGGCAACAGCGGCGGCGCGTTATTCAATACTAAAGGAGAAGTGATCGGCATAACGACATACACTTACATCGGCTACGGCAATCTTAATTTTGCGGTAGCGATCAACGGGTTTAAGAACCTTATCGCGCTTGCCGAATCTACTGATTTTGAAAATGTCGAAGCAATAAAGCTCAAGAAAGAGGAGAGTCTTTTTAATTCGAATTACAAGATCGCCTCGAGCCTGAAGGCACAGCTTGCATACGACTGGTATTACACAAAGCAAAAGGACACAATGACAGTAGTCGATACTTTTATTGTGAGACAGGACTCGATCAACAAGATCAACTTTACAAAAGCCGAAAAATATTATGACAAATGCATAGAGCTTAAGCCTGATACTTTCATTGTTTACCAGGATCTGCTCGACCTTTATGTTTTCACGGATAATTTTCAGAAGGCGGAAGATCTATATAAAGACATACGCGAGAATTTCAATTCGGACAGTCTCTTAAACCTGCTGTCATCAAGCCTTGCCTCAGCGTATTCAACTTCAAAAGATTATAAGAAAGCAATTCAGTTCTATAAGAAAATGCTAGCTCAGGATACCACCCAATATTTTATTTATTACCAGATCGCGAACCTGTATTCGCAGATGAATGATAATAAAAATTCAGTTTCGGAATACAACAAACTTATACGTCTTGATTCGGGGTACACGGACGCTTACGTTCAGCTCGGCAAGATCTATTATGAAAATTATAAAAATACAAAGCGCGCAAAGAAATATCTTCAGACAGCTTATGAAAAGGAGCTAATGCTTACCGGGTATACTCCATACAACAGCGAGCTTCATTATTATCTGGGAATGATCGCTGTCAAGGAAGGGCGAAAGCTTGACGCTATACTTGCTTATATGGATCTGAAGAATACTTATGACAGCATGGCTAATGCAAATGAGAAGAAGGTCAAATTGTATAAGGCAATCTCTTCGATGGATGAATGATACTGATTTGGGATTGTTGATCTCGGATTTTGGAATTATTAGAATTTACTTTACAAACTTTACAATATAAAACTTTACAAACTTACAAAACTTTACTTTACAAACGAATTGATAAAAACATTTGATGTAGTAATAATCGGAGCAGGCGGTGCAGGACTTCGCGCCGCGGTTGAAATTCCCAATGAATTTACCTGCGCGGTAATTTCAAAAGTTTATCCTCCAAGATCACATACGGGTACAGCACAGGGCGGCGTCTGCGCAGCTCTGGCAAACATGGAAGAGGACAACTGGGAAAATCATGCTTTTGATACTGTAAAAGGGAGTGACTACCTGGGCGATCAGGATTCCATTGAAGTAATGTGCCGTGACGCAATGAGAGCGATCATCGAGCTTGAGCATATGGGAATGCCGTTCTCAAGAAATGAAGCGGGACTGATCGCGCAAAGATATTTCGGTGGTCATACAAAACCGGCTGATCCTGATGATCCTTATGGTAAAAGAATCCCGGTGAAACGCTCTTGTTATTCCGCGGACAGAACAGGTCACGTAATGCTGCAGACATTATTTGAAAATTCAATTAAGAACAAAATTACATTCTTCTCTGAATATTTTGTAACCGATCTCCTGATGGAGAACGGAGTATGCAGAGGTGTTGTATCAATGGATATTGCAACAGGTGAAATTCATATCTTTAAGGCAAAAGCGGTTTTATTCGCTACAGGCGGCTACGGCAGAGTTTTCCGGATCACATCCAACGCGCACGCAGGTACCGGTGACGGAATGGCATTAGTATATAAAGCTGGGCTGCCATTGGAAGATATGGAGTTTTTTCAGTTTCATCCCACCGGTTTATGGAAGCTTGGAATATTAGTCAGCGAAGCTGCAAGAGGTGAAGGTGGTATATTAAAGAATAAGGACGGCGAAAGATTTATGATAAGATATGCTCCGTCAGTAATGGACCTTGCTCCGAGAGACATGGTATCAAGAGCAATCATCAGCGAGATAAGAGAAGGCAGGGGGATCAGAGGCAGTGACGGTACAGATTATGTTTACCTTGATGTATCGCATCTTGGTAAAAAGGTGATTGATGAAAAGCTTCCGGAGATCACGGGTTTTGCGAGAACATATCTCGGTGTCGAGCCGACCAAGGAACCGATTCCGATTCAGCCGACAGCGCATTACGCGATGGGCGGCATTCCGACAAATGCAAACTGTGAAGTATTACTTAATGAAAAGGGCGACATTGTAAAAGGACTTTATGCCGCAGGTGAATGCGCGTGCGTATCTGTGCACGGAGCTAACAGGCTTGGAACAAATTCGCTTCTTGATCTTGTCGTATTCGGCAGACGGGGCGGTAAAGCGATCGGCGAATTCCTAAAGAATACATCCTTTCTTCCGGCGAAGCATACTGATGATGAAAAGACAAAGGAAATGATCTCGAACATTATCAATAGCAAAGGTACAGAGAAGCTTGTGAACATTCGTACCGAACTTCAGAATACAATGATGGAAGACTGCGGCGTATTCAGAACGAAGGAAGGTCTCGAAAGAATGAAGGCAAAGCTTAAAGATCTCAATGAACGATTTAAGAATATCTCTGTACAGGATAAAGGAAAAGTTTTCAATACTGAATTAGTTGAAGCACTCGAGCTTGAGAATTTACTGAAGACAGCCGAGGCAACGCTTTACGGTGCATTGCACCGCAATGAAAGCCGCGGAGCTCATACTCGTGAAGATTTCCCTCTGAGAAATGATCAGGAATGGATGAAGCATACATTTGCTTTCTCAAAGAATGATGAAGAACCTGAACTGAAGTACAAGCCTGTGGTTGTAACAAAGTACCAGCCTATGGAAAGAAAGTATTAGATTTTAGATTTTAGATTTTAGATTTTAGATTTTAGATTTTAGATTTTAGATTTTAGATTTTAGATTTTAGATTTTAGATTTTAGACAAACATTAATCTGCACAAGAGATGAAGTTCATACATACAAGTTTACTTTTTAATAATGTTTTTGTTTTTATCGGACAGTTTCGTATCTGCGCAGTACTTTCAAAACTGATACAGGTTCAGTCAAAGCGATACTTGCGCCCATCGTTGCTGATTATTATTCAATTGGAAATGTAAAGAGAGGCTATGAGGTTGTTGACTCGGTCTACCTATGCGCGGATAAAGATAAATTCATACAAATTTTACAAAACGATTATAAGCTGAAATAAAATCATTATGGATGTTCAATTAAAAATTTTGCGATACAACCCTGAGAAAGACAAGGAACCATATTTTCAGGATTTCAATGTAAAGAATGTAACAGATGACTGGAGACTGCTCGATGTTCTTCACGAGATCAAATGGAATTACGACGGCACGCTAACATTCCGGAGATCATGCGCGCACGGAATTTGCGGCAGCGACGGGATGAAAGTCAACGGTAAGAACAGACTTGCATGCGCACTTTTATTAAAGGACATAAATACGAAAAAACCAATAGTCATTGAACCTCTTCCATCATTACCCATAATAAAAGATCTGGTTGTTGATATGACAAGCTTTTTTCTTAAATACGAAGTTATCAAACCTTACCTTATAAATCATACCCCACCTCCGCCAAACCAGGAAAGACTTCAGTCTAACGAAGACGCTGAAAAACTTTTTGAAGCGGCGAAGTGCATTCTCTGCGCATGCTGTACGACAAGCTGCCCTTCAACATGGACGAATGAAAATTACATCGGACCCGCGGCAATACTCAAAGGTTACAGATTTGTGTATGATACACGCGATGAGGGCGCTGATGAAAGACTCGACATACTTGATACACCAGACGGCATCTGGAGATGCCATACCATATTCAACTGTATCGAATCATGCCCTAAAGAAATAAATATTACATGGCATATTTCCCAGCTTAAGAAAAAGATCTCTTCCAGGGAAATGTAATTTTAGTTAAATGATCTCAGCTATGAATTCAGATAAGAGAATTGTTATCCGTTCTTATCAGACACAATATAAAAATCCCCTTACCTTAGTTGCAGGTGATATTGTCAAGCTTGGAAAAGAAGAAAGCAAAGATGAATGGAAGGGCTGGATATGGGCGGAAACATCTGATAACTCAGGCTGGATACCACTTCAAATAATAAAACCTTCCGGCAATGATACAGCAACGATCACAGAGAGCTATACTGCCAAAGAACTCGATGTAACGGAGGGAATTGTTGTATCGGTGATCAAAGAATTAAACGGCTGGCTTTGGTTAAGAAATGATGCCGGTGATGAAGGCTGGATACCAAAAGAATATACTGCTGCTGTTTGACCTCGCAATAAACAAATAATTATTCATACAATCTGTTGTCCTAATTCATTAAAGAATAAACTATAATGTTTGTTCCCATCTTGAATGACTCTTCTTTTTTTTCAGGAGGATCCTGATGCTCCTTTGTATCAGCCCATCCGTCGGAGATATTTGTTTCATAAGTATAATAGACACAAAGCCGTCCGCTGTTGTATATCCCGAAACCCTGTGAAGGTTTCTGATCATGCTCATGGATCTTCGGAAGACCGTTGGGAAAGCTGAATTGTGAATTGTAAATTTTATGATTGAACGGAAGCTCTTTCAGCTCTTCATCGGGAAAAACTTTCTTCATCTCGCGACGGAATGATTCGTTCATTCCATAATCATCATCAGCGTAAAGAAATCCGCCTGACTCGCAGTATTTTCTCAGCCGCGCGGCTTCGCTCTGGCTCAGCTCAATGTTACCATGTCCTGTGATCAGTATGAAAGGATAATTAAAGATATCGTCTGAAGATACATCGACTGAATAGAACTTAGGCTCGTCAACGTCAATAGTTGTATTCTTCTTCAGATAATCCATCATGTTAATTTCAGCCGAAGGATCATTGTACCAATCGCCGCCGCCGGAATATTTTAAACGGGCTATCTTGAACGGAGATGAATTTTTGTTTACTCCGTCTGTCTGTGAATAAAGTACCGATGCAAGAAGAAGAAGCGTTACGGTTAAAAATATTTTTTTCATTATGATTATTTATTGCTGCTCAAACCTTAACTTTACAAAACGTTTTTTAAATCCTTAACTTTCATTCATTACCGATTCAATTTTTATTTCTGAGGTTAAAGTTCTGTGTACGGGACATTTTTCCGAGATCTGCATCAGCTTTGTTTTATCATCTTCCGACAAATTCCCTGTAAAGCTGATCTTAATAATTATCCTGTCAAGTTTTCCAACCTTTGTTTCACAATTTTCGCAATCCTCAGCATGGATCTTATCATGATTTAAAGTAATGGTCATTGCTTCAAGGGAGAGCTTTTTTCTTTCAGCATACATTCTCATTGTCATTGCAGTACAGGCACCAAGTGCAGAGAGGAGCAAGTCGTATGGAGTTGGTCCCATACCTGTTCCGCCTGACTCGAGCGGCTCATCTGCTTTAAGCTCATACGAACCCGCGGTTATAAACGTTTCATAGCCATTACTGTTCTTTACTGTTACCATTGTAAATATTTTTTTGAAAAATAAAATTTATATAGTTTAATTGAAAGCATCTAATTCGAAAGTTAAAACGGCGGTCAAATTATATGCGGAGAAATCATTTGTTACTTATTCTTATAAGCATAAATCTCTATTTTAATTAAAACTCACTTAATGGAAAAAGAAATTATACTTGAACCAAAAGCGCAGCCATCTGCTGAATCCAATGTTCCGCCATCCCAGAAAGAAAGATATTTTCTTGAAGGTCCGCATTCACGCTGGGAGGAATTTAAATTTCTGATCCAGGTAATGCTTGAATTTCTCAAGGGCTTCCGGGCATTTCATTTTATCGGGCCATGTGTTACTGTATTCGGCTCAGCCAGAATTCCGAATGAGCATCAGTATTATGAGATAGCGAGAGGACTGGGAAGAAGGTTGAGTGAGATCGGATTTACAATAATGACAGGCGGTGGACCGGGAATAATGGAAGCTGCAAATCGCGGAGCAAGAGACGCAGGCGGTAAATCGGTTGGCTGTAATATCATGCTTCCTTTTGAGCAGGATCCGAATCCATTCATGGATAAGTGGGTTATATTTAAATATTTCTTCGTGAGAAAAGTTCTGCTGATGAAATATTCATACGCTTATGTGGTAATGCCGGGCGGCGCAGGTACAATGGATGAGCTTTTCGAAGCGCTCACACTTATTCAGACAAAGAAGATCTCGAATTTTCCTGTGGTCATCATCGGTGTTGAATATTGGAAAAATCTTACCGAGTTAATGGATGATTTTGTTAAGCAAAAAACAATAAGCGCGGAAGATCTGAAGCTGTTCATGGTTACAGATTCAGTTGAAGAGGCGGTGAGCCATATCGAGAAGAATACCATCGAAAAGTATAAGCTCATAAGAAAAGTATATAAACCTTCAACGATCTTCGGAGAAAGCTCATAATGCAAATTAGCTTTACACTGATAATTTTTTGAACTATTTTTAAATAGTTCTTATACATAAGAAATAATTGGGGTGCTGCATTAATCCGCGGCTGAGATTATACCCATTGAACCTGCTACGGTTAATACCGGCGAAGGAAATTAAAAAAAATTTTAACGCTTAATTCTTTTCATGGTTCAGAAAAGTTTTAAGCGTTTTTTATTTTATCAAACATCATGAACAAAGAAATTCAATTTCTACTTCCAAAACTCACAGTTAATGTTCCACTATTTCAATCCTTAAAGCTTTATCAATTAATTTTCTCAGTTGTTGTATTGCTGAGTTTTTCTGTTTCAAATTCTTATTCACAGGACAGCGCTGATTACAATACCGAAACAATCGAAGTCGACGCGCTCAAAGGCATCGAAAGATTTACGCCTGTTACTTTTGAGAATATTGACAGGAAAGAAATTGAACAGCGTTACTGGATGCAGGACCTTCCGATGTTTCTTAACGGAAGCACAAGCATCAATTCATATTCGGAATCCGGTTCGTCAATGGGATATTCTTATTTATCAATTCGTGGATTCGATCAGAGAAGAATCTCAATCCTGATCAACGGCATTCCGCAGAATGATCCTGAAGATCACCAGGTCTACTGGGTTGATATTTCAGATCTGACCGCGTCGGTTGAAGACATTCAGATACAGAGAGGTATCGGTACTGCGCTCTACGGTTCATCATCCATCGGCGGAGTGATAAATGTTAAAACAATCGACCTGTTCAAACGAAAATTTTTGAATCTCTCAGGAGGATACGGTGATTACAATTCAAAGAGGTTTTCATTTGAATATTCATCAGGAATGACAAACAGCGGTTTTGGTTTTTACGGGAAATTTACAAAAACAAAAACAGACGGTTACCGCAAACTCTCATGGTCAGATCATTGGTCTTACTTTCTCAGCGCGGGTAGAGTGATCGGAAAAAACTCATCAATAAAATTAAATCTTTACGGAAGTCCAATAAAAAATCACCTCGCTTATGTTGGTGTTGACAAACCATACCTCGACGGACAGGTAACAGGCGATAAGTACGCTGACAGAAGATACAATTATCTTACGTACCCGGATGAAACCGATAATTATTTTCAGCCTCATTACGAGCTCGCACATAGCATACAGTCTTCGAAAAATGTTTTCATAACAAATACTATAAGCTACATCAGAGGCGAGGGTTTTTTTAATACTTCATTTCCTCTTTATTACGGTTACGATTTTGATTACTTCAGGCTGCAGCCGTTCTATGTCACCGATACAACAACATTCAATCCTTTGTATTACAGAAGGAATGCAGACGGAACATTTTACTTTGACTCGACAAACAGCAGCTACCAGATAGTGCGAAGCGATATCATTGCAAAGCTCACTGTCAATAACAACACATACGGGTGGTTCCCGAAGGTTCAGATAAAGCATAACAATGAACGAGGCACTCTCGTGCTGGGCGGTGAGGTTCGCATTCACAATTCCGATCATTACGGTGAGATCACATTCAGCGACGCTCTGCCGCAGGGCACTCCTCCGAATTATCAATATTATTATTATAACGGAGGGAAACGGACCTACTCAGTTTATGCAAATGAAATTTACGGTATCACAAAAAAATTGAACGGGATGCTTGGACTCCAATACGTTCATCACCGGTATAATTTATCGAATGATATATTCAAGCCTTTTGATTTTTCTGTTAAGTATGATTTTTTTACTCCCCGTGCAGGAGTGAATTATAATTTCAACGATAAGCTAAGCGCGTTCCTGAATTTTTCCATAGCCAGGCGCGAACCCAGACTGAAGGATATTTATGACGCGGAAAGTCCTTACTCTGTTCCTAACTTTCGGGTCATTGATACTATTAAAGGAATTTATGAAGATGCTCTTATAAAGCCCGAGGAGATGTTTGATTACGAAGCCGGATTTGGCTACATCTCGGGAAGGATAAAAGCTGATCTTAATTTTTATCAGATGAATTTCAAAAATGAAATAGTGAATAACGGACAGCTTGATAACGTAGGGCAGCCAATAGTGGGCAACGCGGGGAAATCCGTTCACAGAGGCGTGGAGCTTGAAATCAATGTTAAGCCGTTCGCTCAAAGTTCATTGAGTAATTTTTCAATCGCAGGAAATCTCAACCTTTCGGAGAATTTTTTTGATGAATATCTTGAAGTCGCGGGAGTTGATTCATCGGGAAATATAATTTACGGAAATGATTATTCAGGCAATCAGATAATTCTCACCCCGAACATTATCGCCAACGTTTCACTGAACTATTCATTCAATGGCTTCAATTCATATATAGCTCTTCAGCATATCGGGAAGCAATATCTTGATAATTCAGAGAATGAAAGAAAAGATATTTCTCTCAGGAATCAGCCGGGATATGTTGATAAAGTTATCCGTCCATACACAGTTGTAAATGCGGGCTTGTCGCTTAACATTGCACGGTTCATAGATCAAAAGGTTTTTACGAAACTTGAACTGAATTTTAAGGCAAACAATATTTTTGATGTGCTGTATGAAACCTCAGGCAGCATAAGCGGCGGCGTGCCTTACTGGATACCGGCAGCGACGAGAAATATTTACGGAGAGCTGAAGATAGGATTTTAGATCAATTAGTCTTTTGATAAATACGTTTTAATATTTCATCGCCGACACTTATTCTGTAATGTGACGCTTCATAATAATTATGGTAATCATCGGTAAACTCGTTCACGCCTGAAAAGTCATATACATGTTCCGCCCCGAAAATATTATCTAAGATCTGCATGTCCTTTTCTGCGAACTTCTTTTGTTCATACAGAGGACTTATGATGATCTTATAATCAGTGTTTTTTTCTTTGAAGATCCTTTCTATTTCCTTCAACATTTCAATATGCGTTTCACTGATCGCAGGTTCAGACAGGGGGATATTATTTCCCCTATGATAGAACTGTGATGCAATCCCTGCAAAAAATTTCACCGAATCTGTTTTAATTTCATTTTCTATATTAACCGGAAAGAGATCGTTCGTTACCGGATCGACAACAAGCTGCTTCGGATCAATGATCCCCCACATGAAATTTTTTACTTTATGATTTAACCTGTAGTCGTAATAACTTCTCAAAAAATTGAAATTGAAATAATCCTTAATGAAAGGTTTATAAAAGCTGAAGTAACTCTTTCCGGAAATTTCAGGATGCTTTACAAACAGATGCCCCGATTCGGGGTCATACTTTGCAAATGAGCAGTCACGGCAGATTATAATTATTGCGTTCCTGATGGGACTTCCGGTCTTCTCAAGAAATTTTATCTTCAGGTAAATACCGTCTACCTGTTCAGCCGAAGCATCGTAAAGAAAAGGTTTTGCTGAAGAGTCTAAATATTTTTTCCAGCTTTGCGTCTTATAGGCGATAGTTCTGGAGCTGCCGAATATAAATGAATCATATTTATTTTTTTCAGAATTATTGATATACATTTCGGTCGATACATAGTCACGATTCAAAAAAATAATATAGTCTTCATAAAAATCCTTATACGAATAAACAATTTTGAACGGATCAAAAATAAAAAAACCTGTCAGCAAAATGACGACCGGGAGTAATACCAGAAAACATTTCAACAGGAATTTTTTCATTTATTTAATTTTAAAATTGAAAGTAGATAAACTTCGCTTCGCCAAACTTTCCCAGAAATATTATACTCAGGATGATCACATAATACAATATCCATCGGACAGCAGCCGGCTTTTTATTGACATAACTTACAATATCTCCGTGCCTGTTGATGATCGTATCTGTAATGAATAGTATCACAATGAGTACAAAGCACAGCACCCATTCTGTAAAATCAAAATTCTTAATTTTAATTCCGAAAAATCCTGAGAAAAGACCTGAGTTGAGATAGCTTTTTAAAGCGATGACCTTTGAGAATAAGTTTGAAGTCAGATGGGTCACAATATACCACGCGTCTGACCAGCTATTCGCCCTGAAAAAGATCCATGCAAACGAAACGAGAATGAAAGTGGTAACGATCTGAAAAATTTCCGAGACTAAACTTTCCTTGACCTTTTTTTTCTTTGCAAAAAACTTTTCTTTCACCACAGCCGCAACAAGGTATATGCCATTCAGAGCTCCCCATATTATGAACGTCCAGTTTGCTCCGTGCCAAAAACCACTGACAATAAAAACAAAGAGCAGATTAAAATACCATCTTGAGATCTTGACTTTACTGCCGCCAATCGAAATATACAGATAATCTCTGAACCATGTTGAGAGTGAGATGTGCCACCGTTTCCAGAAGTCTGCAATATTTTTTGCAAGATAAGGCGCATTAAAATTCTTCATTAATCTGAAGCCCATCACCTCAGCAGCTCCAAGAGCAATGTCCGTGTAACCTGAAAAATCACAGTAGATCTGAAACGCGAAGAACACAGTTGCGATGATCAATGCTGTTCCCTCGTACTGCTGCGGATGATCATACACCTGATTCACAACGATCGCCAGCCGGTCAGCAATTACAACTTTTTTAAATAATCCCCACGCCATCAGCTTTAAACCGTTGGCTATTCTTATAAGATCTACATGATGCTTTTCATAGAACTGGTGGAGCATATTCTGAGGTCTTTCGATCGGTCCCGCGACAAGCTGCGGATAGAACATGACATATAAAGCGTATATGCCAAAATGTCTTTCGGCTTTATGATTGCCGCGGTAAACTTCAATTGAATAGCTTAATGCCTGGAAAGTATGAAAGGATAATCCGACAGGAAGAATGATCGACCAGTACGGAAGCGGATCGGCTTTGAAAATGCTTTGGTTGAAAAAATTAATATTATCAATAAAAAAATTATAATATTTAAATACCATAAGTATCCCAATGTTTGCAATGAGGCTGAAGATAAGATACAGCTTCCGTTTCCTCCCTGTCGCCCGTTCGATCTGTATGACCGCGAAGTAATCGATGATGATCGTTGAGAACAGGATCACAATATAGTATGGAATGAAGAACATGTAAAAGTAACAGCTTGCTGCAAGAAGGAGGAACCACCGGTATTTTTGAGGGAGTGTAAAATAGAGAACAGTTACAACAACGAAGAAAAAAACAAACTCTAAAGAATTAAACAGCATTTTTCAAGCGCAGTTTGAGAAGAGAAAGGTCCGCGTGGATTAGCACGCGGTCCTTTAAAAAAATTATTCAGTTGTTTCTGTAAATTCCATGACAACATTATCACCATCTTTCAATTTTAATTTTCCTTCAGTAACTTCATAGATGAGTGTCTTACCCGTGATCGTTTCCATAAACTTTCTTTCGAAATCCATATTATCACAGAACATGCGTGTCATCGCGAAATCATATCCGAACTTCAGCTTATCACCCTGACCATCAACGATACCGGTGTAAGAATTACATCCGGCTTTTCCGAAAACCTTTGACTCGGTTAAATTAAGCTCCATTGTCGGCAAAGCATTATCAAAATCTTTTTTCGAGATCTTCTTTCCTTTATATTTTTCAAGTGTCCAGTTTTTATTTACAGCCGCGTCATTGAGATATGCGCCACAACCGGTAAAAATTTTTGAAGGCGAGTTATTCTTAAACTGAATATCGGAAGTAACCTGGTAAGAAAAATTTTCTCCTGACATATCGTCTGAACAATTTTGCCGGAAAATGCTCACATTGATCGTAGCTTCGTCATTTGAAGAAATGTAACTGACTCCCGCAACATCCATTATCGGGAACATTTGCGGAGTTGGAAAGTGCATCTCTTCGATATCAAAAAGTGCTGTCAGCTTTATGCTCTTACCAAGATCGATCTCCACATTCCAGAAAGGTTCATTTCCGTATGCAATAAAGTTTACGCCTGAGATTCTTTTTTCTTCCCTTATGTTGCCGGCATTTTCAAATTCACTAAGATTATTCATTTCGTCTTTCAATCCTTCTCTTGATAATTTTGTAAGCCGGAACATTCCCGGCTGCGAACCGACAATACGCTCTCCGTTATTATCCAGCATCACCATTTCGGAAGTTGAGGCGAACCGGTATGTGCTTTTCGTTCCGCTGCTTGAATTGAGCTCAATTGTGGAATCATTTAGAAATCTCCAGCTTCCGTCAGATATAAGCTTGCTGACATCTTTTCCTTCGTAAGTAATCTGATCCAGGAAAGTTAAATTTCTCTTAAGTTAAGGCGGTAAGAGATTGATTCACAATCAGCGCACGGCATTGTACCCGCCCATAGTCCTGTGACCTTGAACAGAACAGGATCATCGTTCTGCGACCTGACATTGGAAAATAACATCAGGGGTAGAACGGTTAACAGAAATATCTTTTTCATAAACGAAATTTAATTTAATCAAAAATAACTTTTATCCGATATTCATTAAAGTCAGGATCAGTTTATTTTAAACTTAATGCTTAACCCGCCCGAAAGTTTTTTTGAATTCTT
Organism: bacterium; assembly: GCA_034439935.1. Classification (GTDB taxonomy): domain Bacteria; phylum Bacteroidota; class Ignavibacteria; order Tepidaquicellales; family Tepidaquicellaceae; genus JAGPCH01. The sequence goes on from JAWXBH010000199.1 coordinate 42,612, forward strand.
AGGATTAAAAATACTGGTGATGTTGTATGTTCCCAGATCGATCAGAACCGGACCGGAGTCGATACCCAATCCAAGATTTGCTACGAATTCTTCTGGACCTCCGACAGCAAAACCAATTCTAGTTGATAAAATTTTCGTGACATTGACTTCAGCACCGAAACCCATTATGATTTTTTCGGAAGCACCAAGCTTTTCGTTGAGACCTTTAATTACGTCAAGTGAAAACGAGGCACGTTCTAGATTCAGAGAATCTTTTTTGATATTATCATAGAGCTTGAATGAAATACCCGCTCTGAGTGTCGCAGGAAGTCCTACGGAAAATTCACCCACCGGAGTTTTAGATCCTTTTATTAATTCACGTAGTGTATCGAGCTGTGCCTGGCTTGTAATATCGTTGACAATAAAATTACCATTGTAAAAATATTTCGCGTTATTACTTTTCCAGTTTATAGATCCGACATCCGTTATGCTTAAACCGACATTCAGCTTACCTCTTCTGGAAACATTTTTTATTCCCGCATTAACACCGACATCGAAGCCGACTCCAAATCCTGCGTTATCCGCAGAATATTTGAAATCATTATTCGATGTCAAACCTGAATAAAGCAGCTCCATTGTTCCTGTTCCCTGAATGAAATTGAAATTATTCGTAGTCACAAAAAGATCGTTCTTTTGTGTCTCCAGATAATAAAGTCCGAACTGCGGCTTGACAGAAACGCCAAATGACAGCGCGTCAAAAGTTTTATTTTTTTTAGTGTAAACTGCATAAGCATACGACAGATTAATTTGTCTTGTCCAGTATGCGTTTACAGAGGTCGGAGAGAAATCATAAGAGCTGTTAGCGATATTGCCGAAGAGGGCGATGTCAAGAAAATCTTTTGCAACGGTAAAGTTTGCTGTAAATCGTTCATCTACTGACAGACCGAATGAACCGAATTTTTTTGTATTATAAACAAGAGCGAGCAACTTACCGGAAATAACAATTGAAGATTTCTGATTTGACGCGTCAGTATAAATAGTATTTTTATCCTGTTCGGTCAATACTCTTGTGTTACCGTTTGCGCCTTCCGTAAAATAGTTATCATAAAAACCCAATGAGAGATACTTGCTGTTGGAAAGAAATCCAAAATTGGTCACTATATTAAAATAAACCGACGCGTTGTTGTTTGATCTTTGATTAATAATATTAGCCGGATTCTGGTTTAACGCGTCTATCTCATAAGAATTTGATGCAGACGTGTTTCCTAGTGAAAGGCTCCTCACTGATAAAATGTTTTGCGGATAAACATTGCATGTAATTAAAGCTGAGATGAGAACTATACAAAATTTTAATTTCATTTTAAAAAAATTTTTATTTTAAAATAATTTTTATTTATCCGAGTTAATTCTTATTCTGATTGTTCCGAGACTGAATGTGCTGATAACATCTGATCCTTTTATTTTGACTGTTGACAATGGAGGCGGTATGAGGTTAGGATCAGTATAAAGTTTATATTCATAAATCATTTTTCCCATCCGCTTAACCTGCTGTATCATAGCGCTGTCAAGTTCGGAAGTAAAAGCTGATGTGATTTTATTATTAACATATCCGTCCTGCCCGACCGGTGCAGCGGCAACAAGTATAGATGAATCCGGTTGATTGCCGACAATATGTGTTATTGCCAGAATAGGATTAAAAGCAGAATCAAGAATAATGATCTTGGCAGTGATTTTCAGAGGAAATCCGTTAACAGCATTTAAAGTAAATGTAAGATTTTTTATGTCGTCAAGATTTTTTCTCTGATCAGGATCTCTGATCCCTACGTCCGAGGTGTCGGTAAAAATGATCGGCTTTGAAATACTGACATCCAGAGGAACCTGTACTAAAAATTTCAATGTAAGACTGTCGGTATACCGAACGCTTCCATCCTGGTATGAGCGGTTTAGAAAATCATTTCTTTCAAGAAATATTTTTTTAGGAATGTTGTTAATGAATTCAAGTATGTTGCTGTTGCTTTCATTTATAGGAAAGGCAAGAGAATCGAGCTCAGCGGGAAGTGTGAGAGTAAATATCGAATCAACAGGATCGCCTGCATTACCGGTACGAAGATATTTCAATCTCACTTTGTGTCCGTTCTTGTTCTCACCTGTAATTGATATGTTCGCAAAATCAACATTGTAGATGCTGGAATATTTTTTAAGTATAAGGAAATTTTTATTGGGTGTGATCGATGCAAAGTTAAGCTCACCTTCAGGTACATCCGAACCAAAAGGATCAAGCACCTCATCTGATGTAATGCCTGTATTAAGCGGCTTCAGACGTCCTCTGATCTCCTTTATTGAATAAGGCGTCAAAGTATAATTGAAATTTACGGGTACCGGAGTCGATGATTGAAAATCAAGATGCAGCTTTAGCCTGTTTTCTAAATTTTCATTCATAACATAATAATCAGCCATATTTAGAATGACGGTTCTTTCTTTCATTGAAGGTACGTTTGTCTGAATTCTCGCCGTATCATTGTCCGAAACTTTAAAAAGATTTTTAATTGATGCGTTTACATTATAACTTTCATTGGAAGTATTAAAAAAAGTAAAGCTTAAGCTGCCGTCAAGAAATTCCGTCCATCTTACAAATGTAGAGTCATCAACTACAATAAACGTATCAAGCTCAAGAGTCGACGCCGCAGTAATGTTCGTCGTATTAATACCGTCAAACTCTATGTCTTCACCAAACACTCTTCTGTAATTTGATTCGCCGTAAATGAAGACCTGATCATTGTTAAGAGAGTCGGCACCCAGATTATTGTTGCGTTTAATAATGTCAAAAATATTATAAGACTTTTTTGCAAAGGGAATACTTAAACTTGTTTCCCATGTCGGGAGTGACGGGGAGTTAATTTCACAGCTTAAAAAATAAACAGCCGGAATTAAGATAAAAACATATATTGAAAAGAACTTTCGGATCATTAAACAAAAGTAACTTATTTGGGGAGCTAAACGTGATTTATAATTTAAAATAAATTAAGTAAATCTCCGCTAAAGAAGTAGAGATAAAGATGTTACCGTAACATTTATATCACATCCGTCAAAATAAGGAAAAAACTTGCCACCAATTTCACGAATGGTCACGAATTAAAAATATAATCACTATTTCAAAAAACAGGATTATCATAAATTTATTTGGACTGCATAAATATATCTTCGCATAATTTGTCTGGTATGCGTCAAGATCTCCGTCATTGTCGTAGTCAATGAAATTCCGGTTTTGTCCGTCGAGAAGATCTGTCGTAAGAGGCACAAGATCAAGCCTCACAAGTGTCGCTGTCCCCGTTTCCCTTAGTAAATTTTTGTAATGATGATCGGGCGAAGTGCTTCCGTCGGGACCGCAACCGAAGAAAAGGTCCATGTCTCCGTCCTAATCAAAGTCAGTCCATGACGGAACAGTATACGGTCCGAGCGTATCCGTAAGTCCGGGCGAGACTACCTTACTGAATGAGCCGTCCCCTTTATTATGGAAAATTCTGCACGGATGATTGACAACCCCAAAGGTGTTTGCGGCAGCGATCACAAGATCAACATAACCGTCATTATCATAATCTCCGAACGCGCATCCCCAGCCTGTGGTATAATGCAGTGTCACCAATATCGCCTGCTGTTATATCAGTAAAAATTCCGTTGCCGTCATTTTTATTAAGCGAAGAAGTTGAGTCATTCGTCGCGGTGAGGAAGCAGTCGATCCTTCCGTCATTATCATAGTCAGCCTACGTGTTGCTGAGATTAGCTGTCTGATCTCCGAGTGCAGTCTGAAGCTTTACAAAATTACCGCCACCGAGATTTCTGTAGACTGCCTTCCTGTTAACATACAGATCCAGCCTGCCGTCGTTGTCAATGTCCATCCAGCTCGACCCGAAATAATTTCCGCTGAAAATATCGGAGACCACCGGATTATTATTATCTGTGATCTTCACAAAATTTTGCGCATAAAGATCAGCGGAAGTTAATACTATGATTGAAATGATAATTATAAAGATCTTCGAGGGTTTTTGTTTTTTGTAAAGCCTGATCATGACTACTCCTTATTTTTATTTTATACAAAATAGGCAAGTCAGAATCTGAAATACATCTCACAAGTATATGGTTTTTGCAGAATAAGTTTAGCTTGTGATCGTACTTTTTAAAATCCCCTATCAAAATATTTTTTCACAAACCGTAAAAATTGCTGTTTGACATTTCTGTAATTTAGTTTTATATTGCCTCAACTATTTAAAACTTTTGCAGGTTCTATAATCTAATTTTAGTTTATGAATATTTTATTCCTCCGCGTGCTTTCATTACATCATAAAATCTTTGGTTTGAGTAAAAATATTCGGTACTCTCTGCTCATCTTATTTACGTCAATTACAATATTTACACAGCCACTTCACTCACAATGGTACTGGCAGTCACCTGTACCGACAGGGAATCAGTTCCAATGCGTGAAACTCGTGAATTCTCAGACGGGCTACGCCGCAGGCATACTCGGAACCATCGCAAAGACAACTGACGGTGGACTTAGCTGGGTCACACAGAAGTCAAATACTCAGACATTACTTTATAGTATAGATTTTATAAATGCCAATACGGGC